>CAZSIZ010000033.1:0-2728 GCA_964606645.1 uncultured bacterium
GCAACTCCGGTGTCTTCGTGCGCGGGATCAAAAGGGATGACGGTTCTTTCCCCAGGGGATTCGAAGTCCAAGTCGATCCCTACGACCTGAAAAATCCCACCGGCGGTATTTATGGCCAGAATCCCGGCACACTGTTGGTCAAGGATGGAAAATGGATTCCCAAAGCCTTCTTCGAGGTCCACGAAGGAAAATGGATCCACCAGAAAGTCGATATTCGGGGAAACCGTGTGAAAATTTGGATTAACGGAAAATTGACGATGGACTGGGTTGACGAAAAGAATCAATTCCCGAACGCCGGTTTGATCGCCCTGCAAAACCATCATAAAACCGATATCGTTCTCTTTTCCGGCATTAAAATCAAGGAACTCGATTAGCACAATCGAGCGTGTTTTATTTGATCTCGAAGGGGTATGGTTTTCCGTGCCCCTTCGTTTTTTCTGAAACGGATCGAATTCTGCCGTTACTTCCAGGTGTTTTTCGGATAAAATTAAGTTGTAACGATTAAATTCGTAGAATAATTGAAAAAATCCCACTGCCAGTACCCCAAAATTAATTTTAATAAGATGAAGTGCTGCTTCGCTTTGTTTCAGGCTGGTAATTGTGATATAATATTCAAATTCTACTGTTTTGAATTAAGGATTCTATTCAATGAATGAACATGCCCATGATTCCAGTGCACATCAACGTTTTTTCCGGGACGGCGCGCCTTACATCGATAATTTTGAAGTCGTTGCGTCCCTGTTATTAGGGAGAAATACGCAATCGGATCCTTTTATCGAATCAACGCTACTTTTGGTACGGGGCGTCTACAATCAGTTAGCCGATTGCCAGGCGACTTTGGGGAAAGTCGAAACATTGATAGAGGAATCTCGCGAGGGAAACACCGATCCGGAAATTATCAAAGAATTAATCGCTGTTTGCTGTGATCTTCAGTCGATGCAGTTGAAACTCTCCGAACAGGTCATTCAAAGCATCAAACAGGTCATCGGCGATGTTTTCCCGAATTGATTCGGCACCTTCCGGTTTTTTAGGGGTAAACAAGCAGTTTCGTGCTTTTTTTTATTCGCAGTATAAGGTTTTGAATATATTATACTTGTGGTTATGTGGACGGTGTGAGGATTGTTTTTATACGGGCGAATGCTTCCCGAACGGGAAATAAACCTCTTGCAAGTTGTTCGCCGATGTGCTAAAACTTATATCGTGTGTGGTATGGGGAATCCAACCCAAAGCTGAGCCGATTTCGTATTGTCAGGCTGGGCTGATTTTTATGCCGATTTCTTGGAGGCGCTTTCAGCGTGGACGCTCAACAACTATCGATGCCCATTCAATTCTCGGTTGCATTGATCTTTCTGCTTGCCGCGATCGTTTTTGTCGCGATCAACCTTCTCATCCCCCGTTTGATTCGCCCGATGAATCCCTATCCGGAAAAGTTGACCAATTATGAATGCGGTGAACGCCCTGTCGGAACGCCGTGGATTCGGTTCAACATCCGGTTCTACATCATTGCAATCCTGTTTCTGATCTTCGATGTTGAAGTCTTGTTTATCATCCCATGGGCTGTTGTCTACAAGGATTTGTTTTCGGAACTGGGATATTTAGTCTTTTTCGAGATGTTCGTATTTGTTCTGGTTCTAGGGGTCGGATTGGCCTATTGCTGGGTCAAAGGTTATTTGGAATGGATTCTGCGCAGTTCCGATACGGACACTGGCGCGAAAACTTCCGCTTCCTAAGCGGAACTGGATGATTGAGGGTTAACGAGCATGGATAATTCGGTTGAGAGTTTAAGCGTAGGTTTGACATTTCTTCCGTTGATCGATATTGGAATTTGTATTGTCGTGATTGGCGTTGTCGGTTTCTTCCTTTGGAACAAGGGACGCTACTCGATTTCGCCGAAGCCCTAAGGTTTTCACTCTCTTTCAAACCAAAACAGGAATTACCAAGTCCATCGGCAACGGTTTAATGGGCTGAGGGAGAGTCCAACCCATTGACAGGGCCGTATGAATGGGTTGAATTGATTGTTGATAGAGCGTTATGCAAAATTTAGTATTTTGAATCTTTTCCCTCACCCTGAAAGCCATCGTGTCCGCCTGTCGGCGCGACGCGATGTACACCCTCTCCCAGAGGGCGGGGGGATTTAAGGATCGTTCATTTTACACAAGGCTCGATAGATAAAAGAGGTCACTTCGCGTGGGTTACTTAGAAGGAAAATTTCAGGATAACGTTATCGTGACATCGGCCGATGCCGTCTTCAATTGGGCGCGCTTGTCGTCCGTTTGGCCGATGACGTTTGGATTGGCCTGCTGTGCCATCGAGATGATGCATACTGCCAACTGCCGTTTCGATATGGACCGTTTCGGGATGGGTGTTTTCCGCCCCTCGCCCCGGCAGTCGGACCTGATGATCGTTGCGGGGACGGTGACGTACAAAATGGCGAAACGCATCAAACTGCTCTACGACCAGATGGCCGAACCTCGTTGGGTGCTGGCGATGGGCAGCTGCGCCATCGGCGGCGGTCCCTATTACGAATACGGCTATCACGTCGTCAAAGGTGTCGATCTCTATATTCCGGTCGATGTTTATGTGCCGGGATGCCCGCCCCGTCCGGAGACCCTGCTGACGGGATTGATGGAACTGCAGAACAAAATCCGCGAAGACCGGATTCTGCGCAAACGCAACGATTCATCCGCCGCCTGAAGGGTGAGATTGGATCGGGAGAATTATGGAACAT
>CAZSIZ010000033.1:2738-28927 GCA_964606645.1 uncultured bacterium
CGATATTTATAAACTCCTTGGTGAGACGTTCGACGAAGAAACGATTATCGAACATGTGGAGACCGGGGATGAAAAGAAGGGATTTCGCGATCCTTTCATCCTTGTTAAAACCGAAGCGCTCGTCGACGTGTGCCGTTTTCTGAAAGACGATGAGCGAGCTCAGTTCGATATGCTTCATCTGATCAGCGCCATCGATTGGCCGGACTATTTCGAATCCGTCTATCACCTGTTTTCCATGAAACTCAAACATAAAGCCGTCTTGAAAGTACGAATCCCGAAGGACGAGCCGAAAGTCCCGTCGGTCACGTCTGTATGGCCGTCTGCCGACTGGCACGAACGGGAATGCTTTGACATGATGGGGATCGTTTACGAGGGCCATCCCGATCTAACCCGAATTTTGTGCCCCGATGAATGGGAAGGCCATCCTTTAAGAAAAGATTATCAAATGCCTGATCACGATCATCTTCGTGAACTTGGGCTTTAATGCGTTTTTTTTGAATAGGTAGTGAATAGCCAGTTAAAGGCGTGACAAAACACGAATATGGTTACTCCCGCTCAACTTAAACCCCTGCAAGGGGAATCCATGATGATCTACATGGGGCCGCAACACCCCAGTACGCATGGCGTTCTCCAAGTGGAATTGCATACCGACGGCGAAATCGTCGATCGCGCGATTCCCCGAATCGGATACCTCCACCGTTGTAAAGAGAAGATCGGCGAATCCATCGTGTATGACGCCTACCTTCCTTATACCGACCGGATGGATTACCTCGGCGCCATGAACACGAACTGGGCGTGGGCCAGGTGCGTGGAGAATCTGGCGGAGATCGAAGTTCCCGAACGGGCCGAATACATCCGGGTCTTCGCCGCCGAGTTCAACCGGATCGCCAGCCATCTCGTCTTGCAGGGATGCTTCGGACTCGACCTGGGGGCGATCACGCCGTTTCTATTCGTGTTTCGCGAGCGTGAAATGATTCTCGATATTTTGGATGAACTCTCCGGTGCGCGCCTGTGCTTCGGATACATCCAACTGGGCGGAGTCCACGCCGATATGACCTCGAAAGCGATGGACCTGGCCAAACGTTTCCTGAAACAGATTCGACCCAAACTGGACGAACTCAACCAACTCCTCAGCTACAATAAAATCTTTATCAAACGAACGGCGGACATCGGTATCTTGTCCGCCGAAGACGCCATCGCTTACGGACTCACCGGCCCGATGCTTCGCGCATCCGGCGTGAATTGGGATCTTCGCCGCGACGAGCCTTATTCCATTTACGACAAGTTGGAATTCGATGTCCCGATCGGCAAGGGTGAACAAGGAACCGTCGGGGACAACTGGGATCGCTACATCCAGCGAATCCACGAGATGTTCGAAAGCGTCCGTATCCTGGAGCAAATCGTCGAAGGCCTGCCCGAAGGACCGTACAGAGGAAAGGTTCCGGGAGTCATACGCCCCCCGAAAGGCGCGGAATCTTATGTCCGTTCCGAATGTCCGAGGGGCGAGGTCGCTTTTTACATCCTCAGCGACGGAAGCAAGGTTCCCTACCGCCTCCGGGTGCGAGGGCCTTCATTCTGCAACTTGAGCGTGATGGAAAAACTGACGAAAGATATGCTGATTGCCGATATGGTCGCTACGCTGGGATCATTCGATTTGGTCATGGGGGAGGTCGATCGATAAATGGATTATTTAGCGAGTTTATTTCCTGACCTCCCGATCCTGCCTGATTTACCTGTATCGATCCAATACTTGATTGGCGGTGGAATCTGCGCGGGGGTAGCGATTGCGGTGATCGCCGTGGTCGCGTTGATCACGGTTTGGTTCGAGCGGAAAATCTCGGCGCACATGCAATGCCGCCTTGGCCCGATGCGGGTCGGCTGGCACGGTGTTTTACAGACCGCCGCCGACGGATTAAAACTATTCCTTAAAGAAGATGTCATCCCCGTGATGGCGGATAAATGGCTGTTTATCATGGCCCCCGCCGTCGTGTTGAGTGGTGCGATCATGTCCTGGGCGGTGCTTCCACTCGGTCCCGAATGGGTTCCCGCCGATCTGAATATCGGTTTGCTTTATCTGCTGGCCACCTCATCCGTCGTGGCGATCGGCATCATCATGGCGGGATGGGCTTCGCATAATAAATGGTCCTTATATGGCGCGATGCGGACCGCGGCTCAGTTTCTCAGTTACGAAATCCCCACTGCTCTCCACGTCATCCCCCCGATCCTGATCGCCGGTTCGCTCAATTTGGGTGAACTCGTCGACGCTCAGGCCGGTGGATTCCTGGGGATCGGGAATTGGAATCTGTTCGGCGGGGCGTTTCACAATCCTTTTCTGATCGTCGCGTTTATCTGCTATTACATTTCGTCGCTGGCGGAGGCGAGTCGTCTTCCGTTCGACCTGCCCGAATCCGAATCGGAAATCGTGGCGGGCTTTCACACGGAATATTCCGCCATGCGTTTTTCGTTCTTTTTCATCGCCGAATACGCCGATCTGTTCGTCTTGTCGGCGCTGGGCGTTCTGCTGTTCATGGGTGGATGGCACGGCCCCTTCGGCAGTAACGCCGTCATGTATTTCTCAAAAGTGGCGATGTTGATCTTCGTGGCGATGTGGCTGCGCTGGACGCTGCCCCGTTTGCGAATCGATCAAGTCATGGCCACATGCTGGAAATTCTTGATCCCAATTGGATTGGTCAATCTCTTGTTAGCCAGCCTTTGGATGGCTTTGGCGGGTAATGTAGGATAGGTTTGATACTATGGCTGTCTATAACGACGTTTATCATGGTTTCATCACGGCGATGAAAGGTATGGCCGTCACGTGGAGGGAATTCCTGACACCGGCCATCACCGTCCAATACCCCACTGAGACGCGGCAGATGCCCGAACGTTTTCGGGGCATGCTTGTCAACGACGCCAGCGCGTGCATCGCGTGCAATAAATGTGTCAAACTTTGCCCGGCCAACGCCCTTGAATGCGTGGGCGAAGGCAAAGGCAAGGAACGGCATCCTTCCGTGTTCTTAGTCGATTACATCAAGTGCTGCTGGTGTGAATTATGCGTCGATACGTGCCCGACCGACTCTCTTTTTATGTCGATGGAACACGAAATCGTCTACCGTGACCGCAGTCAAATGATTCGTGACTTCGTGACCGACCCGATCCCTCCAACCGGGGGAAAGAAGAAACCTGAAGAAGAAAAATCCGCCGAACCTGAAAAGAAGGATGCGGAAACAAAACCAAACGAGGAGAATTCTGAGAGTGGACGCGCTGCTGCCTAATCTCGTTTTTTACGTTCTTGCCGTGATCGTCCTGGTATCGGCGGCGTTTACCGCGTTTTCGGCCAATCTGGTCCATGCGGCCTTTTCGCTTCTCTTTACCTTTTTCGGCGTTGCGGCTCTCTACTTATATATGAGCGCCGATTTCGTCGGTATTTCGCAAGTCATCATTTACGTCGGGGGAATCCTGATTCTGCTGCTTTTCGGTGTGATGTTCACCAGTTCCCTGGCCGGAGGAACCGTGCGGCAGACCCTGCAGACGAAACGGAGCCTCTTTCTACTGCTTCTGATGTTCTGCATGATGATCCCTGTCGTGTTCGTCACCCCCTGGCCGAGTTTGGAAGACGGGCAGACCAACGCGATGATCGAATCGTCCGAGGCGGCGACTGGAACCGTCGCGGATATCGGAAGGCTACTGCTGACGAAATACCTGCTGCCCTTTGAAATCGCGTCCTTACTCTTGCTGGTCGCGTTGATCGGTGCCGTAGTAATCGCGCGGGGCCAGCCGGCGGCTGAACCTGAAACGGAAGAAGAAAGCGGCCCTGCCGAAACTGCGCAGGCACAAGAATAAACTCGATAAACGGAATCGAATATGAGCATTGGTCTCGAACATTACTTAGTTATCTCTATCTCGCTCTTTCTGCTGGGTCTCTATATCGTGATGACCCGCCGGAACGGGATTCGCGTTCTCATGGGAATCGAGCTGATTCTCAATGCGGCCAATATCAATTTAGTCGCGTTTAACCGTTATCTTCCCGATACCGATGTATCCGGTAATGTTTTCGCGATTTTCGTTATGATCCTGGCCGCCGCCGAAGCGGCAGTAGCCCTGGCGATCGTACTGGCGATCTATCAGAAATATTCGACGGTTTATCTCGATGAAATCAGCAGCATGAAACACTGACAATTGACAACTGACAAGGATTCAAACTGCCCATGAATTACGAGCTGCTTGCTTGGTTGATACTCGCCTTTCCGCTATTGGCAATGGTTATCCAGTTCGCTGCAGGCAAACGCCTGCCCCGCCAGGGAGACTGGGTCTCCACATCGGCGATCGGTATATCGCTGGTTCTTTCTATCATTATCTTCGTGAACGTCATCTTCGTTCAGCACGATCCGAATTTCATCTTCCCCGAACAGGCGACGGATTACTACCACTGGTTTTCCGGGGGCAGCGGCCCGAACGCACTCCAGTTTGAGTGGGGATTCCATATCGATGCGCTGACCGCCGTCATGCTGATGGTCGTCACAATCGTCAGTTTCCTCGTGCATGTCTTCTCCATCGGCTACATGCACGGTGAAAAATTCTACGACCGTTATTTCGCCTATCTCAGCCTGTTCAGCTTTTCCATGCTGCTGCTGGTTCTTTGCGACAACCTGTTTGTCCTCTATATCTCCTGGGAAATGGTCGGCGTCTCGTCGTATCTGCTGATCGGCTTTTTCTTCTGGAAAGATTCGGCGGCGGACGCCTGCAAGAAAGCCTTCTTCACGACCCGGATCGGTGACATTTTCATGTTCATCGGGATTATGCTGGTCGTGCTTCATACGGGGAAAGTCAATTTCCGCGAGGTCTTCGTTGGAATCACTGAAGGCGTCGCCAATGGTGACATTTCAGGAACGACATTATTCATTCTCTCCGTCTGTCTCTTCGGCGGGGCGATCGGTAAATCCGCACAGTTCCCGCTTCACGTCTGGCTTCCAGACGCGATGGAAGGCCCGACCCCCGTCAGCGCCTTGATCCACGCCGCGACGATGGTCGCCGCCGGGGTGTACATGGTCGGACGCCTGTTCCCCATCTTCTCCGCCTGCGAAGGTGCGATGCTCTTCATCGCTTATACCGGTTTAATTACAGCCTTTTTCGCGGCCACTATCGCCATCACCCAAACCGACATCAAGCGCGTTCTGGCCTATTCGACGTTAAGCCAACTGGGATACATGGTCACGGCTCTAGGCGTCGGTGCGTACACGGCGGGCTTGTACCACCTGATGACGCATGCTTTCTTCAAAGCGCTTCTCTTCCTCGGCAGTGGAAGCGTGATTCACGCCCTGCACTCACAGGAATTGCCGGAAATGGGCGGTCTCAGAAAAAAACTCCCCATCACTTTTGCGACCATGCTGATAGCAACGCTGGCGATTTCCGGGGTTCCCTTCTTCTCCGGTTTTGGCAGTAAGGACGCCATTCTCGGCGGTGCGCTCCAGTTCGGACTCGATCACCCCCAGCATCTGATCATTTTCATCGGCCTGCTCGTCGCCGCGGTGATTACCGCCTTCTATATGTTCCGCCTGATTTTCATGACTTTCTTCGGGAAACCGCGTGACGAGGAAAAACACCATCACGCCCACGAATCGCCGCTCGTCATGAGTCTGCCCCTGATGATCCTGGCGGTGCTTTCCATCATCGGCGGTTTCGGTGTGTACGGTGGGCTTTGGTTCAACGAAATGGTCGTTCCACCCGTCGTCGGTCACGTCGCAGAGGCGGCTGGACACGGAGACGGCCACGGTGGTCACTTCGCCCACAATCTCGCGATGGCGCTTTCTCTGATCGCCGCTTTTTCAGGTATCTTCTTCTCGTACCTGGTCTACTGCAAAGGAACCGTCTCGGCGAAGTCGATGGCGAAGAAAATCAAGCCGCTCTACAATCTTTCGTTTAACAAATACTGGGTCGATGAATTCTATCAGAAAACCGTCATCGCTTTCCTGTTGAAAATTCGTATGACGACGGCCCGTTTCGACGACAAAGTGGTCGATGGAATCGTCAACGCGACCTCCCCCGTCTGTCGTGGTTCGGCCACTTTCTCCGGCGGGATAGACAAATACATCGTCGATGGATGTGTGAATCTGCTCGCTGTTATCGTGCAGGCGGTCGGCGCGATCAGCACGCTGTTCCAGAGCGGAGTCATACAGAATTACTTGTTGAAAGTCGGACTTGCCTTAGGCGCAATAATTCTAGTCCACAATTTCGTATTGAGGTTGTTTACATAAGTAATCGCAGAAGCCTTCTTCGTAACCAGGAGAGCGAGCGGTCAAGGGAGACCAAGCGGTCAACAATCGAGTAGGGAGCATGTTAGAATGGATCAGAATCACTTATTGACTTGGATGACGTTTTGGCCGTTGATCGGGGGGATTATCATTCTGTGTATCCCCTCACGGCTTAAACTTTTAATCAAACAGACTGCGTTGGCTTTCACGATCCCGTCCTTTATCTGCGGGATCATGATGCTGATGCAATACAATCCAACGGGCGACGCCTTCCAATTCGTGGCCAAAGTGCCCTGGATCGAGTCATTCAACATCCATTATTACATGGGTGCGGACGGCTTGAGCGTCCCCATGCTCTTCCTGACCGTGCTGCTTTGTCCGATCTGTATCCTGGCGTCGTGGAACATCAACGACCGCTCCAAAGGCTATTTCGCCCTGTTCCTGCTTCTCGAAACGGGAATGCTCGGTGTTTTCAGCGCGCTTGATTTCTTCCTCTTCTACGTCTTCTGGGAATTGATGCTGCTCCCGATGTACTTCCTCATCGGGGTTTGGGGTGGACCGCGCCGAGAATACGCCGCGATCAAATTCTTCCTTTACACCCTGTTCGGTAGCGTCTTCCTCTTTATCGCCATGATCGTCTTCTACGTCTACACGGGCGGTATGGACGGTGGCTCGTTCGATCTCACTCAGCTGGGCCAGCAAATCAAAGATTCGGACCTCGGAGGAATGTACAACCTTCGATGGTGGCTGTTCCTCGGTATGTTCGTCGCCTTCGCCATCAAAATTCCGGCTTTCCCGTTCCACACCTGGCTTCCCGACGCCCACGTCGAGGCCCCCACGGCCATCAGCGTGATCCTGGCGGGGGTTCTTCTTAAGATGGGAACCTACGGTATCCTGCGAATCAGTTATCCCCTGCTTCCTGAAATGGCCGCTGTATTCGCTTATTTCATCGCCATTATCGCCCTCATCAATATCATCTATGGCGCGTTGTGCGCGATGGCCCAGACCGATCTGAAGAAACTCGTCGCCTATTCCAGTATCAGCCACATGGGTTACGTCATGCTGGGAATGGCGGCCATGACCACGGAAGGGATGAACGGAGCCATCTTCCAGATGTTCAACCACGGTTGCATCACCGCCATGCTCTTCCTTCTGGTTGGCGTGATTTACGATCGCGCGCATCATCGCGACATCGACGGCTTCGGCGGTTTGGCCAACAACATGACCGTTTACGCCGGGATTACCTGCCTGGCGTTCTTCGCCGCGCTGGGGCTTCCGACCTTATCCGGATTCGTCAGTGAAGTGCTGGTCTTCCTGGGCGCGTTCCCGGTCTTTACGTGGATCACGATCTTCGCTACATCGGGTATTATCCTGTCCGCCGTTTATATGCTGTGGACCTATCAGCGTATTTTCCTGGGCAAACTCAATCCAAAATACGCCGACCTGCCCGATTGTTCGGTGCGTGAGCAAGTGATGCTTTACCCTCTGGCCGCGATCATTATCTTCTTCGGTATCTGGCCGAAACCGATCATCGATATTATGGGACCGACGCTGGAGCGGTTGATTGAAATGGTTCCGGTCTTGTAAGGGACGTGGAGAGTAGGCTTAATGAATAACGTCGAAAGCTTAGGCTATTTTATCCCTGAACTGGTCCTGACCGTCACGGTAATGATCGTCCTCCTGGCGGACATCTTCGGGGCTGAACGCAAGGGATTTGATGTCACCGGGGCGATCGCTCTGGTGGGCACAATCATCGCCTTTCTGGCTCATACCTCCTTGTACGGCATGGAACCGGCGCTTTTGTTCCAGGGCATGATCGCGCGTGATATGTTCTCCGCCTTTTTCAAGGGATTCTTCCTCCTCACCACGGCGGTCGTCGTGTTGATGACGATGTACAGCCGGGAAGTGGTTTATCTTAAAAAGGGTGAGTTCCACTCTATCCTGCTGTCGGTTTGTGTCGGGATGTGCCTGGTCGCTTCCGCCCGCGATCTGATCATGATCTATCTCGCTCTCGAACTGATGAGCATCGGCTCTTACCTGCTCGCCGGTTTCGCGAGCAAACCCGGTAAGACCGAAGAAGCCGCCCTCAAATACGTCCTCTACGGCGGCGTCTCCACCGCCGTCATGCTGTTCGGAATCAGCTGGATATACGGCCTGACCGGTTCGACCAATTTCGCTGTGATTCAACAAGTATTGATCGAGACCGGCGGAAGCGTCGATCTCGCCATGTACATCATTTTCATTATGCTTTTCGTCGGTGTCGGTTATAAAATCGCCGCCGTGCCGTTCCATTTCTGGGCACCGGATGTCTATGAAGGTTCCCCGACTGCCGTGACCGCTTTTCTTTCCGTCGCCTCGAAGGGAACCGGTTTTGCGCTGCTCATCCGCTTCTTCTATTCCACGATGCTGTACCAGGACGATCCCTGGGTGGAAATCGGCAGTTTAACGGATGTCTGGTCGTTCCATATTGCCATTCTGGCCGCGATCACCATGACGGTCGGCAACCTGGGCGCCATCAATCAGAACAACCTCAAACGCCTGCTGGCCTATTCCGGCATCGCCCATGCGGGTTATCTGCTCATGGGGATCAGCGTCTTGACCACTCGCGGCCTGGAATCGGTGATCTTCTATCTGATCGTGTATTTGTTCACGAATCTGGTGGCCTTCCTGGTGATTGTCATTGTCGTCAACGCTCAGGACGATGACAGGATGTCCGGCGTCAGAGGCTTGTGGACGAAAGCACCGTACACCGCCGCTATTATGACGGTCGCCCTCTTCTCGCTGATCGGGCTTCCACCCACCGCCGGTTTCATCGGAAAGGTTTATCTCTTCGTAGCCGTTCTGGAAGAAGAATTCTATTGGCTGGCACTCATCGCCGTTTTGAACACGGTCGTCTCGCTCTACTACTACGCCCGTATCATCAAGGCCATGTTCTTTGAAAACCCCGCCGAACCGGTCGAATCCTTCCGCATCCAGCCGGTTTTAGCAGTGCTTCTCATCGCCTTGGTTATTCCCGTTCTGCTCTTCGGCATCTACTGGAACCCCCTAGTCGCCTACGCCCAGCAATGCGCCTCTATGATCCAGCTGTAATCTTCCCCTTTTTCCTCTGTTCCCAATAAAAATGAAGAAGAGAAATTTTTCTCGAAAATATTCACACGTATTTCAAACTTTTTTTCCTGACAATTGGAAAGTATCTATCAATACCCCGCTCATATCGAACAAGATCGAAATGTTATTAATCCCGCTTGAAAATCCATTGTTTTCAGTATAATCCCAAACCGAATCAAGTTTGCCCCTCTTTGACAACGGCGTAATGACCGTTATCCTTTATTGTTCTAAGCCAATACGTGCCTGAAAACACTTTTAATTTTTTAATGGATGAGGTGAATCAAGAATGCCCTTACGCGTTGGATTGATAGGATTCGGAACGGTCGGTTCCGGCACCGCCAAAATCCTGTTCAACCATTCCGAAATGATCTCCAACCGCGCCGGAACGGATATCGCTCTGACCCATATCGCCGATCTGGATTTGAAGACAGACCGGGGTGTGGACGTTTCCAGTATCACTCAGACCACTGACGCGTGGGAATTGATCCGAAATCCCGACATCGACGCGATCGTCGAACTCGTCGGGGGCACGACTATCGCGAAGGATTTCGTACTCGAAGCGCTGGCCAACGGAAAAGATGTCGTGACGGCCAACAAAGCCCTGCTCGCCGCTCATGCCGGAGAACTCTTCGAGGCCGCCGCCAAGCACGGGCGGAAGATTCATTTCGAAGGTTCCGTGGGCGGAGGAATCCCGATCGTCCAGTCGTTGGATGGTGGATTGTCATCCGTGAAAATCGACGAAATCCACGCTATCATCAACGGAACCAGTAACTATATCCTGACGGATATGGAAAAAAACGGTAAATCTTTCGAGCAGTCACTCAAAGAAGCCCAGGACCTCGGTTATGCCGAACTCGATCCGTCCTACGATGTGGACGGTATCGATGCGGCGCATAAGATTGCGATTCTCGCGTCGATGTGTTTCGGCACGTCCGTCAATCTGGACGATGTCTATACCCAGGGAATGCGGGACATCACCGTCGAGGACATTCAATTCGGACGAAAACTGGGGTATTGCCTGAAAGTGCTGGCCATCGCCAAGGATTTGGGTGATGAAATCGAAGTGCGCGTTCACCCCACGTTCATTCCCGAAACCCATCTCCTGGCATCGGTCAACGGCGTCTTCAACGCGGTAAACACGTATTCGATAGGCATGGGATCGACGATTCTCTATGGCCGTGGAGCGGGAGACATGCCCACCGGCCACGCGGTTGTCAGCGATTTGATCCAGTGTGCCAGAGATTCCCTGACGCACCGCGAAACTCGGTACACCCACTTCTACACGCCAAGTAAGGCCATGCGTTCCATGAACGGCGTCGAGGCAGAGTATTACCTTCGTTTCGTCGTGCGGGATCAGCCGGGTGTATTCGCCCAAATCGCTGGGATTTTAGGAGAGCACCAGATCAGTATCCTCTCCGTTTTGCAGACAGAGAGGAATCATACAAACGCCTGTCCGGTCGTCATCATCACCCACCAGGCGCGGGAAGGTCACGTGATGCACGCTTTGGACCAAATTCGAGACCTCGATGTCGTTATGGCTCCTACAAAAGTCATTCGAATCGAACAACTGAACGCGAATAAAGGATGAGTTTCATTTAAAGATGAACGATCGAATGAAATATATCATCGCAGTTCCCGACGGGGCGAGCGACCAACTCACCGCCTATCCCGATGGAAACACGCCCATGCGCGTGGCCGATACACAGGTGATGGACGAACTCGCCGATTGCGCGGAGGTCGGCTGGGCGAAAACCGTTCCCGATTCCCACCATCCCGGAAGTGATGTGGCGTTTCTGTCGATTTTTGGCTATGACCCCGCCTCGGTCTATTCCGGACGCGCGCCGTTGGAAGCCGCTAGCATGGGGCTGGAACTCGGAGAGAATATCGCGTTCCGCTGCAACCTGGTGACGATTCACGACGAAACGATGAAAGAATTCACCGCCGGGCACATTTCAACCGAAGAAGCGAACGAACTGATCGAGGCCTTGAACGATAAACTCGGTGGAGAGAAGATCGCGTTTCATACCGGTGTTCAATACCGCCACATCTTGGTGGCTTCACAGGATTACAGCGATGTGGAATGCACGCCGCCGCACGATATCCTGGATCGCCCAATCCAGACTCATCTTCCCGTGGGACCGGCCCGTGATTCCGTCGTGGAGTTAATGGAACGTTCCAAAGCCATTTTCGCCACCCATCCCGTGAATGAAAAACGGATCGCCGCCGGAAAGCCCCCCGCGACGCAAATCTGGCTGTGGGGACAGGGCTGCACACCCCATCTCGAGCCTTACAGCACGTGTTACGGTTTGCAGGGGGGGGTGATCTCCGCCGTCGATCTGATCAAAGGGATCGGGCGGCTGGCTGGTTTGGACGTCATTGAAGTAGAAGGCGCGACCGGCCTTCCCGATACGAATTACGAAGGAAAAGCCGAAGCGGCCTTACGTGTTCTTGATGACAAACAGTTCGTGTGCATCCACGTGGAAAGTCCTGACGAAATGGGCCATGCGGGTGATGAAGCGGCAAAGACCGGGACTATTCGTGATTTCGATCAACGCATGTTAAAATATGTCGTCGAGGGATTGCGCGGCCAGGGAACGGACTTTCGTCTGTTGGTCCTTCCCGATCACCCCACACCGATCGCGCTGCGTACTCACGTCAACGAACCGGTCCCATACTTGCTCTATGACAGCCGGTATCCAGAGAAGCGGGGTGAGGGTGGCTATTCCGAGTGGTCAATCAAATCCCGCACGGACCGCGTCTTAACCGGCCACAAGTTGGTGGACCTATTATGTGAAAAGATCACTATAACCGATGCCGAAATACCGTCATTTTCGTGGGATTAAGTCCCTTCTCCCTCTGGGAGAGGGTTAGGGTGAGGGCGATGATGCAAGGGTTTCAGTCCTCCATTTATAAACCTGATAAAAAGTCCGATAGATGAAAAGGAATCATTATGTCAGTCATTGTTCAGAAATTCGGTGGAACGTCTCTAGCGGATACAACCAAGATTCAAGAGGCGGCCAAAAAGGCGATCCGCGAATCGAAAGCGGGTCACAACGTCCTCGTCTGTGTCTCGGCGATGGCCGGTGAAACCGACCGGCTGCTCAACCTGGCCAACGAGATCGATCCGGCCGGTTCGCCACGCGAGAAAGACGTGCTGGCTTCGACGGGTGAACAGGTCACCATTGCGCTCATGGCCATGTCGCTTCAGAAAATGGGTCATCCGGCGATCTCGTTTACCGGAACTCAAATCGATATGCTGACCGATGACGGCCATCAAAAAGCGAAAATCCGTTCGATCGGCGAAAGCCGGATGCGCAAGGCGTTCGATGAAGGCAAAATCGTCATCGTCGCCGGATTCCAAGGCGTCACCGATGGCGGAGATATCACCACGCTGGGCCGGGGCGGGTCCGACACGACCGCGGTGGCGTTGGCGGTGGCTGTGAAGGCGGACCGGTGTGATATCTATACCGATGTGGATGGCGTTTATTCCGCCGATCCCCGCATCGTTCCCAATGCGAAAAAAATCCCGGCGCTCTCTTATGAGGAAATGTTGGAAATGGCTTCGTCGGGAGCGAAGGTTTTACATACTCGGTCGGTTCAATTCGCCGCGAAATACAACGTCCCGCTTCAGGTTCGATCCAGTTTCGAAGATAAACCAGGTACGATGATTACTCAGGAGGTTCAAGAGATGGAAGAAGTTGTCGTCAGCGCAATCACTCACAATATGAAAGAAGCCAAGGTCACGCTAACCGGTATTTTGGATAAGCCGGGAACGGCGGCTGCATTGTTCACGTTCCTGCGCGACAAGAATATCAACGTCGATATGATCGTTCAGAACGTCGGGGAAAAAGGCCATGCGGACATTTCCTTCACCGCCGAACGCACGGACGTCCCTTACCTGAAAAAATGCGACGCCGAAATTCGGAAACTGATGAACGCTCAGGATATCACCTACAGCGACAAGATCGCTAAAATCTCCGCCATAGGTGTGGGGATGCGGTCTCACGCGGGAGTCGCCGCGCGCATGTTCGATGCCCTGGCCGCCAAAGGGATCAATATTCTGATGATCAGCACGTCCGAAATCAAGATTTCCTGCGTGATCGACGAAGATTACACCGAACTCGCCGTCCGCACCCTTTGTGAGGAATTCGGTCTGGAAGAAAAACGCTCCGATTTGGAGTAATCGCTCCCTTTCTTTGGAATGGATACTGTTTTGTTAACCGGTGCGGGTTTTCATGAAAATCGGTTATACTCGCTTATCATTTTCCAGCAAATCGACGGACAAACGAAAACCAAGCCCGCGAAGAATATTCCCGACCGTGTCTATTTTGGGATTCCCTTTTTTCGATAGCGCTTTGTAAAGATTTTGCCGGTTAAGCCGGGTTTTCTTTGAAAGCGTTCCAATCCCTCCCTGGGCGTCCGCCACATCCCGAAGGGCGAGCAGAAAGGTTTCCGTGTCTCGATCCTTTTCGTATTCTTCCAATGCCACTTCAAGATAGATTTTTGCTTCTTGAGGATCTTTGAGCTTTTCAAGGTGATAATCTCTAAAATTTGCCGTTCGGTTCATCGTGGCTCTCTCCATAAGTTTTCCATCGTGCTTGATTTTTTTATATCTCTGGCATGAGTCGATTTATCTCCACCGCAAAGCAATCGATTGTATGCCACAGGCGACAAATATGCAATATTTAATTCTTCTTTTTTAAAACAGAACGGAAACCGGATTCCCCAAAAAAGGATGAAGATTCCTGATGAATTGAATTCGGCCTTGGGTTTTACAAACGTTTATATACAATAATACGGAGGGTAGAGTGATAATCCGCCCCCCCTCTGTTTCTCTCTTAATCGAGTACCGGACAATATTTCACACAAGACGGCGTTATTATAGATAATAAGCGCCCATTCATTCTGATGAGAGTTTGATCGATCTGCCCATGAAACAATTGAAACTGATTTTTTGCATGGCATTTCTATTTGTGATTACATTTTCTTCCGAAACGTGGCCCCGCACGGATAAAACAGACCGAATAAAATGTTTTGTCGTCTTGGAATCACCGGCCGTTTTCCAGAAGCAGAAAGCGTTGAGTGGCGGCCAAGCGATTCATACCGCTCAATTCAAAGCGAAAAGGGCGAAAGCCGACGCTTACGCCAAAGTGCTCCGTTCCGAACAGGATCGGATGGCCAATCGAATTCGGCAAGTCGATTCACGCGCCGGGATTCTGCGCCGTTTCACCCATCTAGTCAACGCGTTGACCGTCGAGGTGAACCCAGGCACATTACACGAGCTGAATTCTCTGCCGGGAGTCCGTTACGTCGCTCCCGTGCGGCAGGTGAAACCGTGTCTGACCAACAGTTCGGAACTGATGCATCTACCCAATGCCTGGCAAAGTCTAGAAAACGGTAAAACCGCCGGCGAGGGTATTCTGATCGGGGTGATCGATACCGGGATCGACGTGACGCACCCCGCCTTCGACGATGAGGGATTCACCCCTCCCGAAGGCTTTCCGAAAGGGGAAACCGCATTCACCAACGGGAAAATTATCGTCGCGCGCGTTTTCCCTCCCAGCATCGGAGATAGAGGTGACACAACCCCATTCGACCGCCAAGGCCACGGAACCAACGTCGCATCGATCGCGGCTGGAAACTTAGACGTCGAATCGCCTCTAGGATTGATTTCAGGCGTGGCCCCCCAGGCCTATTTAGGCAACTATAAAGTTTTTACTAACACGGAAGGGGCGGAAAACGATCAAATCATCGCGGCCATCGAACAGGCGGTTATCGACGGGGTGGATGTCATCAACCTCAGTCTTGGTTCGGATATATTCGGCGATCCCTATCATGACTTGCAGATTCTGGCCATTCGCAACGCCATCGATTTAGGTGTAGTGGTTGTTATCGCCGCAGGGAACGGTGGCTCTTCCAATCCAATGACGGTTGGCAATCCCGCTCAGGTGGACGACGCGATCACGGTCGGTTCGATCACCAACTCTCACCATAAAAGCGGCGCGATCGACCCCTGGGAACTCTTTGTCACGGTCATTGTCGATGGCGAAACCGTCGTTGAGAACATCGACGTGACGTTCGGCAGCGGCGGGACATCATTCACCGAACCGATCCTCGGCACGTTTCCTCTTACGGATGTCGATCTATTCGACGGCGGGGGGTATGGAAGCGATAAAGACGGTATAGCCTGCGATCCGCTCGATCTCCAGCAGCCGTTCGATCGATGGGTATTGGCCCAGCGGGATCAGGATGAATGCACGTTCACTGAAAAAGTGAATTATATCGAAGAAGCGGGCGGCACGGGCGTTCTATTTTTCGATGACTCGGGACATTCCGGCGACCTCCCCACCGTAATCGGAACCACGATCCCCAGTATGATGATCGATCAGGATACTGGAAACTTGATCAAAGACGCGATTCTGGACAGCGGAAACGTCCAGATCAAAATCAGCGGCGGTCAAATCTCCGACCGGAGAATCACCCCCGATGAATTATCGTTGTTCAGCAGCATCGGGCCGAGCGTGGGTTATACGCTGAAGCCGGATGTCGTGACGGTCGGGGAAGGAAGCTTCGCCGCTACCCAGAACGATGATACGGTCGAGGTTTCGGTTCCCGGTTTCGCCGCTTCCGGTTTTGCATGGTTATCGGGCACGAGTATGGCTTCTCCACGAGTGGCGGGAGTGGCGGCGATGTTGAAGCAAATTCATCCGGATTGGCCTCCGGCTTGGATTAAGTCCGCGATGACGGTATCGACCCACCGTCCCGTTGGCCTGCCGGGCAATCCCGAACGCGACGCCAATCTGCTCGAACGTGGTTCGGGCATCGTCGACGCGGCGGAAGCCATGAACGCCGATACGGTGATACTTCCTTCCATGATCGATTTTGGTGTCCATCAATGGCCGGAAGACGAGACGATTTCCCGACGGCTGACGGTCATCAATCCATTGGATCAGCCCTGCGACTATTCCCTGCACGTGATATCCAGCGAACAGAATCTTCTCCCCAATATTCCCCTCGAGCAATTCGCCTTGAACGCTGGGGAGAAAATCGAGTTGAATGTGACGCTTGTGTTGACCGGCGATGTGTCGAACGGCGATCGTGAAGGGGATTTCATTGTCACCAATCTGACGACGGGTGTGAGTTCCAAGGTTCCCTACTGGTTTCGAATCCAGCAAAAAGAGACGCCGATCGGAACCGTGCTCCTGGTCGACAACGACGACGGCGAGTGGTACGAAAATTATTATATGGACCGGTTGGAAGCCATCGGCACTGACTATACATGGTGGAGCGTTCGATCGAACGGCGAATTCCCCTCACTGGATTATATGAAACAATTCAAAACGGTTTTCTGGTTCCTCTCCGAAACCTCGCTGAACACCATCGAGGATGAGGATACGGATGAGTATACTCGGATGTTCAATCCTCGCCATTTATTCGAGATGGACCTGATGAAATATCTGACCGAAGGTGGTTCGCTTTTTCTGACGGGGATGGATTATTTCGACGATAAATTCACTGCCGCCTTTTCCCAGGAAATTCTACGTGTGAAACTGCGGAGACACGATGGTGGCGCTTCAACGATTCAAGGCCGCGACAATCATCCCGTGACGGACGGCTTGGGGCCGTTCGTTCTCGATTTTCCCGAAGACTATGACGACTTCGTCGATCACTTGGCTCCGATCTATCCCCCGGAATCTTCGGGAGAAACCGTCCTTCCCGCTTTTTCTGCGGACGGTAGAATATCAAGGATTACTGGTGTCTCCATCGACACGGCGTCCTACCGGGCGCTTTTCCTCGCTTTTCCTCTCGAACTGCTGGAACCGGATGCGAGTCAGTCGATCGTACGGAAAGGTTTGGAGTGGCTGCAAGGGAAAGATTTCGTTCCGGTTCAAGTCACGGGGATCGCTCCGAATGAGGTCCGGCTTTCGGAGACGGACGAAGATATCCCCATCACGATTTCCGGACGCAGTCTAACGTTTTTCAATGGATATCGGGCCTATTTGGACTCAATCCCTATCCTGGAATTATGGCGGGATGACAATGAAACCTTGACTGGAAAGGTTCCTGCTGGTATTAAACCCGGTACGTATTCGTTGCGTGTCGTGACTGGAGACGGTCACCAACTGCGTCTTGACCATTCCTTCAAGGTGCTGGAAAAAGCAACCCGAATAACCGATTGGCAATGTTATTAATCTTCTCCCCCTGGGAGAAGATTAATCCCTTATCAACAGAATCGATCGCAAAATAGTCACAAAACAATAATTCCAAATTCGACTGACAACTGATAACTGATAACTGACAAAATGAAAGGCGGTGGATTTCTTGGCCGAGAAAATTGATTTATTTGATACGACTCTACGTGATGGAACCCAAGGCGAAGGGGTGAACCTTTCGGTGGAAGACAAGATTCGGATCGCTCAGCGGCTGGATGCGTTCGGCGTCCGTTTTATCGAAGGGGGATGGCCGGGATCGAACCCGAAAGATATCGAGTTTTTCGAGCGGGCGAAAGAAGTGACATTCAAGAACGCCCGCGTGACGGCTTTCGGAAGCACGCGCCATGCGAAAAATAAAGCGAAAGACGATCCCAACCTGCGCGCCATGCTTGAAGCCGAAACCAGTGTCGTCACGATTTTCGGGAAAACGTGGGATATGCATGTTATCAATGCACTGCGCGTCGAACTCGAAGACAACCTGGCGATGATCGAAGATTCGGTGCGGTACTTGAAAGAGAACGGCCGTTTTGTGGTCTACGACGCCGAGCATTATTACGACGGGTATAAAAACAACCCCGAATACGCGCTGAAGACGTTGGAAGCCGCGATGAAAGCGGACGCCGATGTGATCGCGCTCTGCGATACCAACGGCGGATGTCTGCCCCATGAAATCGCCGAGATAACCCGCATCGCGAAATCCAAAGTCACGTGTCAGCTGGGAATTCACGCGCATAACGATTCCGGCTGTGCGGTCGCCAATTCCCTGGCCGCCGTCAAAGAAGGCGCGACGCACGTTCAGGGAACCTTCAATGGATTCGGTGAACGGTGCGGGAACGCCGATTTCTCTTCCGTGATCCCCAATCTGATGCTCAAAATGGGATGCGAGGTCGTCTCCGAAGAGGGTCTGAGCGATCTCGCCGGATTGGCGCACTTCATTTACGAATTGGCCAATCTGCCCCCTCGGCGGAATCAGCCTTACGTCGGCATGAGCGCATTCGCGCATAAAGGGGGCATTCACGTCAGCGCCGTCCAACGCGATTCGAAAACTTATGAGCATATCGATCCCACGAAAGTCGGAAACCGGCAGCGGGTGCTCGTCTCCGAACTCTCCGGCCAATCGAATATTTTCCACCGATTGAAAGATATCGGGATCGAACTGGATAAATCATCCCCTCACGCGAAACGGATTTTGGAGAAAATCAAAAGTCTGGAAAACGAAGGCTATTTCTACGAAGCGGCGGACGCGTCGTTGGAACTGCTCATTCGTAAAGAACTTGAGCAGTATCAGCCTTTCTTCGATCTGGTGGCTTACCGGGTTCTGGTCGATCGCCATTCCGCAGGCGAACTTTGGTCCGAAGCGACGGTCCGTGTGAAGGTAGGCGGCGAGATGTTATTTATGGCGGGATACGGAGACGGCCCGGTGAACGCCCTCGACAACGCCTTGCGAAAAGCGCTTGAAGGGAAATACCCACAGCTTCTCGACGTCCGTCTGGCCGATTTTACCGTTCGTATCGTGGACAGCGGCCGGGGAACCGCCGCGAAAACCCGTGTTCTGATCGAATTTACCGACGGCAAGCGTGAATGGATTACGATGGGCGTTTCCGAAAACATCATCGAAGCCTCCTGGCACGCGCTCGTCGACGGAATCGAATACAAACTGTTGCTCGATGACGAATAAAAAACTTCGATACGCCGTAGTAGGCGGCGGGGTGACTGGATGCACGCTGGCCTGGCATCTTTCCCTCAACGGCCACGAGGTCCATCTCTTCGAACGTGAAAATGGACTGGGGGGCCTTGCGTGCAGTATCCCTTTCGGACAAACCGAACTGGACCGTTTCTACCGGCATATCTTTACCAGCGACACCTGTATCCAAGCCTACATCGAGAAAACTGGCTTGACCGATAAACTGCATTGGTGCAAGTCATCGGTCGGTTTCGAGCATCGAGGACGCTTTTTCCCTTTCACCGGCCCGATCGATCTCCTCAAGTTCAAGCCGATCTCCTTTCTGTCCCGTATCCGGGTTGGCTTGTCGGTTCTCAAAATGCGCCGCCGGGAGTCTTATGCCGATCTGGAGAAAATCACGGCGGAAGAATTAATCGTCCGCGAGATGGGCGAGCAGGCCTACCGGGTGCTTTGGGAGCCGCTGCTTCGCTCCAAATTCGGCGAGAGTTACCGTCAGGTCTCAGCCGTTTGGTTTTGGGGCAAAATCAAATTACGGGGCGGAACGCGCTCCAAAAGCGGTGGTGGTGAATGCCTCGGCTATTTGAAAGACGGCTGGGAACAGCTGTTTCGGCGGATGGGTGAGACGATCGAAAAGCAAGGCGGAACGGTCCGTCTCCGGGAAGCGGTCGAGGAAATCGCACCCATTTCGGAAGGCCTGAGTATCCGCACGCAATCCGGAACTGAAACATTCGACCGCGCGATCGTAACCCCAAGCACGCCCTCGTTCGTTCGCATGACGCCGTCACTTCCCGACGATTACAAATCGGACATCGCCCAGATTCCCTACCAGGCCAACATTACCATGATTCTGGGATTGAAGCGTCACCTTTCGCCGTACTACTGGTTGAACGTCACCGATCCCGACTCGCCGTTCGTCGCCATCGTCGATCACCGCAATCTATTCGACGATCCCGATTACGGTGATTTGTATCCAATCTATTTGTCACGGTATCTCAGCCCGGATCACCCCTACTATCAGATGAAGACATCCCAGGTGCGTGATGTTTTTCTCGATTATCTGGAAGGATTGTTCCCCGAATTTCGCCGGGAGGATATCAAAAGTTTTACGCAGTCGAAAACGGAATTCGCCCAGCCGGTCATCGGCTTGAATTATTCCCGACACAAGCCCCCGTTCCAGACCCCCGTCAAGGGACTCACTCTTTGCACCATGGTTCAAATCTATCCGGAGGACCGTGGGATGAATTACAGCTTTCGAATCGCTGAAGAATGCCTATCGCATCTCGGCGAATTGGAGAATAGAGCCGGTTGATCTATTCAAAAGCGCTTGCGTTAGATTATAACAAGAGGATCGATGAACGATTAAAAATCGTCGTCATCATCGTCGTCGAACTCGTCATCGTAATCGTCGTCATCATCGAGTTCGTCGTCGTCATCATCTTCTTTGGATAAGTCGTCGCCAAAGAAATCGTCTTCGTTATCGAGCAGCGCATCGTCTTCTTCATCATCATCGGAACCGAACTCGTCACCGTCCCATCCACGCGCGAGAGCCATAGTTAATGGATCGGTGCTTTTCTCCGTGATCGTCAAGAGCAGGCATACATCGTTCGCTCTCCCTCCGGTGTTGAGAAACAGAACCAACCCATGCAAACCGGATGAGACGATCGGACCAGTCATTCCAAACGACTTGTTTTGCTTATGAAATGATTGATGATAACTCAGCATGGTTGTACTCCTCGAATCTCCTCGCATCAGGGGAATCCCCTTTAATTTAATGACAACTTATAGCTCAAAACATTACACGCAAGACTACGTTAGTCAATAGCTAATTTTCTTTTTTTTGCCATCGATCAGCCCGAATATAATGACCAGAAAACCACCACAAGCCACAAACCCCCGTTGATCAATAACGGCTTGTCCGAAAGTAGCAATTCGGTTGGATTCCCGCCTTCATCTTTTCGGTAGACGAGATACAGATATCTGAACAATCCGTAGAGGACGAAGGGGATCGTCAGCTTCATCGAAGGGCTGTATCCGGCCACGTTCCCATCCAACGCGCCCGTTACCCGGGTGGCGTCGATGCAGTAGAGCGAATAGGTCACGGCCGTGGCGGATGTGACGATGGCGATGATTTGATCCAGCAGCTGAGTGGAGTATTCCTTGAGTATAGCCCGGTGATTTTTCGCTTCTTTTTCACCCATCAAGTAAATCTCGTGTCGGCGTTTGCAGAACGCGAGAAAGAGGGAAACGAACGTCGCGCAGATATAAAGCCAGTCTGAAAAAACAACACCGATCACGACCGCCCCGGCGTATGTCCGCAAAACGAATCCCATCGCGATAATCATCCCATCCAGAATCACCACGGTCTTCCACCAGAAGGAATAGAGCAAGTTGACGACGACGTAAATTATTCCCACCACTAAAAATTCCGGGGATAGATAGAACGAGGCAACGACCGAAGGTAAGAAAAGGAGGAGACAAGTCACCGACACGACCGGCACGGTAAGCCGTCCGGATGGCAGAGGGCGGTGTTTCTTCTCCGGGTGAAGCCGGTCTCTCTCCACGTCGGCGATGTCATTGATCATATACACGCAGGATGAGTAGATACAGAACAGCAAAAACGCGACGAACGTTTGCTGAACCAATGACAGGTCTCCCAGCTCTTTCGCAAATAAAAGCGGCGCGAAGACGAACGTGTTTTTCACCCATTGTTGAGGGCGGGCAATCTCGATCAGTGCCTTGATTGTTTGGGCTGTATTTTCCATAAGCGATATCGTATTAAGTCCATTTCGGTTGAATCCGAATTAAAAATCCTTCGGGATATTATGCCACATAATATGCAGAAATTCATCGCATCCCGATTCCTGCCAGAACGTGTAACCCCGTTCGTTGCGGGGGGAAACGTTCAACTGAACCACTTCGATCCCCCGCCGTTTGAACCACCGACGGACGTGGTCCCACATTTGGCGGCCCATTCCGCTTCGCTGCTCCGAGGCGGTGACGGCCATCTCCGCAATAAATCCATAACGCTCCAACGCGAAAACGGGCGGATTTGCAAGAATCATCCCGATCGTGTACCCGATGATTTCCTTCTCCTTAACGGCCACGAATAGGGCGTAATCGTAATTATCCAATACCGAGAAGAGGTAGTCGAGATACGCTTCTTCCGAGTCGATCGCCATATCGAACCGGGGGTCCAGCGAGAGATGATAGTCCATCATTTCCTTCCATAACTCGGTTATCCGTGGAAGGTCTTCAGGAGCCGCGCGCCGAATCGTCAGGCTGGTCATTGGGATATCCTTTTCATCGCAACGTCATGAATACGAAACAAAATCGATATTTCACTTGTCATAATATGGAGACCATGATTTCGATGTCAAGGGTTTTCCATAATTCTTGTTAAACATTATACCAAACATCAAGAGGGGAAGACCGGAAATCACGACATGAAAACTCCATTCGAAATCAACCTCCTGATTCCGTATTCAACCGGTTAAACCCTATACCCTAAACCCTGTATGTCTCCAAACACCTTTATCAAGACTAGGGGGAGTGGTATCGTTTATCAAGGAAATCGGTCTCATTTTCCATCTCGGATTGAATTCCACCGGGCTGCTTCATCCGAGGCCATTTCTTGATTCGTATAAACAGAAGAAATGCACATTAACGCATAGCCTTGAGCGAACAAAAGGAGTTCAACATGAGCGAAAAAAATGAAGGATTGTCACGCAGAGAGTTTGGAAAAAAATCCGCCCTGAGCGTCACGGCCATCACCAGCTTCGGGATCCTGAAAAACGCACATGCCGCCCCCCCCATGAAAATCGGACTGATCGGATGCGGGGGCCGGGGAACCGGCGCAGTCGGAAACGCCATCAAAGCGAACAGTAACGTCCAACTCGTTGCCGTTCACGATGCGTTTGAAGACCGGGTCAAAGGCTGCTTGGGCAGTCTCCGTAAGAATGAAAATTTTACCGAGAACATCAAAGTCGATAAAGAAAACATCTTTCTGGGGCGCGATAGTTACAAAAAACTCGTCCAATTAGATCTGGATTACGTCCTCATCGCCTCACCTCCCGGATTCAAAGTCGAACAATTCGAAGCGGCCGTCAATGCCAAAAAGCATATCTTCTGCGAAAAACCTGTCTCCACCGATCCGGCTGGAACACGCCGTTTTATCGCCGCCGCCAAGAAATCCGAAAGACTGAAATTATCCGTCGTCACCGGGACACAGCGCCGCCATCAGAAACCGTATGTCGAAACCATCGCAAAAATTCACGACGGCGTTATTGGAGAACCGCTTGCCGGACGCGCCTATTGGAACGGCAGCCTTCCCTGGACCCGCGAACGCAAATCCGGCATGAGCGATGCCGAATATCAGATGCGAAACTGGTACCAGTTCTGCTGGAACTGCGGAGACAATATCGTCGAGCAGCACGTTCACAATCTCGATGTCATGAACTGGGTCTTTAAATCCCATCCCGTTTCCGTTATCGCATCCGGGGGCCGTGCCTGGAAACCCAAGATTGAAAAATACGGTGATATCTGGGATCACTTCTCCTGCGACTTCGAGTATCCCAACGACATTCACGTCATGAGTTTCTGCCGTCACTGGAGAAATTGCTACAACGAAGTCTCTGAACTCGTGATGGGAAGCAAGGGCAAAGTCAGTAACACTCACGACATGAGTTCCGGCGGCGGACGCAATCCGTACGATCAGGAACACATCGATCTGCAAGCCAGTATTACCGGCGATGGCCCCTATCTGAATGAAGGTGTTCAGGTTGCTGAGAGTACCTTCACCGCCATCTTAGGACGTATGGCCGCATACACCGGCAAGAAACTGAAATGGGATGAAGCCTTGGCGATGGATCTTGATCTCGCACCGAAAGACCTGTCCGAAGACGCCAAGATTCCGTGGGACAACATCCCCGTTCCCGGACCAGCACTATAATTCATCATCAACTTGCCCAAATCCCCTCTCCCCCTGGGAGAGGGCTAGGGTGAGGGAAATAACTTACTATCAGGGGGTAGAGTTAAATCTGCCCCTCTTTTTTATTGTCCGGGAGGAAGATTATCGGAAAAGTCAATTTCCCCGTTCCGGGGCCAGACCGCGTAACCGATGCCGAGGATGATGGTGGCGCTTCCGATGATTTGCGAGAGGTTCAGACTTTCGTTCAGCAAAATCATCGAGAATCCCACACCAAAAACGGGCAGCAAAGTCAGTGTGACTGCCACCAGAGACGCCGGAAGGCGTTTCAGCGCTTGAAAGTACAGCAAATGCCCCAGCCCGGAACAAAAAACTCCAAGGTAAATCGTAACCAACCACGAGATGAGGGGCATCTCCGTGACTCCCTGAATGGTTCCACCGGCGATATTGATCGTTCCAAGGGAAATCGCATTAAATAGCGTGACGAAGAAGATCGTGTAGATTGGATCGGAATGGTGAACCACCCGTTTGCTGTATACGGTATACAATCCCCAGAACAGGATCGAGAAGAGCACGAGCACATCCCCCCGGAAGTTGGCGTTCAGATGAAATTCCACGGCACGGAAATCATGCCACATCACCAGCGCCACCCCCACGAGTGCGGAAAGCCCCCCAATCACGGTTGGGAAATGAAGACGCTCCTTTAATATCAAAACGCACAGAAAAACGGAAAAGATCGATTCCGTCGAGATAATCAGCGACGCGTTGGAGGCCAGCGTGTATTTCGTCCCGAAGTATTCGAGAATCATCCCGAGCGCCGCCGCAAAGCCGCCGACAAAGATCGCGTTTTTCCAATCCTGCCGGGTCCACTGCGTCGATTTTCTTCGGGTCCAATAAAAGGGAAACAGGAACAAGGTCGCAATGATCGCGCGATTGGAAGCCAGCAGAATCGGATTCACGTCTTGATCGAGCACGATCTTGTTGAACGCGAAAGTCGTCCCAAACAGTAATTGGGCCATCAGAACGCATGCGATTCCAATGAGACGTTGTTTCAGTTCGGATGAATAACGGGGGGTGTTATGATTTTGAACGTTCAAGTATCTCCCAAACCTCTTTCATCGATTGAACGGTGTAATCCGGATTGGGATTTTCGTCGCCCCAGTTTCGGTCTTCTCGGCGCATCCAGGCGGTTTGCATCCCCGCTCCTTTACCGCCGAGAATATCCTTCTCGACGTTGTCTCCCAGCATCAATGCGTTTTCGGGGGAGATGTTGGCCGCGTCCAACGCCTGGCGGAAAATTTCCGGATCGGGTTTGGAAACGCCCGCTTCCTGGGCGACGAGGATCGAGTCGAAATAGGACTGAACTCCGCAAACCTCGATCTTTTTCCGCTGAATCTGTGAATGCCCGTTCGTGATCATGTACAAGGGAATTCGGCCCGCCATTTTTTCCAATACCGGGATCGAGTCTTCGTAACACTGGTAGGTCTCTTCGCGGGCCTGGTTGAACGCGATGGCGAAGCGTTCGATCGATTTCCCGTTCATGCAGCCGATTTCCTCGAGAAACTCGCGCCAGATCACGATTCGCGGATTGATGGGATCGTCGTATTGGCTGATGGGGGATTCGTGGAAATGCCCCCAATGCCAGTTATTGATCCGACGGTAGATGGGATAAACACGTTCTATTTCCAGATGAGGATAGTCTTTCATAAGCATCTGAAAAACACGTTCGGCGGACAGGCGAACCCCTCTCGAATCCTGGGTCAGCGTGTTATCCAAATCACAAAACAGAGCGCGAATGGGTGGCATCAAACCGTCCTTAGTCCTTTAATCAGCAAAAACGATCGCAAATCGGTCATAAAATCAAAATACCAGCGAATAACCCCCTCTCCCTCTGGGCTACTCTCCGTACACATTGTTATGGAAATGAAGCGGTGGTAATGCACCGACCTCGGATAATCTGATAAAAACACTCTAACAGTAAACAGGGGAGCATCGGCTTCTAGCCGGTGCGT
>CAZSIZ010000034.1:0-28687 GCA_964606645.1 uncultured bacterium
TAAGGACTGTTTCATTCTTATAAGGCTTGGGTATATAATCGACCGCCCCTTTTTTCGTCGAGGTGATCCGTTCCTGCAGTTCGCCCATTTCCGTACCCAGCGTCGGTTGATAACCGACTGCCGACGGCATCCGGCCCAGCAGCGCGGAGACTTCCGAACCGGCCTGGGTAAACCGGAAGATGTTGTCGATAAAGAGCAGCACGTCCTGCCCGCGATCGTCGCGGAAATATTCGGCCATCGTCAGCGCCGAGAGTCCAACGCGAAGACGCGCGCCGGGCGGTTCGTTCATCTGCCCGAAGACCAGAGCGGTCCGGTCGATGACGCCAGATTCGTTCATTTCGAGCCAGAGGTCGTTCCCTTCACGGGTACGCTCGCCCACACCGCCGAAGACGGAAACACCGCCATGTTCAGCCGCGATGTTGCGGATCAGTTCCATGATGACGACCGTCTTGCCATCACCGGCCCCGCGGAACAATCCGACTTTAGGGCCGCTGGTATAGGGCGCGAGCAGGTCGTTGACTTTATTACCGGTCTCGAAAATCTGCGCGACTGGAACCTGTTCCTCGAACGCCGGAGCGGGGCGGTGGATGGGATAGCGGGAATCGGGTTCCGGGATATCGCCTTTGCCGTCGATGGGTTCGCCGAGCAGACTGAACATGCGCCCAAGGCACTGTTCGCCGACCGGCACGGAGATAGGCTGACCTGTATCGATGGATTCCATCCCCCGGACCAAGCCGTCCGTGGAAGACATCGCCACGCAGCGCACCAGGTTGTTTCCGATGTGCTGTGCCACTTCGGCGGTCAGATGAATGTTCTTTTCCTCGTCGTCGACGGTGATGGCGTTGAGGATATTAGGCAGATGATCCGAATCGAATTCGATATCGACGGTAGGGCCGATAACCTGCCTGACGCGGCCTATATTCGACATGATCAAACCTCTTTCTTATGATTGTTCAAAAAATATCGTACGTTTAAAACGAGGTAAACACCTCGGTAGTTATCCCTTCAGCGCCTCGGCGCCGCCGACGATTTCCAGGATTTCCTTGGTGATGGCGGTCTGCCGGGCTTTGTTCATCTGCAATGTCAGCGCGTCGAGCAACTCGATACAGTTTTCGTTCGCCGCACTCATCGCCAGCATCCGGGCCTGATGCTCCGTCGCGAACGCGTCGACGAAAGTGAAGTAGATCTTCGTTTCGACGTATTTCGGAAGCAGTTCGGACAGCAGCGTTTTCGGATCCGGCTCGAAAATGTAATCGGTATCCTCGGCGGCTTCCGCATCGCCCGTCGAGGTCGTGAGTTCTTCTTCGCTCAGCGGTAGGAAATGCAGCCGGGAGGGCCGGTAAGTCATCGCCGAGACCGCGTGGTTGAAGATCAATTCGACCTGGTTGTACTGGCCTTCGAGAAAAAGGTCTTTCAGATCGCGGGCGATGTCCAGAATTCGCTGGGTGTCGATATTGCCTGCGAAATCGGTGTGATGCCGCACGATAGTAAACTCGCGTTTCTTAAAATAGCTATGCGCCCGGTTGCCGATGATATAGAGGTCCGCCCCGGACGGACCATAGGTTTTAGCATAGTCGGAGGCGTAGCGAATAATCGTGTTGTTGAATGCCCCGCACAGACCCCGGTCGGACGAGAAGATCACCAGCAGGCGTTTGTCAGTATCGTGCTGAGCCATCAGCGGCTGCCCTTCGGACCCGACGCTTTTAATCACACGCACGACGATTTCCTGCAGGCGCTCCGCAAACGGTTTGATCTTATCGCGCCGGTCCTGGGTCTTTCGCATCTTCGATGCGGCGACCGACCGCATGGCGCGGGTGATCAACTTGGTGTTGTTGACGGACCGAATGCGTCGGCGTAAATCTTTCAGTGACGGCATATCGCTTTCCTATACAATTCCGATTAGGACTCGTCCTGTTTAGCGAGAAATAATTCCTTGTATTTCGTAATTCCGTCTTGCAAACTCTTTTCGGTCTCTTCGGAGATGACCTTGGTCTCCTGAATGGCGTGGATCGCTTCCGGGTGTTTGTCTTCCAGATAGGGATAGAGTTCCAGGCAGAACTGCTGAACCTGATGAATAGGCAGATCGTCCAGGAATCCGCGCCCACCCGCGAAGATCGTCACGGCTTGCTTTTCCAGTGTTTCCGGCGCGTATTGATCCTGCTTCAGGATTTCAGTCATGCGCTCACCGCGCGTCAGCTGAGCCTGGGTCGCCTTGTCCAGGTCGGACCCGAACTGAGCGAAAGCGGCCAGTTCGCGGTACTGGGCCAGGTCGAGGCGCAGACGGCCCGCGACGGATTTCATCGCTTTCGTCTGAGCGTTGCCCCCCACGCGGGAGACCGACAGCCCGACATTGATCGCCGGTTTGATCCCGGCATAGAACAGGTCGGGTTCCAGGTAAATCTGCCCGTCGGTGATCGAAATCACGTTCGTTGGGATATAAGCGGAAACGTCGCCCGCCTGAGTTTCGATAATGGGGAGAGCGGTCAGCGATCCGCCGCCGTTTTCGTCGCTCAATTTGCAAGCGCGTTCCAGCAGGCGGCTGTGAAGGTAGAACACATCACCGGGATACGCTTCACGCCCCGGAGGACGCCTGAGCAACAACGAGAGTTGCCGGTAGGCGGTGGCGTGTTTGGAAAGATCGTCATAGACGACCAGCACGTGTCTGCCACTGTAGAGGAAATACTCGCCCATCGCCACGCCCCCGTAAGGCGCGATATATTGCAAGGTAGCGGGTTGTTCGGCAGTGGCTGAGACGACGGTAGTGTACTCCATCGCACCGTTTTTCTGCAAAACATCGACCACACCGGCGACGCTGGAGGCTTTCTGGCCCACGGCGATGTAGATGCAGTAGACATCGGTCTCTTTCTGGTTGATGATCGCGTCGATGGCGACGGCGGTTTTGCCTGTACCCCGGTCGCCGATAATCAGCTCGCGCTGTCCCCGTCCGATGGGGATCATGGAGTCGATGGCTTTCAGCCCGGTCATAAGCGGCTCTTTCACCGGCTGGCGGGCGATAACACCCGGCGCTTTAAATTCCAGGTTGCGGGTTTCCTCGGTGGCAATGACGCCTTTTCCGTCGATCGGTTCACCCAGCGGGTTGACCACCCGTCCCACCAGCGCTTCGCCCGCAGGTACGGAAGCAATACGCCCGGTCCGTTTAACGGTATCGCCTTCCTTGATGTCGCGGTCCGAACCGAACAGCGCCGCTCCGACGCTGTTTTCTTCCAGGTTCAGCACCATGCCCATCAGCCCACCGGGAAATTCCAGCAGTTCACCGGCCATCGCTTCTTCCAGGCCGTAGATGGTCGCGATGCCGTCGCCGATCTTGAGAATCGTACCAACCGTGTCCATCTTCAGACCGGTCTCGAATGACGCCAATTCGCGTTCTAGTACGGACGTGATTTCTTCGGGTCGTAAAGCCATCTTAATTCCACCCCTCTTCTAGGTTCCGTGGAGGGTCCCGCTATGAGGCGAGCCGTATTTGCGAGAGATGTTCCCGCATGCTTAAAAGATAATTCTCGATGGTCGTGTCCATCAGGATATCGTTGTACTTCACCCGGACACCGCCGATCACCTTCGGATCGATCCGGAATCGAAGATCGAACTTGACCTTCCAGTACGATTCCAACTTCTCCCGAAATGTGGTCCGTTCCTCGTCCGACAGTTCGATCGCCGTGGTGACGGTGGCCAGTTTGAAACCCAGTTCCTCTTCAACCAGCTCATCGAAGACCGACAGGATATCGATGAGATGCTCGATCCGGTCGCGGTCGAAGAGCAACAGAAGCAATTGAAAGAAGATTGGCTCAAGGCGATCCTTGAAGACCTTTTCCACCAGTTCCACTTTGGTCTCTTCACGAAACTGGGGGCCGTATAGAAAGACCCGAAGTTTGGGATCGTCCTGGACCAATTTCCGTAAGGAACGGGCTTCTTCCTGTGCTTCTTCCAAAGAGAGATCGCCTTTTCTCACCACTCCGAGCAGTGCGCGGGCGTAGTTGGAGGCGACTAGGGGATCGGATTCCACAATCAGTTCCTCTCCTCGATCCGGGTCAGGAAATCACCGATCAGTTCCCGGTGTTTCTCGTCGTCCAAACGCTCGTTGATGAGCCGTTCGGTCGCTTCGACGGTCATTTCGATGATGTCCTTCTTCAGCGTCACCCGGGCCTTCTGGGTTTCGTATTCGATATTCTTTTGAGCCTTGTCCAGAAGCGCGGTGGATTCTTCCTGTGCTTTTTCCTTGATGGAATCCGCCACCCGTTTGCCTTCGGCGACCAGTTCCTGCATACGTTCGCGGGCTTCGTCCTCGATCTTGTTGAGACGTTCTTCGAGGGTGACCCGGTCTATTTCCGCTTTCCGCTGAAGTTCTTCCGCGCGCTGCAAGTCCGACTTGATCCGGTTACTGCGCTCGTCGAGCACGGTGAGGATCGGTCCGAAAGCAAATTTCCTCAATAAGAGGTACACCGCGGCGAAACAGACCATCACCGTGACGATCTGCGCGGGAATGGAAGGACCGGCAGACCCGGCGGCATGCGTCTCTTCAGCCGCCACCAGAATCTGTCCGCACAACGCATAGATATCGTAAAGGCTCATTGGCGTTTACTCCTGCAAAGTCGAAGCGGTGGTTGGCCGCTCGTTGAGACAATTACATACGAATAAAGCTGGAAATCAGGGCGTAGATGGTCAACGCTTCGATAAACGCACAGCCGATAATCATTGCCGTCTGAATGCGTCCAGCCGCTTCGGGCTGCCGTCCCATTGCTTCCATGGCTTTGCTGATGGCCATTCCCAGACCCAAACCGGAGCCGATAGCGGCTAGGCCGAGTCCGATGTGGTAAGCCCCTTGTGCGGTTAAGAAAGTTGCAACTGGATCCATTTTTATTCTCCTTGCCGAATTGATGACAATCTATCAGGATTTTATGAACCGGTAAAACCGGTGTTTTCGTTCTAGTACTCTGTCACACTGTTTTTATGGGTAACAGAACCATGTAGGGGCAGGCCCCTGTGCCTGCCCATGTTCTATCCTGCCCATCATTTTAAGTGTTAAGCACCTCTAGTGTTCCGCTTCCTCTTCGTGATGCTCGTGATGGGGCATCACCATTGAGATGTATACGGATGCCAATAGTGTAAAGACTAAAGCCTGGATAGTTCCAAGCAGAATTGAAAGCAGTACGAACGGGAAATGGAGCGGCACACCGATAATGGCTCCAATCCCTAAAGGCATCATCATAATGCCCAGCACCATCCCGACGCCCAGAAGTACGTCTTCGCCGTAGACGTTGCCGTAAAGCCGACAAGCCAGGCTGAGGGGCTTAATGAATTCTTCCAACACATGCAGCGGGAAGAAAAGCGGTGTCATCGCCCAGCCGATCGCGTCTTTCGGTTCGCCCAGCAGATGGAAGAAAAATCCACCGATTCCCAGTCGTTTGATCGCTGTGAATTGAACGAAAAAGAAGACACTGATAGCGAGTCCCGCTGTCGTAATGATATTCGCCGTCGGCGATCTCATCAGCGGAACCAACCCGAACCAGTTCATGCAGACGATAAAGATAAAAAGCGATCCCAGGAACGGGAAATACCGTCGGCCTTCCTTATCACCCAAAATACCACATACGACACCCAGCAATCCTTCGACGATGATTTCCGCCATGGCTTGCAGCCGTCCGGGAATAATCGCCCGGTGGCGGGTGGCGGTTCGGAAAAAGAAAGTGATGACTCCAATGATGATAATGATAAAAACGATATCCTGAACCGAATACAGCGCATTAACCAAACCGTTATCGGGAAAATAGTGATGGAGAACATGGACAAAGTTCGGCAGTTCGGGGGCATGAGTCGAGGCGGCTTGTTGCGCCTGTTCCGCACCATGTTCGTTGGCCGCACCATGTTCGGCGGCGGTCTGGATCGCTAGTAACGCCTGTCTTACCAACGTGTCGGCTGCCATGATGAATCTTTCCCCAATTCAATACCGGATGTTAAGTGGTTCCGGCCGTACGCGTCTGTTTATACTGCCAGTAAATGGCTTCCACCACGATGAGAACGAACGGGATATGAAATCCCACGATCCCAGCCCCCACCGAGAGAGGCACTTTCAAAAGCACCAGAGCACCGATCCCATACAGCAGAGGGATCTTCAATTGGGCGAACCACGTGATCGACCAAAAACTCCTGGATTGAAAGATCGCTACGATCAATCCCTTCAGTGCCCATAGATTCGCGCTCGACCAGAGTCCGCCAAACGCCAAACCCAAAGCGTGATGAAAATCATAAATCAACCAGAGAGGAACGAAGACCAGCAGTGTTACGACAACCGAATGCTGGATCACCTGGGAGAGTTCCTTAAGACCCACCGTCTCTCTCCTGGATTTCAATCAATTGTTTGATCAAGAAATAAGTCTGCCTGAATCCGGAAAAAAGCCCCAGAAACAGAAAAAAAACTTTAATCCAATTCGTCTCGAACCATCCATCCAGCCACTTTCCGATATGGTAAAACGCGATAGGAAACAGGGCCAGATAGATCGGGATGAACATACACTGTCCCGCGATCCGAAGCCACGCGAATTGATTCTCTTCCGAACGGTTCCCGGTCATCACGTTCACCAGCTTCGCGTATCCCAGCAGGCTCGATAAAACTCCGGGCAATAACGATTAATAATAGTATAGCGATCATAATTTACCACCCCAGCAGGTGTCAACCGACACAAAAAGGAAAAGTTAATTTTTTATCTATTTTAAATAAAAATCGCGTTGGATTCCCATGTTTTTATCCAATTTCCTTAAAACGAAACGGTAATAAATCGAAAACACTTCCATCGCCCGAAAGATCATAGTATAAAAAATATCTTACTGCGTCTCAAGCAAAATGAATGATCCTTAAATCTCCTCACCCACTGGAAGAGTACATCCCATCACTCCAATTTCCCCCCTGAGTCCTATTCTTTTTAGACCCTAAACCCTATACCCTATACCCTGATTGGTACTTCGGATGAAATCGGTTAAAATTCCTTGGCGTCTGTGCGGAACGAAGCCATGAAAGAATCACAGGATGACATTCTGGGATAAAATCGCCGCCGAGGATCACCTTCTCACCTTTCCGGATAATCCCCACGGCCCGGTTGGGCTGATCTATCCCAACCTTTACGGGGTGGGCATGTCCAGTCTGGGATTTCAGCAGGTCTACCGCCTCTTCAGAGAATCGGGGTGTTCGGTCGAGCGCATCGTCTTGGATCGAAAAAGCCGCGAAACACGCAGCGTCGAGAACCGCACGCCGCTTTTCCGTTTCCCGCTTCTCGCCGCATCCCTGACCTACGAACTGGACGTCGTTAACTTACTGAGGATGCTCCTGAATGGCGGCGTGCCGATTCTGTCGGACGAAAGGGGTGACCAGGCACCCATTCTCCTCGTTGGAGGCCAGGCCGCCTCAGCCAATCCCCGCCTGCTCCAGCGAATCGCCGATGCCGTGGCGCTCGGCGAAGGCGAAGGCATCGTGGAGCCGGTTGCCCGTGTGCTTTCGCAGCACGAAGGCCGCCCACGAACCGAATTGCTGGAAGCACTGGCCGAATTGGACTCCATTTACGTACCCAAGATACACGGCGAGTTCGACTCAAACCGCTTCGACCGAAGCACTCTCGATCCAATCGACAGTCATCCCTGCCACACCGTCATCCGCGCCCGGGACGATGAATTCGGCGGGGCGTTTCTGCTGGAGGTCTCGCGGGGCTGTAATTTCCGCTGCAAATTCTGTATCGTCCCAGCAGCGAACGGCATCGCCCGTTTTCGCGATGACCACTCGTTGATCGATATTTTGGAACGCTATCAGAAAAAGTACGCCAAGGTGGGCCTCTTAGGCGCAGCGGTCGCCGATCATCCCCAGGTGGAAGCCATCACGGAATGGCTGGTGTCGCGTGGCAAGCAGGTTTCAACCTCCTCACTCCGAGCGGAGAAAGTCAGCGAAGCATTTCTCGATCTTTTACGCCGTGGAGGTCAGCAGACCATCACCATCGCACCCGAAAGCGGCGGAATCGAAACCCGCAGCCGGATGCGCAAGAACGTGAACGACGAATCGTATCTGCGATTGGCGGAGATAGCGGGCAAAAAGCGATTCCCCTATATGAAACTCTATTTCCTCCTGGGCGTTCCCGGTGCGGACCTGATGGAGGAAGCCACGCAAATCATCGAGTTCAGCCGGAAGATGGGCGCGGCGTTCAACGGTTCGGGAGGCAGCAAGGTCATCGTGGCAGTCTCCCCGTTCGTGCCCAAGCCCGCAACGGAATGGGCACGTGAGCCGATCTGGAATCCCAAGGCCCTCAAAAAGGCCTCGCGGGTGATCCGCAAACAATTGGCGTTCCGAGGCGATTTCAAAGTCCCGCCGGTCAACGTCAAGGAAGCCCGGGCGGAAGCGGTGCTCAGCTGGCTCGGCCCTGAAATCACCGGCGACCTGATCGCGCTGGCAAAAAGCGATTCCCCCGCCGAATCCGCCTTCAGCGATTTCGACTTGAACGATATTTGCAGGATATAATAAAAAGATTAGCCGATCCCGTGATGAATAAATATGATTTTTCGGCTCACATCGATTTCGTAGAGAAATAGGTGTTACGGTTATGTTCAGACTGAAAGCATTCACCCTCATCGAATTACTCATCGTCGTCGCAATCATCGGTATTCTGGCGGCGATAGCGGTTCCCAACTTTCTTCAAGCCCAAATCCGGGCCAAGATCGCCCGCGTTTACGCCGATCACCGGTCGTTGGCGACAGCCGAAAACATGTACCGGATGGATAACAACACCTTCCATTTTCACCGGCATTCCCTCTGGCAGCACGTTCCGTTGACATCGCCTGTCGCCTACATGAATTTTTGGCCGATCGATCCGTTTCAGGAAAAAATCCCCGAATCCATGAAGCAAATCTCGCCTTACGCGAAACGCACGATCCACTGGGAACCCATCATGAGTTTCAACGCCTCCCGCGCGGCGGGTTTCCTGGAAAACTATCCTCAATACGTGGGGTGGAACGTAAGCGCCGGGCCGGGCAAGGGGGGAGGAACCTACGAGATGACGAACGGCCTCTACAGCGACGGAAACATAACGACATTCGTCGGAGGAAACGCCAAATCCGATTACCGGGAAGAATGGTGGCAGCGATAAAACGATCGCTAGAGCGGTTCTCAAAAATATGTTCGGATTGAATACGTTACGACTTGAAAATCAGTCTAGGAGAAGAATTGAATGGACGACCGACGCCGATTTCTGAAATCGCTGACGGCGATGACCGCTTGCCTGATGACCGGAACGACCGGCCCGAACGCCGTTGCGGAAAACGACCGCCTGGGACCGCTGCTCCCCAAGCGGCGATTGGGGCAAACCGGTGAATCGGTGACGATGCTGGGGCTGGGCGGTGCGCATGTCTCCACTTTCAACCAGCACGCGCAGGCGTTCGTCGAAACGGCGCTGGAAGGGGGTGTGCGCTTCTTTGACACCGCCGCCTCTTACGGGAACGGGGATAGCGAGCGACTTTACGGCCAGCATTTAATCCCCAAGTATCGAGACGACGTTTTCGTTATGTCCAAAGCCCACCTTTTCAGTTATACCACCGTGAATCGGCAACTGGATACCACGCTACGTAATCTGAACACCGACTACCTGGACCTGTGGCAGATGCACCAGGTCCAGGATCCCGCCGACGCCCAGCGCCGAATCGACGCGCGTGTCATCGATGCATTCATCGAGGCCAAGGAAAGCGGTAAAGTTCGGCATATCGGTTTCACCGGTCACAATAATCCGGCGGCGCACCAACTGATTCTGGAACATACGGATGTTTTCAAAACGTGTCAGATGCCGGTCAATTGCGCCGATCCGTCCTACGGCAGTTTCATCGAGCAGGTGATGCCGCGTCTAGTGGAGCGGGACCTCGGCATCATCGCCATGAAGACGTTGGCTTGCGGCGGATTCTTCGGCGGGACCACCTTCTTTCAAGGAGGGCCAAAGCCGAAAATCTGCCCCGATCTCATCAGTGTGGAAGACGCGATTCATTTCGTCTGGTCGCTCCCGGTCAGCGTCCTGGTCACCGGCCCCAACAATCCCGATCAGCTGCGGGAAAAGATCGAGCTCGCCCACTCCTTCACAGGGATGAGCGAAGAAAAACGAAACGAACTGATCGACCGGGTCGCACACCTCACACCTAAATCCGGCGTGGAATTCTACAAAAACACATTATTGTGTGTAGAAGATTGGATCGGGTTGTAACAGGGGTGATTGATAAAGCACAGCAAGGCAGCTTGGTAAAAAATATTGGATTCTTTCTCGTTTTTTATTTCATGTAAAGCAGTCAAGAAATGTTACAATAAAAATAACTATTGCAAAAAATCGTTCTCTATGTTAAGATTCTTAAAGGTTCGCCGATACTAGGTGGTAAGTATTATGATCGATATTCTCTCAACAGCCCTTTCTGGTTTAAACGCCTCGCGATGGCGCACCTCGGTTGCCGCCAACAATCTGGCGAACCTCAACACGCCCGGTTATCGCGAGCAGCAGGCAAAAAGCGCATCCGGTCCCAATGGCCAGGGCGCGGTTGTTGACAGCGTCTCTATCTCATCCACCCCAGGCTATCTCGTCCCGACCGACAATCCCCTCGATATGGCGATTGAAGGCCAGGGATATTTCCAAGTGACCGACGGGCAGGGTAATCCCTCCTACACTCGCGACGGTTCCTTCCAACTCGACTCGGATGGGGCGTTGGTCAATTCAAAAGGATTCCGCCTCGATCCACCTGTTTTCGTTCCCGCCGAAGCCGAAAACGTCACGATCGCCGGTGATGGAACCATTTCCGCCACCGTTGATGGACAGTCCCAGGAACTGGGCCAGATTCAGTTGGCGAAGTTCAGCAATCCCAGTGGACTCTCACGTCAGGGGGGGAACGCAGCAACTCAAACCGGCGCATCGGGAATCCCTCAAACAGGCACACCCGGAACGGAAGGCCGGGGGATCGTTCACAGCGGTTTCGTCGAAGGCTCCAATGTGAATATCGCGCGGGAAGCGATAAACCTGCAAGTGGAAGATAAGATGACGAAAGCCAACGCCGCCGTGATCCGCACCGCCGACGAGATGTCACAGACCGTCATCGATCTGATCGGCTGATCATTCTTCCCAATCCTTCGTTTCAATCCAATCGTTGTAAATCGTTTATCTCTTCTTCGTTCGGGATGTTCTCTTTCGTCGTTTCTTAGCTGTGTTCGTTTGTGGTTTAGAACGAACGTTGTGGCCGTTGCTTCGAATCCGACGGACGGTTTTGACACCTTCGATACTTAACAACTGCTGCATCACCGAATTCAGGTGCGTGATGCTGGTCACTCCAAGCGTAAAATGGAGGTTGGCTTTTTCAGTGGTAGATTGAGTGTTGCATGCAATAATGTTCGTGCCGGAGGAGGAGATCATCTGGGAAAGATCGACGAGCAGGTTATTGCGGTTCCGGGCGCGCACTTCGATCACCACGGAAACCGCTTCGCCCCGGTCGCCGGTCCAGAAAAGCGATAACACCCGGCCTGGATCGCTGGTGAATTGTTTGATACTGCGGCAGTGCTCCTTGTGGATCGTCACCCCCCTGCCCCGCGTGACGAATCCAATGATGCTGTCTCCAGGCAATGGATTGCAGCATTTCGCAATGCGGTACATGATGTTATCGATATCCACCAAACGAACCAGCGATCCCGTGGTGGACGATAGAGGAGCGTTGACGCTGGCTTTTTTTCCGGCGGACTTCGGGCTGGGCTTCGGTTTGTCTTTTTGCATGAGCCGGGCGATGATCTGCTTGGTCGAAATCCGCCCGAAACCGATATTAACGAAGACATCGTCAAGCGATTTCTGCCCCAACGAGTCGCTGATCGTTACGGCGTCCTCGGAATGGTAAAACTCGCGGGGTTTGAAACCGGCTCTCTCCAGTTCCCGCGTGAGAGTGGTTTTCCCCATTTGCTGCAACTGATCGCGGCGGGATTCAAGCAGATATCGGCGGATTTTATTTCGCGCGGAAGAGGTTTTAACGATGTCGAGCCAGGCGGGGGAAGGATGGCTGTTCTGGTTGGATAAAATCTCGACCACGTCACCGGTTTTCAGTGGATGGTTGAGCGGAATGATATTACCGTTGACTTTGGCCCCGCCGCATCGATGGCCGAGTTGAGTGTGAATCTTGTAAGCGTAATCGATCGGGGTGGCATCGTTGGGCAGGCGGATCAGTTCGCCTTTGGGCGTATAGACGTAGACCTCGTCCGAAAAGAGATCGGATCGGATAGAATGGAGAAAATCCTCCGGATCCCTCGTATCGGGAAGTTCGCGTGAAAACGCCTCCAACCATTTGGAATCGCGGCTCGAACGTTTTTTGGTCTCTTGGGTATCTTTATAAAGCCAGTGTGCGGCGATCCCGTGTTCGGCGATGGAGTGCATTTTCTGAGTTCGGATCTGAATCTCAACCATCCGCCCTTTTTCAGTGTGGACGGTCGTATGAATGGAGCGGTAGTCATTGGCTTTCGGAGTGGAGATGTAATCCTTGAATCGCCCCTCAATCTGCCGCCATAGGGTATGGACTTCTCCGAGCGTCGCGTAACACGCTCCCACTGTTTCGCAAACCACACGCAGCGCGATCAGATCGTGAATTTCCTCGAAATGTTTGTTATCCCTCAGCATCTTGTTGTAGATGCTGAAAAAATGTTTCGCCCGGCCTTCGACGACAGCGTTGATTCCTTTTTCTTCAAGCCTCTTCTCAAGCATATCTCGGATCTCTTCGACGTATTTTTCACGCTCCAGCCGTTTTAAGGAGACCTTCTTTTTTATCGTTTCGTAGACATCGGGATTGAGAAACAGCAGGCATAAATCTTCCATCTCCCACTTGATACTTCCCAGGCCCAGGCGGTGCGCGAGCGGGGCGTAGATGTTGAGCGTGTTCTTGGCGATGGTGATCTGTTTGCTGCGGGGGAGATACTGCAAGGTGCGGAGGTTGTGCAGGCGGTCGGCCAACTTGATGACGATCACGTGCATGTCTTCGGCCGTGGCGATCATCATCCGGCGGAAATTTTCTATTTCCGCTTCGCTTTGCTGGGTGGAACCGATTTGGCCGACATTGGTGACGCCTTGAACCAGGTTGGCGACGTAATCCCCGAATTCACGCACCAGGTCGTCGAATGTGTAATCCGTATCTTCAAGAATATCGTGCAGAAGTCCGGCCGAGATCGTTGCCGCATCCAATTGATAACCGGCTAGGATTTCGGCAGTGGCGACGGGGTGAATGATGTACGGTTCTCCACTGGCGCGTAACTGATCCTTGTGGGCGTCATAGGCAAAAAAGTAGGCTTTGCGCACGATCATCACGTCGTCGTCGCCGAGGTAGTTGCGAAGGATGAGCTCCAAAACGGGGAAATCATCTTCGCTCTGGGATGAAGGAGGAATGTGTTCCTCTGACGGCTGCCGCAACGCCATAGCCTCGACCTCGCTGATACGAACACCTAGTCACTTATAGTATACCGGATTCAACACGAACGTGAGCGGCAGAGATCGAAATCTTACAATTGTTCCATCGTTATTGGTAAGCCGAATAAAGTGTCTGATCACTCCCCGCAGGCTGGAAGTCTGCACCACAATTAACACGTTCCCGGTTGATTACGGCTGAAACGACTCCATGCTATAATCCCGCCTATCATGAGCCAAACCAATCCCCGGCTGCGTTATCTGATTTTCTACATCACCTCCCGCTGCAACCTGCAGTGCGAGCATTGCTTTTATTCAGACGAACTCAATCAGCTCGAGGAGATGCCGATCGAGGAAATCGAGCGGGTGGCCCAAAGCCTTCGTCCCCTCGATTTTCTGCGGGTAACAGGCGGCGAACCGTTTCTACGCCACGATCTGCCCCAGGCGCTCCACGCATTCCACACCCTCGCCGAAACGAAACGCATGGGAATCATCACCAACGGCAGCAAACCGGAATGGGTGGAAAAAGCGGTCGTACAGTTGTTCGAGTTGGCCCCCCGCTTGCAGGTGGACATCGGAGTGTCGATCGACGGATTGGAACCGGTTCACGATGAAATCCGCCGCCGGGCCGGTTCGTTTCAATCCGCCAAAAAAACCGTCGAAACGCTTTTGGCCTGCAAGAAGAACTTTCCCGGACTGACAGCCTCGCTCGTCGTCACCGTCACCTCCAGAAACGAACCGCATCTTGACGCGCTATTCGACGAACTCAGCAAATGGGGAGTTGACCGAATTTCGGTCAATCACGCACGTGGAAAAACGAACGACGAATCGTTGCTCAAGGTCGATTTCTCCCATTACGAACGCTTCGCCCAACGCTGCGAAGCCAACCATCTCGAACGTGCCCGTCATTGGAAGGCCGGCGTCCAACGGGCAAAAAACCGTCTCACACGAAAGGCGATCGCCAAGGTCGTATCGGGGGAAAAATGGGACATGACGTGCCAGGCGGGGCGATCGATCGGAGTGCTTTACAGCGATGGAAACGTCGCGCTCTGCGAAATGCTCGACGGGGAACTGCCCCCGAAAGACGGGGCGGATCGCGCCCATCCTCTCTTGGGCAATCTCCGTCAGACCGATTTCGATTTCTATCGTATTTGGCACTCGGAACGAGCCGAAGCATGCCGCCGATGGGTAACCACGACCCGATGCTCCTGCACGCACGAATGCTTCCTGACCGCCAGCATCCTCTTCGACAAAAAGAACTACCCCCGATTGGCGATGGAATGGCTGAAAATGAAGCTGAAAATATGACAAACATATAATTCCAAAGCAGGTGAGAGATGAGAACATTCGCAAAACTTTCAATCGCGTCATTAATCCTGGTCATCGCAATAACCAACGGACTGGCCCGGGCCAATCAACCGGAACTGCGTGTAAAAGAAGACGCGGGAACGTATCGGCTGGAAGTGCTTTCAGGCAGAGAGGTATTAATATCATCGCCAAAAGAAGGCCTTTGGTCGATCGCGTCAGACTGGCGGGATAACTGGCCCTCGGATTGGAAACATGCGCAAGCCGTCGAACTGGAACGCACCGGGGATTGGACGATCCTTCGCGGAACACTGAAAACCCCGAAAGGCACCTGGCGGCTCTCCGACGCCTACCGCCCGGAAAACCGTGTCATCAAATGCGTGCGCCGCTTCGTCTGGGAAGGAAACGGACCGGCGGAGCATTGCACGTTATCAGTACGCTTTCAAAGCCAGGGACGCGGAAACGGTATCCTAATGCCGGGCATTCTCTATTACGGGAATCCATCAGGAACGCGCAGCAACCGGGTTCCAACCTACAGCGGAAATCCAGGCGAGAGAGCCTTTTACGAAGAGCACCGCTTCCCGATGCCGTTCGTCAGTCTGGAATGGAAAGACAACGGCGGCTTAAACGGTGTGGCGCTTCATTCCCTGCCCTCGCCCGTCCCTCACGGAAACCTCGGCGATCAATGGTGGTCGCTCGGCTGCAGGGCCAGGCCGGACGGAACCGAATTCGCGCTGCTGTCCGGCGCGTGCGCCTCGAACGGAAAACGCAGCGTCATCAAAGCCGTTCAGCCGGGTTTCGTTCCCTACCCCAACGCCTATCTGAACGTGTCGCCCGGCTCGATCATCGAAAAAACGTTCTACCTGGAGGCCTTTCCAGTCGAGCAGAAAGGAAGTGGATTCCGACGCCCCGTACAAACGTCGTTGGACCTGTTTTCGCCCTGCTCGCTGGACGACCTGCCTTCCTTCAAGGAAATCATTCACGCCAAATACCGCTTCGCGAAGACACGCTGGCATGAAGACGGCGACAGCGCGAGTTTCATGAAATACCCCGACCGGCCCTTTTACGTCTTCGGGTGGTGCGGCCAGGCGGCGGCGCTGGGTTACGCGCTGCAAGTCCTCTCCGATGGACTCGACGATCCCGCCATCGACGCCAAAGTTCAAAAATCGCTGAACTTTCTATCCGGCGCGAAATTCTACGAAGGCGGTTTTCATACCTGGTACAATTTCGAGAAGAAGGAATGGATCAATCACGAGCCGCTTTCGCAGGGCCAAGGGATGCTGAATATCGTCCGCGCCATCCGTCTGGGGAAAAAGCGGGGCCTGGATACCTCGCGCTGGGAAGCCTTTCTGCTCAGTGCCTCACAGTTCCACGCGAAGCGGATTCTGCGCGACGACTGGCGGCCCAAATCGACGGACGAGGCGTTCTTTATCGCCCCGCTCTGCCTCGCCTACCGATGCTTCGGGGAAGCAAAATTCCTCCAAGCGGCGGAGAAAGCCGGACGCCATTACGCCGACCGCCACGTCACGATGGAGGAACCCTATTGGGGAGGAACCCTCGACGCGAGCTGCGAGGACAAGGAAGGCGCGTTCGCGGCGCTGCAAGGTTTCCTGGAACTGCACGCCCAGACCAACGATCCGCAATACCTCCAATGGGCGGAACACGCCTGTGATGTGGCGTTGACCTACACCGTCGTCTGGGACATCGATCTGCCGCCGGGCCGTCTGCGGGATCACGGTTTCAAAACGCGGGGCTGGACGGTCGTCTCCCCCCAGAACCAGCACATCGACGTATACGGTGTTCTGATCGCGCCGGATATCTACCGCTTAGGCCAAATCCTGAAGCGCGACGATCTGAAGCAGGTCGCCCTGCTGATGTACCGATCATGTGGCCAATTAATCGATCCCTACGGCAGCCAGGGCGAACAGCCCCAGCACACCAACTACGCCCAGCGCGGAAACGTGAGCGACATCTTCGCCTTGCGCGGGGGTTATCGCGAAGACTGGACCGTCTTCTGGATCACCGCCCACTTCCTCAACGCCGCCGCCCTCTTCCAAGAAATGGGAGTCAACATCTGGGAATAACAAAGTCCCCTCTCCCTCTGGGAGAGTGTTAGGGTGAGGGTGTTAAAGCAATCGCTTTTCGATTTTTTCAATAACTTTGTTAAACCAACAAACCTTAAATCTTCTTTGGTTCCGGCTTTGCCGAGTTAGGGTAAGGGTAGCAATCCAAAAGCCTTACGAATATCGAAAAACCAGCAAGCCCTATCCAAGGGAACAATCCCTGATGTACAATCGACTCATAGAAATAGAAGTGGGGAATCGAATGGGATAAAAAAAACCCCGCTCCGCCTTTGAATCGAAAATATATGGAAAGGAGTACGTTATGTCATCCGTTAATCGCCGTAAATTTATGAAGAACTCGCTGGCGTTCGCCGGGTCCACATTCGTCATCAGCGGCACGAAAGCGTCCGGGAGGGTCGTCGGGGCCAATGACACGGTCCGCGTCGCCGTCACGGGAATCCACGGACGGGGAGGCTCACACATCGGCGCGTTTCAGAAAATGAAGAACGTCGAAGTCGTCTCCCTTGTCGATCCCGACGCCACAACGTTTCCACGCCGGATCAAGCAGGTCGAAGATGCGGGAGGGAAAACACCGAAAACATTCCAGGACATCCGCAAGGCACTGGACGACAAAGAACTCGACGTTCTCAGCATCGCCACCACCAACCACTGGCACTCACTCTCCACGATCTGGGCCTGCCAGGCGGGCAAAGACGTCTACGTCGAAAAACCGCTCAGCCACAACGTCCACGAAGGCCGGATCGCCGTGGCGGCCGCCCGCAAACACAACTGTATCGTTCAGCACGGAACCCAAAGCCGAAGCGATTCCAAATGGTGGAAACTGGCGGAAATCGCAAAGAAACAACTCCTCGGCAAACTGCTGATCTCACGCGCCCTCGTCTACAAACGCCGCAAAAGCATCGGCTTCAGACCGATGGAAACCCCTCCCAAAGAAGTCGATTACAATATGTGGCTCGGACCCGCGCCCGAACAGCCCTACAACACCAATCTGGTCCATTACAACTGGCATTGGTTCTGGGACTTCGGCAACGGGGATCTCGGCAACCAGGGCGTCCACCAGATGGACATCGCCCGCTGGATGATCCCTGGAGCCACCTATCCCAAGAGCACCTGGTGTCTGGGTGGCCGCTTCGGCTACAACGACCAGGGAGAAACCGCTAACACTCAGGTCGCAGTCGTCGATTATGGTGAAACGAAGATGATCTACGAGGTGCGGGGATTGGAATCGAAACAATACATGGGTTCTGGAACGGGTGACATCATGCACTTCGAGGCCGGAACCGTGGTCAACGGCAACAAGTTTTATCCGAAAGGAAGCGATAAAACCGCAAGCCTGCCGAAAGTGGATGTCAAACTGGGGCCAGGAGGCGATCATTTTGGAAACTTTATGGCTGCCGTACGAAGCCGCAAGCAGTCGGACCTCAACGCCGATGTGCTGGAAGGCCACCTGTCGTGCATCCCCATCCACCTCATCAACATCTCGTACCGGCTGGGAGAGAACGTTCTGTTCGATGACAAAAACCGGCGGCTGAATAAGGACGAAGACGCCACCGACGCCTACGAACGCATGATCGAACACTTAAAGAACAACGATCTCAATCCCGACTGGATGTGCTACCGGATGGGCCCGCTCCTGAAGTTCAACGCCAAGAACGAAAGCATCTCCGGCAATCGGGACGCCAACAAACTGTTAACTAGGGAGTATCGCGAACCCTTCGTCGTCCCAGAGAAACTGTCGTAAGCCTTTGAGGAAACAAACAACCGTTCGTTTTCTAATTTAAAATCATTTCGGGAGCCTGCCAATAGAAAAGCAGGCTCCCGTTTTTAATCCCTTAAACTTTGAAGTGTAGGCTTCCAGCCTGCTCTGTGAAGTGAAGCAGGCTGGAAGCCTGCACCACAATACTGAAAACTGACAACTAAATAACTGACTATTCCCCAAGCGGAACCAATTCCACTTTCCGAACATGAATCGCCATATCCTTGAATTCATCCCCGGCATGAATCTGAAATCCGATTTTCCCAAAACGGGAAAGCGATTCACGCACATCGGCAACGCCGGTCCCGTTCAAATCGATCATCAGATGGTCGCCCTTGCAGCGAATCACGAACGTATTCCAGCCTTCGCGATTAACCAACTTTTCATTCTTATTCATCGCGATGAACATTTTCCCCGGGCAGTAAAGGCTGCCCGACCAGCAGAGCGGGTCTTTATATTCCAGAATATCGGCCTGATAGGAGAGGTCGGGTTTCTGATAGCGAAACCAGACGCCGCTATTCCCCGGCCAATCCATCTTGAACTCGACCGTGAGGATAAAATCCTTATACGATTCATTCGTAAGCAGATCGCCCGGTTCCCGGTTCGCACCCTGAATTCCGGTCATGATGCCGTTTTTCACGCTCCATCGTGATTTGCCCACTTGCTTCCAGCCATCCAGACTTTTGCCATCGAAGAGGGAGACGGCAAGAGGACGCTTGGCCGCATAACGAATCGCCTGAGCCACCAGCCGCCGGTAATTGGGATTCTCATAAGAAGCCTTGCCATGCCCCAGCTGAATCGCGACGATCTCGTTGTTCTTGTATTTCTTGGTCCAGGCGATGTCTTTGTTGGACTCGGGATGATCGACGGTCAGCAGCACGTGCGATTCGGGATGCACGTAGAGGCGGCCGTAACCTTCATCGGAAATACGGAAATCGCTCATTCCCTGCATAAGCGGATGATCGGAATCGGCGATTTTTACATCCATCCAAATGTCGTGCTTATACGTCGATTGTGGGTAGTGTTTCCCCTTAATGTCTCGGCCCTTGGCATCCAGAATGTAGGTTCCTCCCACGATGTCGAGATATTCGGGCCAAGCCTGATAGTCGGCGAGGCTATGGTGAAGCGAAACGAAACCTTTCCCCGATTTCAGATACTGAAGAAGGCCTTTCTTTTCCGCCTCGTTAATACCCTGCCACATATCGTAGAGAACGATAACGTCGTAGTTCTTAGCGGTTCCGTTCGCAAAAACCTGATTCGCTTTGGGCTGAACCAATTGGGTCACTTCGATATCCGGGTGGCCCTCGAAGAGGGCGTAGAATTCCGGATCGAAATCGTGTCCCCCGGTGAAGACCAACGTTTTGATTTTCCCGTCATCGGCAAAACCGGCTGAACTCCATCCCATCAATGCCACTAAAGCCAAACTCAAGCAACTTATCTGCGCGATTCGTTTCATTTCGGATTAAACCTCCATTCGAGCGTATTGAACATTCACTATAAGATAACTCAAAAAAGGGCAAGAAAGATAGACGGGCACCATCCAATCTTGAAGAAATTAGAAAGGTCTGCCTTAAGATAGATAACAGAAACGTGTAGGGGCAGGCACCTGTGCCTGCCCAGGTCCACCCAATCCCGGCACTTTTTTTCGCTCAGACGACTAACACCCCGTATGCACAACATCGAACCGCGACCCAATTCCCGGTTCTTTGGTCACTTCGATGCGGGTCATAAATTGGTCTTTCAGCTCATCCAGATGGGTAACGACCAGCACCTTCTCGAATTCGTCCTGAATCTCATTAATCGCATCAACGATAAGCCCTAGCCCCTCGCTGTCCTGAGTACCGAATCCCTCATCGATGACCAGCAGTTGAAGTTTGCTGCCCGCGCGTCGGCAGAGCAGTTGCGAGAGGGCAATGCGTATAGCCAAGTCGGCGCGAAAGGCTTCACCCCCGCTGAACATTTCGTAATCGCGCGTGCCGATCTCGTCGCCGATCTTGATATCCAGCGTTTCGCCGAACCCGCCGGATTTCTTTTCCCGCTGAGACTCGAACGCAACCGAACACCGCCCATCCGTCAGACGGCTCAACAAACGGTTGGCGTCGTGCTGCAGTTCGGGCAGCGACTCGTCGACGATCATCGCCGGAATCCCATCGCGGCTGAACGCTTTCCGCAGTATATCATAATGACGTTCGTCACAGATAACATCGGTCAGGCGTTCGCGTTTCGTTTTTCGTTCGTCACGGCGCTTTTTCAGTTTCTCAACAACGCCTCCAAGGCTCATTTGAAGCTGGTTGCGTACGTATTCCAGTTCCTTTCGCTGTGATTCCTTCCGTTCGAGTTTATTCCGATTCTCTTCAAGTTCCCGAAGCGCCGGTTTGGCGTCGCGGCGGTCTTCGAGTATCCGGTTCAGCCGCTTTTGGGATTGAACCTTGCCGTCACCGATACGGCCCAACTCATTCTCGATTTCAGGCAACCGTTCTTTCGCCCGGCAGAGATTCTGCCACTCGGCGGGAGCGTTCTTCAACTGTTCCTGTTCGTCCTGCAGCGCCTTGCGCCGGGCAAGTTCTTTCTCCAAAGGTTTCATCTCGGATAAAAGCGTCACCAAACGGTCACGCTCAGGTTGGGCGAAATCGGATGTTTCAAGTTGAAGGGTCAAGCGCTCGATATCGGGAACAAGTTCATCCGTGCGCTTCTGTTTCTCTTCCAATTTCTTCCCGGTTTCCTGCAACCGGTTCCACTCGGTTTGGAAGATTTGTTGATCCTGGAGGGATTGAGTGACCTCAGCGTGCCTGTCCGGATCGTAGCCCAGGTCTTTCAATCGCTGCTGGAATATTTCAGCTTGCTTTTTATTCTCCGTCGCGAAGATGCCTTGATCCAATTTCTGGAGCAGGTCTTCCAATTCCTTCTGCATGATCTGTAAGCGTCGATACTCGTCTTCAAGTTCGCCGAACTGCTTTTGCTGATGTTGCAGTTCGTTCCGTTCCTTTTCGACCGTCTCAAGTTGCGGTTTGCGATCCTTGTAGCGCTGGCCTAACGTTTGGCGTGATTTTTCTTTTTCCTCGACCTGTTTTTCGAGTCTCTTGGAATCTCGTTCGGCGGTTTCGATGTCGGTTTGAAGCCGTTTTTCGATCTCCTGATGCCCGCTACAATCCAAATCCTGGCCACATAAAGGACACGCCTGCGTATCGCCTTTCAGCAATAGCGCCTGTCTCTCCTGAAGGTCCAGAACCGAGATCCGACATCGTTTGATCCCGTCCTTGTCCACGTCCATCGAAGTGTTGTTAGCGTTTCCTTCTTCGACGATTTCGTCCAGTTCGCGTTGCAGACGCTTGTGTTCGTCTTCCAGCGCAGGCAGCCGGGTGAACTGTTTTTTCGCGTCTTCGATCTTACCGCGAATCGTATCGAGGTCTTTCGTCGAGCCGCGCAGTTCGGCGATCCGTTCGGATATCGCTTGCCGTTCGTGTTCGATCTGTTTTTCCACATCCAGCAGGGATGTTTGTAATTTGTCGTATTTCGGACGCAGGGCCTCCAGGTGTTTCCGCTCCCCGGCGGTTTCCTGAAAAAGGGCGTAATCGCGTTCGATCACCTCTTTCCGGCCAAGCAGCGTCCGGCACTCCTCCATATCCCGTTCGAGGTGTTCCCGTTCGGTCTGGAGGGCCGTTAGTCGAACACGGATTTCCGACTTTTGTGATTCGATCCGCGTCTCCAGGTCCTTCTTTTGTTCCTCCAGCACCTTATAGTTCCGTTCGGTTTCGATTAAATCCTTCAACTCGGCCCCAACGGCTTCACAACGTTGATGGGCGAGGTGGATTTCTTCTTCCCTGTCAGTCAAATCAACCGCCTGCCGCTTTTCGGTCAGCAAGACCTTTTCACGCGAATCGAAATCCTCGATCTGTTTCAGGATGGTTTTTTCTTCCTCGAATTCACGCTGAGTGCGGTCGTGGATAAGTTGAAGTTGGGCGATCTGTTGCTGGATGGTTTTTCGTTCCTCCCGCACGGTGTCCAGGGACCGCTCCTTCTCTTGAAGCTGTGTTTTCAGTTCGTTTTCCTGTGTTTGAATATCGGCTTCCCGTGCAAGTTCCTCTTCAATATTCTCCAGCGCCTCTTCCAGCGCCTTTCGTTCCGCCCGCGCGGCGATCAGCCGCTGGCGGGCCTCTTCGAGCAGTTTGGCGTAATAATCCAGGCCAAGGATTTTGGAGAGAATCTCTTTGCGGTCTTTGGGCGACTGGCGGGTAAATTCATCGGCTCTCCCTTGCTTCAGGAACGATGAATTGACGAACGTTTTATAATCCAGGCCCAGCGTGTCGATGATGCGCTGCTGGGTTTTGCTTTTATTATTCTCCGTCAGGACAATGTAATCATCGCCACCGTCAGCACGCGCGCGGAATTCCAACTTGGATGTCGAGCGCTTTCGTTGAACGAACTCGCGGGCGACCTGGTACTCCCGGCCCTCCAGCGAAAAGGTAAACTCAACCGCCATCTCCTCCGCACCCTGACGCAGCAGATCGGCGTCGGGCGTACGGCTGTATCCCGCTTTGCGCGCCTCACCCCACAGCGCCCAGCAGACCGCATCCAGAAGCGCCGATTTGCCGTGACCGTTACGCCCCGACAGACAGGCAAGCTTAATCGCCGTGAAATCGAGCGGATCGATCTCCTCGCCGTAGGACAGAAAATTGCGCAGCCGCAATCGAATAGGAATCATTCCGCGTGTCTCAACAAAATAGAATTGTGGGTTTATCATAAACTGTATATTGTACGAACCGAATGTCTCTCAAAAGTCAGTGGGAAGAATCATGATATTAGATGTTGCGTTGACGTGGAAAGATTTACCCAGCCGCGATCTGAGCCGCAGCGTGGTCGTCGTCGCGGACGTGCTACGCGCCACAACCGTGATGATCCGGGCACTCGCGAACGGTGCGCGAACCATCCGCCCTCAGGAAAGCGACCGGGAAGCGCGCGGCCTCTATACCGTCTTGATGGAGCAGGGGCTTCCGGTTCTGCTGTCCGGTGAAAAAGAGGGATTCAAGCGCGAGGGCTACGATCTTGGCAATTCCCCGTTCGAGTTCAAACCGGAAATCGTCAATGACAAGATCATCATCCACCTGACAACGAACGGCACGCGGGCGCTGGTGTCCGCCTCGAAAGCAAAGCAGGTTCTCATCGCCTCTTTCCACAATATCACCGCCGTAGCGAACGCACTGCGCGACCTGGATCGGTCAATCGAATCGGTAGTCTTCGTCGTTTCGGGTAAGATGGGGGAATACTGTCTGGAGGACACGGTCTGCCTGGGCGGGATCATCGAACGTCTGCTCGATCCGCCCGGACGGGATTATACCATCACCGATTCAACGCGAACGGCAGTCGATCTCTTCCAGTTCTACCAGGAGAGTTTACCGGCAATGATCCAGCAATGTTCGCACGGCCGCCATCTCCAAAATATCGGCCTAGGCGACGACCTCCCCGAATGCGTCAAAACAGACACCACCGACATCGCCCCCCACATGAAAAACGGCAATATCACATATTCCAGGTAGGGTGAGCCGCGCTTTTCGACCCACCATAATCAGATAGCCAACGAATCACCATTTCATCCCTCTCCATACGCCGTAATACAAGTTTGCGATGTGGTCCTACAAAGATAGGACATTCCAATCCGAAATATTCCTCCGAATATACTGATACACAATCATTTGATTGGCGATGATTTAAAATGAGGGAATACCGGATTCCCACATCATGAGGTTATCGACGAAGATGGAGGAGAAGACTCCCGGCCCGGCGTTCTGCACGATCAAGATAGGATTCACACCCGGTTGGGTAAAATGCAGTTTTCCAGCAAGCCGGAGAGGATAAGGCGGTTGAGGTTCGGTCACATTCGCGCCGTTTTCGAAGACAGCCAAGGTTTCCTGTCCGGTAGCAAGAACGAACGCAAGGGTTCCCCCGCCCCCCTGATCACGTCGAGTGCTAATTTCAGCGAAATAATCACCCGGCTGCCATTGTTTCCAGGGATCCGCCTGAACACCGATATTCGCGGCGTTCTGGCTCTCGGTCACGGAGAGTTTCAATTCCAGGTTATTGTTGGATTCCATCGAAAAATGAACGCTGCCGTTCACGAAATTGATATTGCTCATCAGTTCACGCAGGCTGCCGTCGAAGGAACCGTCCGGTTCGAGCATGATGGGGACGAGATTCTCTTCCGGAAAACCACCTGGTTCGATTCTCAGGCGGTCGATGAACACATTGACCGTCTCTTCCGAGTCGGGAGGATTCACCACCTGAATCCCCAGATGAAGCGCCCCGCTTGGAGGCCGGTAGTTCAGAATCATTTCGGTTTCGGTCAACTTCGGAAGCCCGCCGGAATCCGCCAGATAATAACCCAGTTGACCGTCGATCGGTGCGTTGAATCCGATCAAGGCCACGTAGGCCGAATCCGAACTCGTATAGACCGAACTGACGATCCGCGCCGTATCGCTTTCGGTCAGCACGGTGCTGCCTTTGGAGACCAGCAGCGCGGCCTCTCCGGGATTGGCCTGGATAAAGATCGAATGACCGGAGAACAGCGGCGATTGCCCCGTATAAGCCTTCTGCACGGTCGCCTCCGAATAAATTTCCGGATGCGGCACGGAGACGATAAATTCATCTACGACGGTCTCTTCCTCATTCTCGAATTCAAACGATAGAGGCGTCGGTGTAGGGGTGTTCGTCGGGGTTCCCGTCGGCGTCGGGGTTGGAGTAATCGTCGGCGTCGGCGTGATCGTCGGCGTGATGGAAGGCGTCGGAGTCAACGTCGGTGACGGTGTAATTGGAACGGTCGGAGTGGGCGAATGGGACGGATCGGGCGTCGGGGTGCTATTCGGGAATTCCGATTGAATAAAACCAATGCGGTCGATATCAAACAGCCCGATGGATTCCCCCAGTGTAATACGAAGGCCCGTAATGATTTTCGGCGTATTGAACAACGACCGATAATTGACATACAACGTTTGATGGGTGGAGGGCGCATCGTATTTCACTTCAACCGGACCGAGAACTTCGTTATCTTCCGTAAGAAAAACGAATTCCAGCGTGGTTGAATTCGGCGTGAATAGACGAACCAGAAGTTCGTACTGAATATTGGAATCGATCGACAGGCCATCGTTCGAGATCGTGGCCTCCCCTTCATCGACGAATCCTTCGTAATATCCATTCACGATCTCGGGAAATATGATATTGTGGCTATTATCCCATCCTTCAAAATCCCCATCCGTCTCGAATTCCCAAATCGGAGAAACCGGCGCCTGCACCTCCAATTCGATCGTATTCTTTATCGTATCCACCCCATCGCTGACAGAGAAATCGATCTCGTAGCGTTCCCGAAACTGCTCGTAGGTGGGCAAAAACGAAAAACGCCCCGTTTCGGGATCGAAGCCGCTATTGGGAGGCAATTCGCTCGTCGTAAATTCCAGTGGATCGTTATCGAGATCGGTGGCGAATACCAGCAGATTGAAATGATCGCCCACCTGAATCACTCCCCCGGTTTCGGGATTGAGCGCCACTTCCGGCAAGCGATTCACCTCGATCACGTTGATTAGACGGGGAAAACGGACGGTATCGTGTCCATCGGTCACAATAAATTCCACTTCCTGCGTCCCCGATTGGATGTAATCGGGGGAAAAGAGAAAATCCCCAGTTTCATTGTTGACGTGCATATTGGGGATTTCAGGCGTGATATCGTAGAACAGCGTATCGTCCTCGTCCAAATCGCGCGCGCTCATTGCAATGTTAACGCTCTCCCCTTCCTTGACATCCAAACGCTCCTCGAAACTGAGTTGAGCCACGGGTAGCCGGTTGTTATTCAAAACCTCGATGGTGACGGTCTTATCCAACTCCGTAACGCCATCGTTGGCGGTGATGTTAAACTGATAAGTTCCCACTTGATAGTAGTCGGGACTGAATTTTAAAAAGCCGCTCTCCGCAGCCAGAAACGTATTCTCAACTTCGGGTGAATACGAAAATCGATAGGGAAACGGTCCGGGATTCTCCACGCGAATCTGAAACGTCAGCGGTTCGTTCTCCAGAACGGTCAGATGATCTTCCGGCAAAGCGATCAGGTGCGTGCTGTCGTCTTCCGTCACTTCCACCGTCGCCGATTCGACCATCTCCGTCAGCCCGTCGCTGGCAGAAAAAACAAATGAATAGATACCTGCCTGAAGCGAATTCGGATAGAACTTAAATTCGCCGTTATCCACATCGAAGGTCGAGTTGTAGATGATAGGCGTCGCGGAAAAGATAATATCCTCCGTCCGCGAATAAAGCACTTCCAGATCCAGGATCAATTCCTGGTTTTCCTGAATGATCGTTTCAGTCGCTGGATGGATTACTAACGAAGGCGTGGGATCGCCGATCACATCCACTGTTGCGGATTCAACCAGAAAGAAGGACTCTCCACTGGCAGAAAACGTAAACGAATGGGTTCCCATCTGAAGATAGTCCGGCTCGAATGAAAAAAGGGCGGTCTCGGCGTTGAAGGTCGCGTTCCGAATGATAGGCGTTGCGGAAAAGATATACTCCGAATCGTCGGGATACATCACTTGTATTCCCAATTCCAGAAAGTTCCCGTCCTGGATGGAAACTTGATTCGACGGCAAGACAACGAGTTCGGGTGGATTTCTGTCCTCGACAGTGACGGTCGCCGTCGTGGTGAGCAGCGCGACATCGCTGGTGGCCGAAAAGATAAAGAGATACGCGCCCGCCTGGGAGAAATCGGGATGGAATTCAAACAGCCCTTCCTCCACATCGAACGTTGCATTATCAATTTCAGGCGTAGCGGACAGGATGTACGAATACTCCCCCGGATCGAGAACCTCCACTTCCAGAGTTAGTTCGTCATTCTCCTGGATGGCGGCTGTAGACGGAGAGACGATGAGTGTGGCGGTGATATCGACATCGCCTTCCGCCATGAGAAACACGGTGGAAGAGTCATCGGGAGGAATTCCCCACACCGGTGAGGCCATCCCCCCCAAAACTACCCAAAACGTCAATATTAAAAACCGCTTCATCATTCGCATACATCCAACGATTGTATCCTCAATAACCTAATCCGGCAGAACCGGAATCCAAGAGGGTTTTGATAAATGGTTCGGTTTCAATTTATCTAAAACACCGGGATTACCATCCCGGTCCATCAGGATGGTCAGGATGAAAGGATATGCAGGATGTAAGAAAAAAGGTTTATCCTGTCCATCCTTAAATCCAGGTTATCCTGATTCAGACAAATGAGGGCGAACGTACCCACCCTTTCAAGACTCAACCGGAAAACCTACTCCACCTGCCAGACAATCCTGAATCCGACAATGTTGAACCGGCTATCCGGTGCGCGGCTCTCTCGGTTGGCTGACCGGCAATTCTTCGCGTCACTGATAGCCCCTCCGCCACGCATCACTCTATAGTCACCCGTGGCGGGTCCCATGGGATTCACTTTGTCGTCAGTCGAATAGGGACCGTACCAGTCGGAACACCATTCCTTCACATTCCCGTGCATATCGTAAAGACCAAGCGAATTGGGTTCCTTCTGGCCGACGATTTTCGTCCATTTTTCATAGTCGCCATACGTGCTGTTGCCATACCACCACATATACCGATCGAATTCCTCGCAGTAGATATCGCTTTCATCAATACAATCGTCGCCATCCCCGAACGAGAATCTCGTCGTGGTTTGATTCAGCCCGCCCCGACACGCATACTCCCATTCCGCTTCGGTCGGCAGACGGAACGTGCCGATTCCAACCTGCTGGTTGAGTTCGTCAATAAATCGCTGGCAATCATCCCAGGATATCGCTTCGATCGGTTTATTGAGATGGTCGTTGTTGTACGCTGGATTGTATCCCATCACAGCCACCCATTGCGCCTGGGTCATTTCGTATTTACCAATATAGAAGTTCCGGATCAATTCGACATCTTCGATCAACGTCTCGTCGTCGTCACGGCTGCGTTCGTCTTCAGGACTGCCCATATCGAACGCACCCAGTTTCACCAAAGCCAATTCCAGTTCGATCAAGTCGCCCGTCACACCAGGCAGATTGACTTTGATATCCTCTCCTTCAGGACCGCTGGGAACGATG
>CAZSIZ010000035.1:0-28232 GCA_964606645.1 uncultured bacterium
TCAAGATGTCCAAAAAAATGGGTCGATTTAGGAGTGGATTTGCGAGGTCTGCAATCAACATCTTTGTAAATTATTTTTTGGATAATAGAATCGCGATTGCAAGTAGAAGGATCGTGTTCGAGAAGTTCAGGAAACTCTGCGGTTTCACTGGATACAGTGTTCCAATGCCTAATTGTGAAAATTCAAATCCAATTAACTTAACAATAATTCCAATGACGAGAGAAAGAACGGCCATAAAAATAAGGACTTTCGGTATTTCACGCATTTAATTTCTCCTCCAGAAAGATACTGGATCTCTTTTATAACAAAAAGAAGTAGGAAAATCCAGTATTGAAAAGACTAATTTATCCATAATTCAAAAATTGTCCACCAGTAATCCTTGTTTTGAGGAATGGTAATAGAGATTTTATCGGTGACAACCGGTTTTTCGAGGAGAAGGAGACTACTGCGAGCTTCGTGGTGATAGACGAAACTGCCCAGAAAAACGTTTTCTCCTGAAGAATCATTGTACCAAACAGCGTTCTCTCGAGTCCGATCGGAAATCTTCGTTCCGTGGAAAAGGATGATCTTTTTTATTTCATGTGGCTTTGGATAGGATATAAAGAACTCCATTCCTTTGCCGCCAATTGGTCCGCTAGACCAATACGTCTCCCGGCCAGACCCACGAGCGCTGATATTGTTGTCGATCGCGGTGTGAAGATAAATATCGTAAATCGGATCGGATGTTTTAAGGTTTATTTCGTTTTTTCTACTTCCAAGAAACTTTTGGGGAGGAAGAAAGAGAATATAAGGATCGATGTCGAAACGGGAAAAATCAAGAAATTTCGGTCCAAAAAGATTCGATACGTTTTCGATAGTAAGAGGGGCGGATTCTGGTGCTTTTAGATTTGAAGCAATCTTGACGAAGAAACGTTTATGAAAAAGATACCCAACGCGAGAAGCATTCAACAATTCTTGTGCGCTATCCGGGAATCGCCTTGAAAGCCGGTCGACGCTGACGATTTCTCCCGACGAATCGAAGAATAGGCTTTCCCCAATCCAGTCTCTCCCAGTAGATTTTTCAAAGAAATCAAATCCTTGATCACAGATCAAGAAACGAACGTTTTGTTCTTTCAAGGTTTGTTTTAACTCAGAAAAATTTGTGGGAAGAGGAAGGCCTTGATATGAAAGACTGGACGGTTGATGAAACAAGAATGAATGAGACGGAAATGCGGATAGCGTTGATAGAAGCAACAAGAATCCCGCCATGAAACAGATCGAAGGAGAGAGAGACCACAATAAACGGAGAAAAACAAAATAGAGAATGGGGATTACCCAGTAAAGAGGAATGGCATACCAAGGCCACAAGCCAAAGGATGAGAAACTTAATACTACGATAGAAAGAATCGTATAAAACAGAATAGAATACCGAATGAGGCGAGAGTGAATGAGCGTATTGGAAGGAAGAAAAAGACGGGAAAAAAGAGGAAACAGCAAAACGCTTAATGCAAAAAAGAGAGATGGAATCGAAGGAAAGAAAACCGATGGCAGATCGTGTTGCTGATCGTAGGGTGCTCTCGATCCAAGAAGCGTGGGTAGACACTCACAGAGAAAACGGTCAAAGAATGCGTTTTCACCCATAATACGAGTCGACGGAAGGTTTCGTCCCTGAAAAAGAAATTCCGCTGCGTCGAAGCCACCGCTCAAAAGGGGTGAAATCCAGTAGGGGGAGAGAAAAAGGAACAAACAAATAACCAGAAAAAAGAGATGAGATTTCTTTAAAGAGCCGGAAACAAGAAAAGAAGAGAGATTTCGATTCTTGTTGTCTTGTTTGGAAAAATTAAGACTAGGTTTCTTGAGCGAGTAAATGAAAACAAATCCTGAACCGAGAATGAAAAGTATCGATATAGGCAATTCGTAAAGAGCCATTCCTGCAATGAACGACCACAACAGCAATAAGCCTGGTGAGAATCGGCCTTTTTTTGCCCCATATAAAACGACCGCCCACAATGCTGCTCCCAAGAACAAAGAGAACGAATAGCCAAACCATGCTTTCGACACGATCCAGTGAAAATGAAGACCGCCAATACCTAAACAAACCAAAGAGAACAAGGCCAAAGAGGCGTTTCCAAAAATTCCCAGAGTGCAGACGGTAATCAGAATGAATAGAAAACCGAAACATTGTGATATTCGATGAAGAGCACGGTTTGGTTCCTCTACATGTGACAAAGAAAACGATAGGGGAATGGCTTCAAGCGTTCCCTGGTAATTTTGTCCGTAATGGAAGAGAGGAGGAGATTGTCCCTGCAAGAGCCTTTGCGACATCACGCCAAAGGCGGCTTCATCGGCTTCAAAACCATTTTGAGAGACTTGAATAAATTGGATATGTAAATAAAACGAAAAGATTAATATTGCGATAACACCGACCGGAAGAAAGAGAGCAGAATATCTGTAAACCGCTTGAGATAAAAGACTTAGAATAGTATTAAAGAAAGGAATGAGTAAAAACAAGCCGATCAGGATAAAAAAAGCAGAGAGTTGGCGTGATATGTGAAGAAAAGAGAAAGCGAACGGTTGATTTGAGAGAATAAACGGACCTTTCAGGGGTTGATGAACTTTTTTAACACCGAGACTGGCATCTATCGAGATTCTTGGAATGGAAGACATTCTGTTTATTTCACACTCGATACGGTGAACTCCAGGAGAAATTTCAGAGAACATGACGAGATGCCTTTGCGAGTCCTCGTAATGAACGGTTGCGGTTTCACGATCATCCAGTTTCCATGTTGCGTTACCACCACTCACAAAGAACTGCATCAGATGAATCGGCTTCTTGCTATAAAAACAGGTTGAAACGCGGCAAGAAAGGTGATCGGACAGGAGAATCCGTTCAGGAAAGAAAGGCGGAATGATATTGAACGAGTCAATATTAAGACGTTGCTGATGAACGATCTTCTGATTTTCATCAAAGAAAACAATGTTTATACCCGTTTGAGGAGAGAGATAAAAAATAAAAAAAGAAGCAAAGAGAGAGCCGAGAGCGAGCAAAGCAGGAAATTTAGCTTGGTTGTTCGATGCGATCCAATCCAGGAAACGAGGGCGAAGATTTTTGAAAGAGAAAAACACATGGGCAATACCCAGGAAAAACAGACAAAAGAAAAGAACGGTGTATCTGGAGGAAAGAGATATCCCCGGTGCAACCGTCGAAAAACAGAGGAGAAAAAAAGAGATTGCGTATAACGTTTGAAAAACCATCACGCATTGACCACCAATCTTTATAACCTTATCCTAAGCGAGCATACGAATCCAGACAAGATAGACCGCAATGGAGGAGTAAGAATGTCTGAAGAAATTCGAGTGATCATTAACGGATCAATGGGAAAAATGGGCATAGAAGCCATCAAAGCTGTTTCTGGTGCGGACGATATGATTCTTGTTGGCGAGACGGATCTTGGTGACAATCTCTCAGAAAAGATCGAAGAAACGGAAGCCGCGATCGTCGTTGACTTTACCGCACCTGTTTGTGCGAGGGAAAATGCGGAGATAATAGTGAAGTCAAAAGCCGGGGGAGTCATTGGAACGACTGGGTTTACGGCGGATGAGATTAGCGAATTGACAAAGAGGTGCGAAGGAAGAACGCCGGGAATATTAATCGCACCGAATTTTTCTATTAGCGCCTTGTTGATGATGCATTGCTCGAAAATCGCGGCGCGTTATATGCCGGAGGCGGAGATCATAGAACTCCATCACCCAGGTAAAAAGGACGCGCCCTCCGGAACGGCGATTAAAACGGCTGAGCTTATCGCCGCTTCACGAGAATACAATGTTCCACGTGAAACATTTTCACCCGGCGCCCGGGGAGCGCTTTTTAATGATATTCCCGTTCACAGTGTCCGATTGACGGGATTTCTCGCGCATCAGGAAGTGATTTTTGGCAGCGAAGGCCAGACGTTGGTTCTTCGGCAGGATTCGCTCAATCGAACGTGCTTTATGCCTGGTGTCCTTTTGGGCATTCGAGAAATGATGAAGAGAGAGGGGCTAATTTACGGATTGGATAATATCCTGTTTGAATCGTGATGCACGATCTTGAAGAATTCACTTCACTTTTTAATGAGACGATAGAGGGACGCCCTTCCCTGAATGAAATAGATATACCAGCAAGAATCGCACATTATTTTTATTATTTGATTCTGGAAAATCAAAGGACGAACCTAACCGGGTATCGCACGATGGACGATTGTATTGATTTTCATTTGTTCGATACCTTTCGTATTCTTGAAGCAATTTCCCCAGCGAAAGAAAGCGTTGTTACCGATGTTGGAACGGGGGCTGGTGTTCCGGGTGTTTTGTTCTCGTTGTTTCGGCCGGATTTATCGGTTTGCCTCATCGAAAAGAATGCGAAGAAAGCAAAATTTCTTTCTTTCGTGAAAGAAAAATGTGATTTGAGGAATATCTGCATTATAAACGATCGTGCGGAAGAAGCGGCTCGTAACAAGCAGTGGAGAGAGAAAAGCGATGTCGTGGTTGCTCGGGCACTGGGATCGCTGACTGTGTCGCTGGAATTAACCGCTGGTTTTGTATGCAAGGGGGGAAGGATCGTGCTGCCACGTGGTTCGAGTGAAACAATCGATGAACGAGGAAGCAGGGCTAGAACCTTTGGTTGCAGGCTGAAAAGCATCAAACAATATTGTATTCCACGACGAGAAAACCCCTATCAGATGGCCGTATTCGAAAAAATTGAACCGATTCAGGAAAAATATCCTCGAAAACCTGGGCATATCAGGAAACGTCCCGTATAATTTATATTACGAATAGAGTTGTTTTCAATGCAGAGATACGATTGTGAACCGTATAATCTCTGAAAATCGTTCCACGTGGAACACGAGGATTACAGACTTGGTCCAGATTCTATCCGTCGTCAACCAAAAGGGAGGCGTTGGTAAGACAACCACCGCGGTGAATCTTGCTGCGTGTTTGGCTCATCTTGGCCAAAACGCCTTACTTGTGGATCTTGATCCACAAGGGAATGCGACCAGTGGAGCGGGGCTTGATAAGCAAAATTTATCAGGAAGTATGTTCGATGTTTTTGCCGAAGATACCGGGATGGAAGCCATTCTTGTGGATTCTTCCGTTAAAAACCTTCAGGTTGCGCCATCGAACGGCGATCTTCTTTCGACGGAATGGCATCTTGCGGAGAATAAGGATGGGAAATTTCAATTAAAGCTAATATTGGCAGGATATCTGTGGAATGTATCTCCTGATTGCCAGCCACGTTTTATTATCATCGATTGTCCTCCTTCCTTCGGACAGCTTTCTCTAAATGCGGTTATAGCGGCCGATGTGGTGTTAATACCGGTTCAATGTGAGTACTACGCATTGGAAGGTCTGACAGAAATAATGAAGTCGGCCACCCGTATTCGTCAGCAATATAATACCCACTTGTCTCTGGGTGGAATCCTGCTTACAATGGCGGATGGTAGGCTGAATCTCAGTCGCCAAGTTGAAGAAGATATTCGAGAAGCTTATAAAGACAGCGTATTTCGTTCCGTCATTCAACGAAGCGTCCGGCTTAGTGAAGCGCCAAGTCATGGCTTACCGATAATCGTATACGATCCCGGTTCGCGTGGAGCCGAATCATATCTCAGCCTTGCTCAGGAAGTGATCGATAATGAAAAGAAAAGCCCTCGGCCGTGGCCTTTCCGCCTTACTGTCTAACGAACCAATCGAAAGTATCGAAAAAAAAAATATCATTGAAATACCGCTTGGTATAATTGAAACCAACCACGAACAGCCCCGAACCCGGTTCGATGAAGAAGAATTGAACGAACTGGCGGAATCGATTCGATCTCATGGTGTTCTTCAACCGCTTTTGGTCCGTTCCCATCCCGATTATCAAGGGAAATATCAGCTGATTGCCGGAGAACGGCGTTTACGTGCTGCGAGCAAAGTCTCCCAGGAAACGGTTCCTTGTATTTGCTTGAAAGCGGAAGAGGCTCAGGTAACAGAAATCGCGCTGGTTGAAAATCTACAACGGTCCGACCTTTCTCCACTTGAAGAGGCTCGCGCATACAAACATTTATCCAAACGTTTTTCCATGACCCAGGAACAAATTGCAGCCCGAGTTGGAAAAAGTCGGGAAAGTATCGCGAATTCCCTTCGGTTATTGAATCTTCCTTCCAACGTTCTTTCTTCTCTGGAAAGCGGGGAATTATCCGTTGGTCACGCAAAAGCGTTACTTGCGATTAAGAATTCAGACCGCTTGGATCAACTACGTAACCGAATAGTAAATCAAGGCTTAAGTGTTCGGGAAACGGAGAAACAGGTTCGCCGATTGCTTGAGATGGGGAAAAAAACAAAACCGGAAAAGGAAACTTCCGGAGATGATGTTTATTCCCAAGATCTTGAACGCGCTTTAGAAAATACGTTGCAGACGAAAGTTCGCGTAAAAATGCGCGGAAAAGGGGAAGGGGTGTTGAACGTTCATTTCTTTGATCTTAATCAGCTGGATTATATTTTAAAAAAATTGAAAATCGAACTTTAGTTGTGGTGTGTCAACAACGATTATATAATACTAGTTGAAATCTAATATTCTCGGAGTGGATTATGGTGACTGCTCAAACAGAAACACCGTCCTATTTTCCAATTCAAATCAATACGCTCCAGCCAGGAAGAATTCCTCCAATGGATTTGTATTTACGGAGGGATCAAGAAGAAGATCCTCTTTTATTCCATAACAGCTCGCTTCCTTATACGAAACAAGATAAAGAATCTTTGAAAGAGAATGAGATTAAGGAACTTTGGATTCTCGATGAAGATCGTGATGCATACGATTTTTATTTAAACAAGGACCTTGCGTCCATTCTTCGTGATCCAAATGTGCCAATTGCGTCCAAGTGTGAACTGTCGTACGACATTTCAACGCAAATAATGAAGGAAACTTTTTCGTCTTCCGAGCCTCGAAAAGTCATAGAACATACTTCGGGGGTATTAGATCAAGTCATTAATGTGATCTTTGCGGACAATCAGGCGGCGCACAATTTTATTATCCAAACAAGCATGGATTACGAGCTATACACTCACTCTATCAACGTTTGTTTGTATGGTGTGGCCGTCGCGAAAGAAGCGTTGAAAATGTCGGAACAGGAAGCGTTAGAGAAAGTGGGACCGGGGCTTCTGTTACATGATATTGGAAAATTAACCTTCCCCCGGGATGTTTTAGAACGAGAAGGAACGCTCTCGGAAAAAGAACAAATTTATATTAAACAGCACCCGGTTCAAGGTTTAGATATGGTGAAGGAGTCTATGGATGTGACTCCTGAAACGGAATCGATCATTCTTCAACATCACGAGCGGTTAGATGGTTCCGGCTATCCGCTTGGATTGAAAGGTGATGAAATCTCTATTCCGGCCAGGATATGCGCGATTGTCGATGTTTTTGATGCGATCAATACGACAAGGCCTTTTAAGCCTAGAAAACCGTCTTTTGAAACGTTCGAACAGATTGTCAAAGAGGAAATCCCCCATCGATTGGATCGAGATCTTTTCCGTACATTTGTTTTGCAGTTCCTTTCTCTAGAAGAAATTAATGGTAAAATTTCCTAGTCAGGATTTGGTTTGCTCGAATTTACGTTGTCGGTTGTGAAAATTCTAGGAATCCGTTTTGTTTACCTCTTTTTTTGATGAATCCCTTTTTTCTAACATTGGACGACTCGAATGCTGCCGCGCAGTGCGCCGACGCTGTTTTGGATGGAAAAGTTTTGTGTGTTCCAACTGATACGGTGTATGGATTGGTTTGTTCGCCTTGTCATCGTGATGCGATCGATAGAATTGTGGCCATAAAAAAGCGATCTATTGATAAGCCTTTTGCTTTATTCGTTTCGTCATGGGAACGCTTGGCTGTGGAGAAAATCAACGCTTCTCCTGTTGCGGAATTCTTCGCCCGTAAATTTTGGCCTGGAGCCTTAACCCTTCTTTTATCCGCCGAAAAAGAATGTCCCTGCGCGTATCGTGGTTTGGTTGGAGCGCGTTGTCCCAACCACCCGTTTCTTCTTGACCTACTCGACAAATGTAGTTGTATTTTGGTAAACACCAGTTTGAACCGGAGCGGAGAGCCTGGTGTGTGGTCTCTTGATGATGCCGGTTCCTTGCTAACCGAAGTGGATGTTATCGTGGAGGCAGGAACGTTGCTCAAACGTCCGGCATCGACCGTTGTCGATTGTTCGCAAAATCCGCCCCGTATCGTTCGCGAAGGTGGCGTTTCTTCGAGAGCGATTCTTTCTGTTTTGGAAGATTTCAGTCCAGGAAACTCAGAATCCGCATGAATTAAAGAAAAATAATCGCACTCCTTGTAGAAGAAGGCTATTTCTTCTTTATTCAATGATCTAAAATAGAACGGTATTCAAAGAGTAGATTTTACGTGGAAGAGCCTATGCGTATCTTTGTGCCTGTTTTAATCGTTTTTTTATTTTTTAGTTTATTACCCATACCGACTGGTGGGGAAGAAAATTCCTCGCAGCCGGTCATATTTGTGATTCCTTTTGAGGGAGAAGTCGAGATCGGACTCCACAACGTTCTCAAGCGTGGATTTGTAGAAGCGAAAGATCACGACGCGCGATATATCTTTCTTGAAATGGATACGCCGGGTGGCCGTGTCGATGCGGCACTGGATATCATCGACCTTATTTTAGAATCGGAAATACCCGTTGTCATTATCGTAACGGGGGGTGCGACCTCCGCAGGCGCGATCATCAGCTTGGCGGCGGATAGTGTCTTTATGAAAGAAGCCGGACGCACGACGATTGGAACGGCTGCGCCTGTGATGCTTGGTGGCGGTGATAGCGAAAATATGCAGGCGAAAACGCTTTCTTACGTTCTCGCGCAGGTACGTTCGATCTGTGAGAAAAAAGGGTATCGTCCGGAAAAAACAGAGATCGCACAAGCAATGGTGGATAAAGATATTGAAATCGAAGATCCCAATCAACCGGGGAAATACATCACGGAAAAAGGAAAATTACTGACGTTTACTGCGAAAGAGGCTGTCGAGTACGGTTTTATTACCGCTATCGTGAACGATCGCGCCGATGTATTGCGCTATCTTGGATTGGAAAATACGGAATTTATCGTCCGCAATGAACATCCGTTTGAACGCATCGCCCGTTTTTTATCCAGTACCGGGATTTCCAGCCTGTTGTTGTCGCTGGCGTTTCTTGGAATTTTTATCGAATTTCGCAGTCCTGGCTTTGGGCTGCCGGGGGTATTGGGCATATTGGCGTTAGTTCTCTTTCTATGGGGACATACGATCGCTGGTTTGGCTGGATGGGAAGCGCCGTTGCTTTTTATTATCGGTTGCGGTTTGATCGCATTGGAAGTATTTGTTTTTCCCGGATTTGGGCTGTCAGGCATTGCGGGGATCGTTTGTATCATTGTTTCGGTCGTTGTTGTGCAGGTTAATTTACCGATTTTCAGTCCCCATTTTCCAGAGACGTTTGATTGGACCCGGTTCAGCAAGGCCTTATTAATTACCGCTGGAACAATGATGGCTGGAATGATCGGTGCTTTTTCATTACCGTTTTTATTTCCGGTTGCCGCGAAAACCGAGTTTGGAAACCTTTTGATTTTACGCAGCCGAGAGGAACGGGAAGACGGATATCATTCTGCCGATGAAGCGTTGGAAGCGTTTGTTGGCAAGCGTGGGATAGCGAAATCTTCGCTGAGGCCTTCAGGGATCGTGGTTGTTGAAGGCCAGCGGATAGAAGTCGTCAGCCAGGGGGGTTTTATCAAACTGAATACTCCCGTGGAAGTGGTCAAGGTTGAAGGACGCCGGATTGTCGTTCGATCGATCTCGTAGTGGGGTGGTAGACAACGATGGTTTTTTACATCACGTTATTACTGATCGCGGGAATTGTGCTCATTTTTATGGAGATGTTCGTTCCCGGCGGGATAATCGGTATTATTGGAACGATCCTGCTAGGCGCCGCCGTCTATCTTTGCTTTAGCTATTATGGATCGAATGCGGGAATTGTCGTTCTGGTTATCTGTTCGGTGGTGACGATTTGCGCGTTCTTTTGCTGGTTTAAGTTTGTTCCCCAAACTTCGCTAGGCCGGAAGGTTATTTTGGGAGAACAAGTATCGAAGGAGAATGGCTATCATTCGGATTCCGTCAGCGAAGCGAAATTGGAAGGCTGCGAAGGAATATCGGAAAGCGAACTTCGTCCGTCTGGAATTGCGCTTATTAACGATGAGCGATACGATGTCGTGACGGATGGTGAATTTCTTGAACCAAAAACGCGGATTCGAGTTTTGCGAGTGGATGGAAATCGTATTATGGTTGAAAAGGTATAGTTTACCATTTTCAGTTTTTAATAAAGCAAGTTTATCATATTTTCACATTCAAAAAATTGATAGGAGATTATCATGCCACCAGGAGACAGTGGAATCGTTTATTTCGTTATCGCGCTGATTATAATCATTTCTCTTTTCTCGTTCGTGTATTTCATTCCGATCCGTTTGTGGGTTGCGGCCTATATGTCGGGCGTGAAAGTATCGATCTTCTCTTTGATTGGAATGCGTTTGCGCCGGGTTCCACCGAGTGTAATCGTCAATCCGTTGGTCAACGCGACGAAGGCGGGTCTGGATTTGCTAACGGACCAACTTGAAGCGCATTACTTGGCCGGGGGAAATGTGTACCAAGTTATTCAGGCGCTTATCTCGGCGGACAAAGCCAACATCCCTTTGACGTTCGAGCGGGCGGCCGCGATCGATCTAGCGGGTCGCGATGTGTTCGATGCCGTCCAAATGTCGGTTCGACCAAGAGTCATTGATGCGCCAGATCCGAAGAAAGGCCAGGATACGGTTGCTGCCGTGGCGATGGATGGAATTCAGCTACGAGCGAAAGCGAAAGTGACGGTCAAAGCCAACCTGGACCGGCTGGTCGGTGGTGCAACGGAAGAAACAATCATTGCCCGCGTCGGGGAAGGGATCGTCACGACAATCGGTTCGGCCACGTCGCATAAAAATGTGTTGGAGAATCCCGATCGGATTTCGAAAGAGATATTGAACCGTGGTCTCGATGCCGGAACGGGTTTCGAGATTCTCTCGATCGATATCGCCGATGTGGATGTCGGAGAAAATATCGGGGCCAAGTTGCAGATCGACCAAGCCAACGCCGATAAACAGATCGCTCAGGCTAAAGCGGAAGAACGAAAAGCGATCGCGATTGCGAGAGAACAGGAAATGACCGCGTCGGTTGAAGAGATGCGCGCGCGTGTGGTCGAAGCGGAAGCGCAAGTGCCACTGGCGATTGCCGAAGCTTTTCGAAGCGGTAACCTCGGGGTAATGGACTATTATACGTTCAAGAACATTCAATCCGACACGGATATGCGCCAATCGATCGCCGATACGGGTAAACCGACACAGAAGCAGTAAATCACGGAACAATCAATATTTGCTTTTTGACTTAACCGAGAAGCGGCTCCGCAGGAGCGTCGCCCTCCCACTGTTTCCATGAAAAGGGATTTTATCGCGTTTGCGATCGTCTTTGCTGTTATCGGGCTGTTTGGAAAAGAGATTCTTCTGGACCGGCAGTCTCCGCATCGCGGCGATATCGCCGTACAGTTCTACCCCTGGAAATCTTACGCGCGTAGTACGTTGGCGGCGGGTGAGATTCCTTACTGGAATCCATATACACATGGTGGCGCGCCGTTTATGGCGAACATGCAATCTGCCGTGTTTTATCCTCTCGATTTATTGCTCTTTTTCTTCCCTATGGAACGTTTTTTTGGATTCTCGCTATTGCTCCATTTATGGTTGGCGGGAGCGGGGACTTATCTGTTGGCCCGTCGTTGCGGGGCGAGTTCGCTGCCGTCGGTGATTGCTGGCGTCGCTTACGGGCTGAATGGATTCACCATGATCCATCTTCCCGCAGGCAACCATCTCACCTATGCAGGGGCAGCGTGGGCACCGTGGCTGTTATGGGCGAGTGTGGGTTTTATGCTGACGGAGAAAAGCCGACTGCCGTGGGCTTTGGTGGGATCGTTAATCACGTGCCTGCATTTCCTTTGCGGGCATCCTCAAATGACGTTTTATTCGCTGGTTTTCAGTGTATTGCTGTGTGTGGTTTTAGGTGTCGTGTCTTCAATACGGGAAAGGCCGCTTAATTTTTTCGTTCCGATATTTCGAACCATCGCATGGGGATTGTTTCTCGTGTTTGGTATTGCGCTGGCGGGATTTCAATTTTTTCCAACGTGGGAGTATCTCGGCTGGGCCAACCGTGCGACTAGTATCGGCCTTGAAGCGGCGACGGAATTTTCATTTGCTCCCCATCGTCTTGTTACACTTTTTTTTCCTGAATACTACGGCACATTCATTGGGAGAAACCATTACGATAGTTTTGTTTATTGGTCGTGCGCGTATGCGGGGGTGATCGTTCCCGCTCTGGCGGTTGCATTGTTTTTCGTGGGTAAGAAGAGGCCGAAGGCGGCTATACCGCTTGCTGTGGTGGGGGGAGTGGCGCTGTTTATCGCGTGGGGGCGCGGGAATCCATTTTACGCGTTTTTGTATCAATTGCCAGGATTCGGATATTTTCGTGCTCCAGCGAAATACCTTCCTTATTATCTTGTACCCATTTGCGTTCTCGCATCCCTGGGATTGGATCGCCTGTGTGTTTTGGCTTATGAAACGCAGCAAAAAAAGCGGCGGTCCGAGATCGATATCTTTCGCATCTCAGGACTTATCATTCTGCTCATCGTGATCTTTTTCTATGGGGCATCGATATTTAACCATTTAACCGGATCTTTGCGGAATACGGATGGGGTGGAAGATCCCGATATGATTCGTTCATTATCACTTGCGTGCGGTGGATTGATTGGATTGTCGGCGGTTGCGATTTATCTTTTTGCGAGACGGATTCCTAAGTATCCGCGTTTGGTATTGTCGTTGTCGATGCTTTTTATCCTGTGTCTCGATCTCTTTACTTTTGGAAAAGGTTATCTCCACGCCTCTTTGCAGCGAACGGACCGGATTAGAAGCCACAACACTGCGCCTCAAGAGGCCGGAGTAATGAAAGGGAGGGGCTTAACGACTCGTCCTGAACGGGTCGCCACGTTACGGGAGGTAGATTATCCCAATCTGTTTATCTCTTGGCGAATTCCAAACATCTCCGGCTACGATCCAATGAGCTTGCTTTCTTACAACCGATCGATCGGTCAGATGGAAGGTTGGGAGGAAGGAGCGTTTCACGATAATATCCCATTGACTCAAATCGACGATCCCGTGCTCGATCAGCTCAATGTCCGTTATGTTTTGACACTTCAAACATTCAGTCACCCCAAATTGTCGTTGATCTACCAGGGACGGGATTTTCGGATTTACGAGCGGAAAAGCGAAAATCGTTGCTGGGCGTCATCCGTTTTGTGGAACAAGGTGCTTCCATCTAAAAATGCGCCTTGGCGAAATGCCGATAAAGATATCCGATACGAGAAACTGACTCCACACGAAATCGTTTTTTCCTATGTTCCAGGCAGAAGGGAATGGTTGAAAGTTTCGGAGTGGGCCTACCCCGGATGGCTCGCCGAAGTCTCACTGATGAATGGGGATCGATTGTCCGTTAAAACCGAAACATCGGAAAATGGGTTCAGACTGTTGGATTTACCAAAAGAAACTCAGGAAGTGCGTCTTTTTTATTCGCCACCAGTATTGGGATGGGTCGTATCGGTTTTGGCGTGGATGGTTTTTCTTGTTTTGGGGGGAATTTATTTGATTTTACGAATGGATTATGGATTGAGAATCGTACAGTTCGCTCTTGGACGGCGGGATGATTGAGTTTATTTTTTTCCGACGATTGTCAAATCATCCAGCTTGCATTCTACTATCTTTCCCTCATCCAAATTGACGTGGACCGTATTTTTCACGAAGTTCATCGATACAGTGCTTCCTTTGCCGTGAGAAGTTGAAACAAGGGTTCCCGGCCGAGGAAACAGACGCTTGGCACTGTTGTAATCGTCAACCTCATAAGACAGGCAACACATCAAACGGCCACATAAACCGGAAATTTTCGTTGGATTCAACGCCAAATTTTGTTCTTTGGCCATCCGAATGGTAATAGGTGCAAATTTTTGGAGAAAACGGGAACAGCATAATTCCTGACCGCAAATACCGAATCCACCGATTTTTTTGGCCCGGTCTCGAACACCGATCTGGCGCATCTCGATGCGGGTTTTATAAACATAAGCCAGATCTTTGACCAGTTCCCGGAAATCGATCCGGTTGTCCGCCGTAAAGAAGAAACGCATCTTTCTTCCATCGATGGTCCGTTCGACTGCGGTCAGAGCCATGGGAAGTTCACGCGTTCTGATTTTTTCCAGCGCGACGGTAAAGGCTTCCCGTTCAACGATTCTGTTGTTTCGGGCGGTTTCAATGTCGTCATCATTGGCTGTTTGCAGAATAAAGACATCGTTTTCTGGAGGGAATTCGTTCTCCCAGGTATAGGATTCCGATTTAACGCGTGCCAACTCTTTATCGTTGTCAATTTCAACGAGACATAAATCATTTGGTTGAAAAGCCCGTGGTTCACCTCGGAATCGAGCGGTTGCTCTCCGGTCTCTAATTTTTACGTCGATGACATCCATAATTTATTTTGAGAAAAAGAATTTGGTTATGAATTCCAATCATTCAGATTATTAAGGGTACTTGCAGTCCAACGTTTTTGTCAACGTTTCGCATACATCTATTAAGTGGTTTTCAATAAAACGTTTATTTGGGAGTATTGAAAATTTGCGTAATAATCAGGAACTTTTTGCAGTGGAACGTTAGAGATCAATTCGTGTTTCATTGGAACGCATTCAATCCACTGCTATAATTCAGACATACGAAAAAGTTTGAGGATTATTCTATGGAGGAGAAATACGAAACGTCTTCTTTTGCTGCGGCCCAATCAGCGGAACGTGTTTTGAAGTACTACCTGATCTCTTTAGGTTGTTCTAAAAATTTGGTCGAGAGCGAAGAAATGATGGCCAAACTTTCGATTACGGGGATGGTACTCGTCAACGATCCAGAAGAAGCCGATCTGCTCATTGTCAATACGTGTGGTTTTATCGAGCCAGCCAAGGAAGAATCGATCGATGTCATTCTGGAATTGGCGCAAACTAGAAAACGAAATCCCTGGCAACGGCTGGTCGTCGTCGGATGCTTGGTCGAACGCTACCGCAAGGAGCTGAAAGAAGATCTGCACGAAGTCGATGCATTTATCGGTGTTCGTGACAAAGATACGTTTTTGAAATTGGCATGGGATCTTCTTGAGCGTCCACCAGTCAATCCCAATTTGCCCAGCTATCCGTATGCTCCCCGCTTATTGACAACCCCCCCTCACATGGTTTATCTCCGGATTTCCGATGGATGTTTCCACAGGTGTAATTATTGTGCGATTCCTGCTATTCGGGGGACGCTGCGATCGCGTCCAATCGATGAAATTATTCGGGAAGCAAAAGCATTGGCTGCCGGTGGCGCGAAAGAACTCATCATTGTTTCCCAGGATACCACTTCTTATGGTATCGATCTGTATAAACGCCAAGCATTGGTCGAACTGTTGACGGAACTAGAGCAAATAGACGGAATCGACTGGATTCGATTGATGTACCTATACCCCAATATGGTGGACAAGCGATTGATCGATTTCTTTGCACGCAGTCAAAAACTGGTTTCTTATATCGATCTGCCGATCCAACATGGCGCCCCGGAGATTCTTCAGGCGATGAACCGGGGTACGACAAGTAAACCCATTATTCAGGCGGTAGAAAAACTACGGGAAGCACGATCGAAAATGACTTTTCGCACGACGGTGATCGTAGGGTTTCCCGGAGAAAAACAGAAACATTTTCAAACGTTGTTGGATTTGCTTGAACGGTTAGACTTCGATCGAATTGGTGTGTTTAAGTATTCCCGCGAAGAGGGAACTTCGGCCGCCACTCTTCCCGGGCACGTTTCCAGCAGGATTAAAGAGAAACGCTATCAAGCGTTGAATTCGTGGGCATCCGACCGGGCGAGAATTAAAAACGGGCGATTCATTGGAGAAACATTGGCAGTGTTAATCGACCGAAAAAGCCAAGAAGGCGATGGTTATTGGGGACGTTATGAAGGACAAGCGCCCGATGTGGATGGCCAGGTATACGTCCAGGGCGGTTCTCTTGTGGCAGGCCGTTTCGCGCCGGTTCGTATTTCGTCCGTCGATGAAGACAATTTGTATGGTTATGTGAATACAGAGATTGGCTGTGCACTGTAATGATCGATCGAATTCCGAAATTTACTCCTCCACCCAGTGAATTGTCCAATGCGACTCTACTTCAGCGTGTTTCCTATCTACTTGCAAGCACGTTTTGGACGGGGCATCTACCCGCTTCCGGGACGTGGGGGGCGTTGGTTGCCTGGTTATTACACGCTTTTTTATTTCCAAATGCGCTGACTTTCCAAAATTGGCCGATTGCGATTGCGATTTTGGCGGTTGTGGTGGTTATTGGAACTGGCTGCGCGGAAATCGTTGAGCGGATGACTGGGGTGAAGGATGATTCTCGAATCACGATCGATGAAGTCGCGGGGTATTTTGTTGCGGTATTGTTCCTGCCTGCGGGGTGGGCTTATACGGCTCCTGCATTCGTTCTGGCACGGATATTCGACATTGTTAAACCTCCCCCAGCAAGACAGTTAGAATGTTTTCACGGTGGATTCGGAATCATGATCGACGATATCGCCGCTAGTGCTTACGTCTTCGCGATCATGCATGTCTCGATTTATTTCTTCTTCTGATCGGTGCTCTGTTTGAATTGGATACAGCGCACGCTCCTTCCTTCTTCTATAGAGATCATTTCACAGGGATTGGATTCGCATTGACTGATGCGGTCGCCGCAGCGGGGATAAAAACGGCAACCGACGGGTCGATCGACTGGGCTGGGAACGGCTCCGGGGATGACGTTCAGCCGGGATTGAGCGATATCCGTCATCTGGGGAATCGAGCGTATGAGTCCATGTGTGTAAGGATGAAACGGTTCGGAAAAGATTTGACTAACGGGCGCTTCCTCGACGATCTGGCCTGCATACATTACGGCGACACGATCGGCCGATTCCGCAACGACTCCAAGGTCGTGAGTAATGAGGATGATGGATGTGCCGGTTCGTTCTTGCAGGTCCCTCATCAAGGCCAGAATTTGCGCTTGAATGGTCACGTCCAACGCAGTTGTGGGTTCGTCGGCGATCAGAAGAACGGGGTCGCAGGCTAAGGCCATCGCAACCATAATACGCTGACGCATCCCGCCGGAAAGCTGATGAGGGTATTCACGCGCCCTTTGTGCCGCCGCAGGAATCCGTACTTTTTCCATCATCTCTATCGCCGAGTCAAACGCGTCGCGCCGCTTCATTTTTCGATGAATTCGAAACACTTCGGCGATTTGTTCACCCACGGAGAAAACGGGGTTGAGTGCGGTCATCGGTTCCTGAAAGATCATGGAAATCTGATTGCCGCGATTGCGTCTCATTTCGCGTTCGGATAAATGGATTAAACCCTGTCCCTTAAAAAAAATTTGCCCAGAGACAATGCGGCCAGGCGGTTGGATCAGCCGGAGGATGGAGAGAGACGTCACACTTTTGCCACAGCCGGATTCGCCGACCAGTCCGAGTGTTTCTCCTGGGTTGACGTGGAAAGAGACGCCATCGACAACGCGGGCGATGCCTTTGGATGTGATGAATTGCGTGTGGAGACTGCGTACGTCCAGTAAAGGCAAAGGAATAGTTGAATTCATCACTGGTGGTGTTTTGAAAGAGAATCGTCCAGCAATCATGCAGTACTTGCTGGGAAATCGGAATTTATGCCGTGCCGTTTTTCATGGCGGCTTCGTCTTCTTCGTCGGAGACCATCTTGCCGCCGGTTCTCGGCGCGAAGATGATAACGATCAGGCCGGTCAGGTAGATCGAGCACATGACCATCGCACCTTTTTGGTAGTCGCCATCGAAGTAGTTAACGAGGTAGCCTGCTCCAAGAACCCCGAATCCGGCTAGAACACGGCCGATATTAAACGAGAAACCTTGGCCGAGCGCCCGGATACGTGTGGGGAACAGCTCGGAAAGATATTTGGGCAGCCAACCGAAATAGGCGGTTACGAAAAGTCCGGCGAAGGCGGCCATGACGATCATCTGCGTATTGAAAACAGTATTGAAATAGAAAAGAGCGAAGACAGACGCCCATGCTGTTACGCAGAGGAAACACCACGAGCGTTTGTTCCCGCCCATTATCCCCGCGAGAACGCCGCCCATGAAGCCGCCGATAATTTGACCGATGGATTGGTACTGAGCGATTGTGGCTTTGGCGTTGCCTTGGTACGCCGTTCCTTCGGCGGTTTGATCGACATACGTGGACAACCAAAGAAACGACCCCCATGTACCGAGCAGCGCGACGGTGGAAAGAAGGCTGCCGACGATTGCGGACCGGCGGTAGCGGGGGGTGAAGAGATCGCCCAGCCTGGATTTCTGTTTTTTCGCTTTGGAGATTTTCCATTTGGTCGGTTCGGGAATGAAAACTATGACCAAAAGGCTGCTTAAACCGATAAAGCAACCGGCACCGATCACGTAACGCCAATTCAGATCCATGTCGATTAGAATCCTAGAATAGGTAGCGGCGAGAAAAAAGCCGACGTTTGCTCCAGCGCCCATTAAACCGGAAAGGACGGAACGGTGTTTTTCTGGCCATGTTTCAACGATCAAGGCAAGACTCAGGGGCCATGCACCTCCCAGGCCCATTGCACCGAGAAAACGGCAGGCAGCGAATTGGGTCCAATGGTTTGAAAGTGCGGAAAGGCCTGTAAATCCTGAGTAGGTGATCACGGCGAAAATCAGGATTCGGACACGGCCGTATTTATCTCCCAAACGGCCAAAAAGCACACCGCCGGTAGCGGCTCCCCAAAGCCACATGGCCATGGCTAAGCCAAAATAAAAGCCGATTTCCGTGTCGATTTGGGACATAATCTCGGTTGCTTCGGCGGTCATTCCATTCGTTGTTAACGAAGCGACTTTTTCAACAAGTTCGGGAATCCCTGGGACAAGATCTTTTAGTGCGGCTCGGGACATGATTCCGTAGACGCCTTGTTCGACACCATCGAAGGTCCACGCGAGTAGACCTCCAATCAGTGCGATCCAGCGGTAAAAACCCGGTTTTGCGTAAACGTCTTCGTTTTCGATCGATGTAATTTGTTCATCGGACATGGTTGCTTCTCCCCGGAAAAGGATAAAATCAAGGATTCAGTCTACCAGACTGTGAGCGTGCCTTCCAGGTATGGAGAATTATTGCGAGATTGAAGAAATGTTCGATTTCTCGATGATGTGGTGGTTATAATAGAAAAAACTTTTTGTAATTGAAAATTCGCCATTGGAAGTTCCTGGTCCTGGACCGGCATGTAGAAAGAGGATTAATATTGTTAAAGATGAAGTGCGTAATCGTCGAGTTTAATCGATTTACAGGACCAGAAGAGATTAACCAGAACGGCCACAGAGGACAGTTGCCCTTATGAATCATCAGAAGCTCAGTTTTAGCCAAGCCATACGCCATATGATTTTCCTGATGGTTAAATACAGGACGATTCTTTGGAACGACATGCGGATCGAGTTTTCCAAGAAGTATGCCGGTTCAGTGTTTGGATTGTTCTGGGTTGTTTTGTATCCCACCCTACTTTTGGGAATCTACATGTTCGTTTTTGTCGGCATTTTTAAGCTCAGATACAATGGAAGCGTGACGGAATACGTACTCATTTTATTTTGTGGAATCATCCCGTTTTTAGGAATAACAGAAGCGATGATGTCTGGGTGTCAATCGATAAAGCAAAACATTCATTTAGTAAAAAATGTGATTTTTCCAATCGAGTTGATCCCGGTACGGGTTGTGTTCGTGAGTATAATTTCTGAGATCGTCGGTCTGGGCATCATCCTGATTTTGGTTACGCTGTTCGGTTTTTTGTCGCCTCATGTTTTATGGCTGCCCATCGTGCTGCTGTTTCAGTGTCTTTTTTTAATCGGTTTAGTTTGGATTCTGTCCGTCATGGCAGTATTTCTTCAGGATGTCGCGCAATTCATTGCGTTATCGACGTTCGCGCTGATGTTCATGGCACCGGTCTGTTATACACTTGATAACGTTAATAATGGCTGGCAAAAAGTCATCATCTTTTTTAATCCGATTACTTATGTCGTAGAAATGTTTCGTCATTCCCTGTTTTACCCCGGGACGGCGAAAGGACCGGCCTGGCCCGACCCCCTATTATGTGCCGCGTATGTGATAATGTGTGTGGCGATGTTTACTTTGGGCGCATTATTTTTTATGCGATTTAAGGATTTGCTTGTCGATTATGAGTGAGCTCGCCAAGGAAAGCGATTATTTGAGGGAATGAAAGAATGTCTCAAAAAAATCATACTTGTTCTTCGCGATAGACTTCAAGCACCTTATTAATGATGTTGGTCGTGGAGTGATCGTCTCTTTCAACGAGAAAAATTTTCCCGCCGTACCCGTTGACGATGGGCGCTTCGATCAGGTCGTAGCCGTAAGTGGAATCCTTGACGTGGACGTCGGGTTTGATCTCTCGGACAAAGCGGAGACTTTCCGGTTCATTAAAAATGAGAACCATGTCTACATAGCGGATGGCTTTGATATGCAAGGCCCGTTCGTCCTGGGGAACGATGGGGCGTTTTTCGCTTTTGTATTGCTTGACGGAACTATCGCTATTGAGACCGAGGACAAGCACATCGCCCTGTTCTTTGGCTTCACGCAGCAAGCGGATGTGTCCGGCATGAATGATGTCGAAGGCTCCGTTGGTTGTAACGATGGTCTTGCCTTCGCTACGCCACTGGTTGAGTACCGGCTGCCACCGGTCTTTGTCTTCGATATGAAAGATCATTAATACCTCGTTATGAATTTTATTGGAATTCCGCTAGACAATAAGGCCATATATACCGACAATGATTGTAGGCGATCGAAAAAAACATTCAATGTGACGGAAATCCCGGGAAGCGGATGAAAACAAAAGCGTTTACTCTCATCGAGTTATTAATCGTGGTTGCGATTATCGGGATTTTGGCTGCCATCGCCGTTCCTAACTTTTTGAACGCACAGACACGGGCGAAAATCGCGAGGGTGAAAGGCGATCTGAAAGCGGTTGGATCGGCGTTGGAAATGTACCGCCTGGACCGGAACGGCTATCCCCTCGGTCCAGGGGCCGACTTATTGATTCTCATCACGGAACTGACTACCCCCGTTTCTTATATTTCCACCGTTGAAATGCTGGATCCGTTCGGTGGGGCGGATAAGTTCAGCTTCGGATCGTCGTTCGAAATACAGAGATGCTATAAATATTTCAATTTCAAATATAACGAAGAGCAGCCGGGACGAACGTGGGTCGGCCGAGCCGGATTGGGCCATCGGTCGATGGAAGGCTATCTGCTTTACAGTTTCGGTCCTGATAAAGCGCAGACCGCGTTGGAGTGGTACGCCGTCGGTGAAGGACACCGTGGAATGATCTATCATACGACCAATGGGCTTGTCAGCCATGGTGACATTGGGATCGCAGCCGGAGAATCGCGCATGAACCGGGCCAGTGAAATCAATAACGCGCTATAACCAGGTTTCGACAACGTAAATCTTTTGTTTTCAGATGCTTAGAATGGACGAAACCATCTGGTATTTCCTAAAATATCTCATCTTGAATCCTGAATCATATTCTATAACACTTGCCGCAGGGGCAAACTCACTTTATTCTTTGTGTTTTCAAATCGATCCGAGTGGTTTGAATATTTTGAAATGTTGGCATTTCAAATCGCTTTGAATTAACGAATTCGCTCCCCGCCGGGAGCTGGATTAGAAGGTATCCAACGATGGCTTTTCAATTGACACGCGATATCAGCACACTCAAATCACACGCTCGCACGATTCGGACAAATGTGATAAAAATGTTGACGGAAGCCGGTTCCGGACATCCGGGCGGTTCTTTATCCGCCACCGATGCCGTGACCGCTCTGATGTTTGGTGTGATGAACCACGATCCGAAAAAACCGAAATGGGAAGAGCGCGACCGCTTCATTATGTCCAAAGGGCACTGCTGTCCGGCGTGGTATGCCGCGTTGGCGCTTGCGGGTTACTTGGACGAAAAGGAGCTGATCGATTTACGCAAATGCGGTTCCCGGCTTCAGGGTCATCCAGATCCGGTTAAGTTCGACGCGATCGAAGCAGCCACAGGGTCGTTGGGCCAGGGCCTGTCTATTGCGGCTGGGATGGCGATGGCGGCGAAAATCGATAAGGCTTCATGGAATGTCTTTTGTATGATTGGTGACGGTGAATCTCAGGAAGGTCAAATCTGGGAAGCGGCGATGTCCGCCGGTAAGTTCAAACTCGATAATCTCACCGTCATTTTGGATCATAACAACGGCCAGATCGATGGATACGTGGAGGATGTCATGCCACTAATGCCGATCGACGCCAAATGGCGCGCTTTCAACTGGCACGTTATTGCGATCAACGGCCACGATATGGAACAAATTCTCAAAGCGCTCGACGAAGCCGCAAAAACCAAAGACCGCCCGACGCTGATCTGGGCGAAAACGGTGAAAGGCAAGGGCGTTTCTTATATGGAAAACGATCCGGGCTGGCACGGCAAAACGCCAACCCAAGAAGAAATGGAACAAGCACTTAAAGACCTGACGAGTGAATAATATTCGATTTGTATAAACACGATAATAAAATTTGGAATAATGGAAGGACATCATGGCAGCGAAAGCAACTCGACTCGCTTTTGGAGAAGCATTGGTTGAAATCGGCGAAAAAAATCCCAACGTTGTCGTTCTCGACGCCGATTTGAGTAAATCGACGATGACTTGTCTCTTTGCCGACAAGTTTCCCGAGCGCTTTTTTGAGTTCGGTATCGCGGAAGCGAATATGATCGGCGCAGGGGCGGGATTGGCGCTATCGGGAAAAATTCCTTTTGTCTGTAGTTTCGCCTGTTTTATCACAGGCCGCTTCGATACGATCCGTATTTCGGTCGGCTATTCGAGGACCAATGTGAAAATCGTCGGGACACACGCGGGAATCGGTATTGGCCAGGACGGACACAGCCAGATGGGACTTGAAGATATCGCCCTGATGCGTTCGATTCCCGGCATGGAAGTCATTCAACCGGCAGACGAGATCGAAGCGAAGCAGGCGGTCGCTTACGCCGCGGAGAAGAAAGGTTCCATTTACTTAAGGTTGACTCGACAAAAATTGATGGATGTCAATCCCGACTCGTATCGTTTCCAGCCGGGTAAAGCCGTCGAACTCGCTTCCGGTTCTGATATAACGATTATTGCAAGCGGGGGAACGGTTCAGCACGCGCTGAAAGCCAAGGAACTCTTAGCGAATGATAAAATCAATGCGGGCATCGTGAACGTTCATACGATCAAACCGCTCGATACCGGGCTTCTCGTTGAATGCGCCAAGAAGACGGGTTGTCTGCTGACGGTCGAGGATCATAGCGTCATCGGCGGTTTGGGTTCGGCGGTTACCGAAGCCGTATCTGAATTGAATCCCGTCCCCATCAAACGCTGTGGCGTTCAGGATACATTCGGTGAATCGGCCAGTGAAAAAGAGCTTTACGGTATGCATAAAATCGATGCCGAAGGGATCGTCGAAAGCACCAAGAAATTTCTTCGAAAGGCCAAAAAATGTCGGGCATAACAGTCGGATTTTATTGAATAATTAATTCTTTGGGGTACGGTTTCGTACCCCTTTCGTTTTTTTAGAGGAATCATGGCAGATACGTATCATTGTGAAATTCGAGAACTTTCCCTGAGGGATCCATTTGGCATTTCACGGGGAGTTAGACGGACGGTCCGTAACCTCGTTGTGAATGTTGGTGATGGCTGGGGAGAAGGCGCTCCGGTTGATTATCGAGGACAGTCTGTCGATGAAATGTTGGATTTAGCGCGGGAATGGTTATCGGGGTGTCCCGATCTTTCCCGGCCGATCGAAGTCGTTGTTTCCGAATTGCTGGAACGGTATCCCGGTCAAAGCGCTGTGGCTGAAGCCATCGATCTGGCTCTGCACGACGCGTGGGGAAAGGCCGCCGGGAAGCCGCTCTATCAACTTTGGGGATTGTCGTGGAAGGATCACCCCGTTTCGTCTTTTACCATTGGGATGGATTCGTTGGATTCTGTCATGCGCAAAGTGGAACGGGCCGAAGCGTATCCGGTCCTGAAAGTCAAAGTGGGGGGAGCGGGCGATCTGGAAGCGATAGCGGAAATTCACCGGACGGTCGGTAAAACCTTATATGTTGATGCCAACGAAGGTTGGACTGTGGAACAAACGCTTGAATACTTGCCCCAGCTTTGCGAATGGAACGTGCGGCTGCTCGAACAACCCCTTTCGAGTGAAGATATCGACGGCTACCGGCGAATCCGTGAAAACAACCGTACGGGAATTCCCATTATTCAGGACGAAGGCGTTCACGGCCCTGAGGACGTTCTTTCATGGGCCGGGATTGTCGATGGGATCAATATCAAATTAGCGAAATGCGGTGGGTTGGCACGCGCCAGGCAGATGATCGATCTCGCTCGGCAAAATAACTTGCTTGTGATGCTTGGGTGCATGATCGAAAGTTCGCTGGGCGTTACCGCTGCCGCACACCTGGCGCCGATGGTCGATTATCTGGACCTGGATGGCGCGGCGCTTCTGTCGGATGACCCATTCGATGGAATGAAGTTGGAAAAGGGGCGGCTGGTGATGCCCAATCGCCCCGGAATCGGCGCCGTTCTGAATGAATAGATTACCGGAATTACACGATAGGGATCAGGCGTCTTTCCAGTTCCACCATTTCAGGCGCTCTGGATCGTGTTTTTCATTGGAGGCGTAATAGACCGCGCAACGAAAGACATAAAGCACGCACCGGTCGACCGGTATTCCCTTATTGTCACAGAGTTTTCGGTAAAGATTCTCTGGATTTCGGTTTTTCAATGCTCGGACGGAATGAATCCCCAGATTGAATAAAACCTCAGCGAGTTTATCGCCCACTCCCGGAATTTGTTTCAACTCGTTTACAGCAGACGTTTTTGGCATTCTCCCTGGCTCCTTCCCTGTATCCTTATTCGACTTTGAACGTTACCGGCGCGGATGATTTGACCGAGTCATTACCTCCCGCCGCTTTAAGTCCGAAAACCGTAAATGAATACGTATTTCCGTCCTGGGGGCCATCCGAATAATCATTGTGTGTGTTGAAAATGGTGATATTGCTCCAGCGGAAGTAATTAATGCTTCTGGTTCCGGTTTGACCCAGAAATTTAATATCTCCTCCGTTTACGCTGACGAACACGTGATAGACCGTATAATCGTTTTCGCCGACGTTCCATCGGAGAAAGAGCGCCCGCTGATCGCTGTTGTCCGTGTCGGTTGCGCTTTGGAGGTCAGTTATATCGAACATATCATCCGTGACTAAAAACGTGCCGACCGGAAGAGAGGTATTGGAAACGGTGAATATCGGTGCTTCGGGTGCTCCGACAATGTTGTAACCGACGGGATTGGATTGTGTGGCGACCGTGTATCCACCATCGGGACGCAGACCGTAAACTTGGAACGTATACGAATGACCAAACGACGGACCGCCGCTTAGCTTGGTGTCGATGTGTTGGCTGCCGGGCCATTGGAGGGTTTTGGTTGTTCCGTTACCTGTGCGTCCCAGGTAGAAAAATCCGTACATATCGGTCTGAACGTAGACGTGCCAGTCGGTTACTTCGGAATCATCGACATTCCAATCAATGACCAGCTGCCGTCCATCGTGTTCGTCGTAATCTGTTTTACCGTTTAGCGCTTCCGATGATGACGTGTCGTCATAAACAGTCACCGTGTTCGAAAAAGTCACCATTATTTTGGGGGGGCGGGGTGTTGGTGTCGGACCTTCCGGTGTGGCGGTCGGAATCGGAGTGACGGTCGGTGTCGGAGTGGCGGTCGGCGGGATTGCTGTTGGCGTCGGTGTGATCGTCGGTGTGGATGTGGGCACGTCAAGGCTCTCGATATTCCAGAGCATCAAGGTGTTGTCGCCGCTGCCGGTGAGCGCCTTTTTGCCATCGGGTGAGACGGCACAGGCGGAGATAGAGAAAGTGTGTCCACTGAAGAACTGAATCTCCACTCCAGTTGAAACATCCCATAGCTTGGCCAATGAAGACGTATTTCCTGTTAGAAAGCGGGTATTATCCTCGGAGATCGAAAGCGACGTCACCATCCCGACATCTCCCGAAAAGGTTTTGATTAACTCGCCCGACGAAGCGTTCCATAGTTTGATCGTATTTTGTGAACCCAGTGTTAAGAGACGAGTTCCGTCGGTTGAATAAGTGACGTCTGCGAAAGATTCTTCACTGTCGGAGATCGTGCGAATTGATAAACCCGTGCTGGGATCCCAGAAGGTAATCACGCCATCGTTCAGGGTCAGGGCTTCACTTCCATCAGGGGTGAATGCAACGAATTTCACTTCGCCGGTTAGTTGGAACATCTCACGAATTTGCACGCCGGTCGAGGCATTCCAGAGTTTGGCGGATTTATCCGTGCTCCCGGTCAGGATCATCGTTCCGTCCGGCGAGAAGGCGGCACTGTTGACTGATTCGGTGTGTCCTTGAAGAGTGAGAACCACCTGCGCGGTGCTGACGTTCCAGAGTTTGGCGGTTTTGTCCGAACTGCCCGTCAAAATTTGCGTTTCATCGGATGAGAAGACGGCCGAGTTTATTGATCCCGTGTGTCCCGTAAATGTGCTTACGACCGAACCCGTTTCCACGTTCCAAAGTTTGGTGGTTGTATCGCTGCTTCCTGTCAGGATTTGGCTTCCATCCGTTGAGAAGAGGGCTTGGGTAATACTTCCCGAATGGCTGGAATAAACACGGATCAACTCGCCCGTGGATGCATTCCAGAGTTTGGCGGTATGATCCGGCCCACCCGTAAGGACCGTCAAACCGTCCGGGGAGAAGGCCACTCCGTATACTCGGTCTTTGGAATACAAACGAAGCTTGATTCCCATGTCCAAATGCCAGAGGATGGCGGTTCCGTCGTCGCTTCCACTGATGATATATTTTCCATCGGGCGAAAAGGAGACCGAGAGAACAGCGTCGGAATGGCCGGACAGGGTTTTGATAAGCGCGCCGGTTTCCGCATCCCAGATTTTGACGGAACCGTCGTAGCTGCCGGTTGCGATTTTCTTCCCATCCGGCGAGTAGACGGCGGAATAGACCCAGTCCGAATGGCCACTGAGTGTTTGGAGCACTAAACCGGTATTTGCGTCCCAAACTTTGGCGGTCGTGTCATCGCTGCCGGTTAGGGTTTTCGTTCCATCGGGAGAAAATGCGACGGACAAAATCCAACCATCATGGCCCGTAAGGGTGTGGATTGATTCACCGGTGGTTGCGTTCCACAGGATGGCCGTATTATCGCCGCTTCCTGTGAGTGCTTTTGTCCCGTCGGGGGAGAGAGCGACGGCGTTGATGGAGAAATTATGATCGGCAAATGTCCGGATCGTTTCACCAGTGGTTGCGTTCCACAGGATCGCCGTTGTGTCTCCGCCTCCGGTCAGAACGGTGGAATCATCTGAAGAAAACACGGCCGACCAGACGTCATTCTGATGCCCGGTAAACGTCTGGATCACCTCGCCGGTTTCGGTGTCCCAGATTTGGGTTTTCATATCGCTGCTTGACGTCAAGATTTTGGAGCCGTCGGAAGAAAACATGACGGAATTGACTCCGCCGATGTGTCCTTCGTATGTTCTTACCGGATTCTGGTCCGAATATTGGGCGGAAGCGTTAAACGGAAAGATACATAAGGCTGGAATTAGGATAAACAGACCTCGAACAGTGCGGTTTAAACTCATTGTTTCTCTCCCACTTTTTGAAAAGGATTAAGATGGCCCTCGATTGGGCGATCTTGAAACTTATTGGTTGTGAATAATATATCGTATGTTTCCCAAACCATAAACCCATTTTTTTCTATTATGCGGTTTGTAAAATAATGTTGCAAGAGAAGATTTCATAGAACCGATTAGTTCCGTAGAACTTCCACCGAGATTTTTTAATCAAGATGGAATGATTGTTATACGGGTATATCCTTAATTTCGTCCAGAAATTCAACTTTATGTTCTCTTTCTTTTTTTCACATGTTGCGTGAGATCGTTAATATGAATTTGGCTCCTCACAAGAATCTGTGCACGAGTTTGGGTTCGGGAAGGTCACCCATA
>CAZSIZ010000036.1:0-28209 GCA_964606645.1 uncultured bacterium
GCTTCGAGGTTTCCCACCTTAAATCACTGTCCGAATTTTGGGGTACATTATAGTTGATCGTGACGCTTGGAATCGGGTCGTTTCTGAACGTTCAGAACATCGTGCCTCAAGTCGATTGGATTTTTACGCTCTTACTGGGCATGTTGGGGATTCTGACGCCGTTCGTTTTCGGATTCGATAAGGTCACGTTCGTCCTGGGGCCTTTTTTGATGATCGCGACGGTCTTTTCCCTTCTGCGTCAACTGGGTTACGTCAGTTCCAGTACGGAAATCACGTTGTTGGTGATTATCGTGGGAGTATTGATGCTGCTTTCGCGTTTTCTGCCGGTTCCCGTTCCACGCTGGTTCCTCCGTGAGCCGGACGAACCCGTTTCCCCCTCGACGGAAAGCGAACGCGAGCAGGATTAACTGGTATGTTTGCCGTTCTTAGATCATCCCTCCACCTAATCCCACCCCAGCGAGCGGTGAAACTTTGACATAAGCTTCCGCGTGACTTTTCTTCCCTTTGCGGTCGACCACATCGATCATGTATTTATGCAGCCCGAAGCGCTTGTCGCCCTCGATATCCGTCTCGAATACAGTGGTGTTGGGCACGAAATCGTTGAGCGGATAGGTGACGCCGTCTATCGTCAGGCGGATGGAGGCAATCCCATCGTGGTCGCCGACGAAGATGTACATGGCGTAGGTATCATTTCCCTTCAACTCACGGCGCTGGGTGATCAGTTTGGAGAGGCCGTAGCGCCAAAACGGTTTGGTGCCTTTGATCGTATTGATGTCCTGATGCTCGATGGTGCAGTACGGATACTCCTTGAAATTGTTATACCACGCAATGGCCCCGCCGATGAGTACGATGATCAGCGCGTACCGAATGATTCTTTTGTTTCCGTGAGAAAGCATCGATCGAAACCCCCTTCTTTATGGTTACTATTTCACAATCGCCGGAAAACTTCAACTTTTTTATGTAAAAAACTGTAACCAAGCCTTATTTTTCGTTTGTATGGACTGACTTAATGCTGGTTTTAATCGATTGCGGCAAATCGGCGATGGATGGGATAATCGCATCGGGCGTGACTGGGGATCGAGCGATAAGGTCTTCTCGGTACTTTCCCGTTTTGACCTGTATCCCCTTGATCCCGGCGTTCTGAGCGCCTTGAACGTCCGAGATGAAATCGTCTCCGATCATCGCGATCCGGTTTGGCGGCAGCCCGATATGATCGATCGCGTGTCGATAGAACGCCCGTTCCGGTTTTCCGATCGTCATCGCCTTGCAGCTGGTTGAGTACTCCAGACCGGCGATCAGCGCCCCGAATTCGATATCCAGCCCCTTGGCTCCTTGCGTGTACCGGTCCCGGTGCAAGGCGATCAGTTTCGATCCGCCGACGATCATCTGAAACAGCTGGTTCATCAAGGCGTAATTCCACCGGTCCCGTATCTTCCCGACAATGACGAAATCGGGATCGGTTTCGTTCTCACGAAATTCGGCGAACTCGATTTTCGTTTCCTCTTGCACGGCCAAATAACACGATGGATTCCCCTGCCCACGTAAATAATTGGCCGCGAGTGAGGGGGGGCTGATGATTTCATCCTGGCGGGCGGGGATCCCCAAGCGTTCCATTTTCTTGTGAAGATTCTGTCGCGGCTTGGCCGTCGTGTTGGTCATAAAGCGATGGGGAATACCCTTTTCGTTTAAATACTCGATGGCTTCCACCGCTCCCTCAATCAACTCATCCTCATCGTACATTACGCCGTCCAAATCGATCAAATACCCTTGAATGCTTGAAAACAAAGAATCGTTCATCATGCCTTTCCTGCGATTACCCTCAATTCGGCTTGTCATTTTCAATTCCCAAAACGAATCTGCTCTTGAAAATTACTCTAAAACAAAAATGAGGAGAAGGCCCAAACGGACATTCTCCTCTTATGTTCTGTGATGCGGTGAATGGATGAGAACGCGGGCAGGCACAAGAGCCTGCCCCTACAATTATCGTTGGAGCCACTTGCAGGACAGGGGAGATTCCGGGTCATCTTCTGCTGAAAGCGATTGAACCGCTTCCCGATCCTCGTTCTTCAGAATCCGGACCGCGTTGATCAGCCAGGGGAAATGTTCTTGTTTTTTGCTTGGCTCGACGGGGATAGCGATCTCAAGGCTCCAGTGATCGGTTCCATCTTTTTCCGTGCTGTTCATTCTCACAATGAAATCGCTTTTCTTCTCTTGGCTGGTCCCCGGTTTACCTTTCCCTCCCGGCCCGGCCAAATCGAGGAGCGGCAGGATATCCTCGGCGCCCATTGATTTCAGAATCTGGCGTAGATCGGGTTTGTTTGCGTTCGAGCGCTTGTTTTTGCCCTCCAGCGTCAAACCGTGAGGATCGACGATGAACGCTTCCTTGAAGGCTTTCGCTTCGTAACGCCCGTCGTTGAACTGGACTTTGACTCGATACTCCGTTATGCGGGAATAATCGCGGTTCGGACAGACAACGATTTTAAAGAACCGTTCGGTGTCCCGCGTTTCAACGGAATCGCTGCCTTGGAGTTGGACAAAGACGTGGGATTCATTCCCGGCCATTCGGAGATCGGCTTGATTGATTCCATCGAGGGCTTCTCCTTGAAGCGGGAATGACGGACAGCGCCGCCATATCTCGTTGCTAAGCAGCACATCCGAATCGGTCTGAATCGAAGGCGCCGGGGTGATTTCGATCGCTCCCGTTGGAATCCCTTCATTCAACACGGCTAACTCTTGCTGGGCCGGGGAAACGAACGCACTCGATTTTGAAAATTTCTTCACGACTTCAGAGAACAACGCCTCGGCGGCTTCGTATTCCCCCGCGTCGCGTTTTGCCAGAGCGATGCCGAACAACGCCACGTCTTCTTCCACTCGCGCGGTATACTCGGCGGCGGCCCGAACCCGTTCGATAATCTCATCGGCACTTGATTCTTGAAGTGCTTCCCGTCCGATAACGTAAGCGGTTTCCGGCATACGTTCCATCGCCCGGTCGAATGCTTTGAGCGCGGCTTCGACGTTTCTTCCTTCGCTTTTGTAGAGATCGCCGAGAATCGACAGGTAAGGCCCTTCGTCGGGATAAAAGTCCGACAGCGTTTCGTACAATCGGATGGCCCGTTTTTTATCGCCGTTTTGCACGCACCAGTCCCCCAGGGCGGCCACCAGGCCTTTCAGTCCCAGCAGCGATACTTTATACCGCCGAATCGTGTCGGCCGGGGGCACGTAGCGAAGGTCTTGATACAGCCACACACGGGTCGATGTGATGGAATCTTCCGTGATGACGGCGTGCTGCGTGTTCGCTTTCATGATTTGAATACAACCGAGTAAGTAGGATATCCGATCGATAACCATGAAGGGGAGCATTTGGTTTTCGCCGGAAAGCAACGGGCCGAGTTCGGAAATCGATCCGATTCGCTTCAAGCCTTCCCGAAGATTGTAAAACTCCGATTCCGTGTCCTGGAACGAGAACATCGTCGCCTTTTGGGACAAACCGTCTTTCAATAACTTGTAAAAGCGGTTGCGCCCGATTCCCCGGCGGGTTCCCGCTTTCACGTCCAGCATTTCCCGCAGCAGGTCGGTGTCGCTCGTGACGATCAGGTTTCCATCATGGATACACCAAGTGGGAGTGATGGGAATCATCGGCAGGGGCAGGCCGTAGGCCGTAATCGCCGTGCCCCGGTAATCTTCTTTGGCTGGAGCGATCGGTAATCCAAACTCTTGAAGTGCCTTTTCCAACTTGGTGAACGCATTCCGGCATTTCGCTTCGTTGGTGATTTGGATGAAAAAGACGAAGCGATTGACGGGGAGCACGGCTTCGAGATCGAGCACCATCGACGCCACACACGACTCGTCCCCTATCCAGGAGAATAAATCCTCTTCCAAGGAAAAGTCGAATTCATCCTCGACTTTTTCCAAGCCAGACTGAAAATCGGCGTAGAAAGGAAACTCTTTCATAATCGTATTGGCAATAACCCAAATATCCTTTAGACTGGGAAAATTATTGGCGGAAACGCTTCCCGTGTCTCGCGGTAAATAGTTTTCAAACTTAAAAGGCATGGGTGGACGAGTGAACATTGCCCGGATCGTCTCGTCCACATTCTCAAGGTCCAGACTCACGTATCCAGTCGTAATCTCCTTATTCCCGTCCTGAATCGTCGCTCCAGACGCGAAACACTGGACGATGCTGAGATATGAAATCACTCGATCGACGATGGGCAGATATTGTTCAATTTCTTCGGTTGAAATCTTCGGGTTGATCTGTTTTAACAGTTCGATCGCGTGGAGATTTTGAGTGAGCATTTGGACCATGCGGAAGATTTCGCCCGTATCGACCAATAAGGTGCTGGACCGGTCAGAGGGCAGGTGCGAGATCGCTTCACGATAGGTCTCATTGTCTTTCAGGAAATCCTCACCGTCGTCAAGACGGTCCATCGCTTTCATCAGAAGCGGTTTGCGGTTGGAGATGAAAATTTTCGATTCTTCAATGGAATAATAGAGACCCAATCCAGGTAACATACCGGGGCCGTATAGCGATTGGATCAAATGGCCGTGATAATCGTCCTTGTCCTTGGTCAAAACCGGAATCTTTTGTGCAACGGCTTTGAACAATTCGGTCAGCGCTCGATCCGCCTGGGCTGGATCGTCCGGCTGAGTCACGAAAAGTGCGGCGCCGGGAAGGGGAATCCCCTCGAACAGGGGGTAAAATGCCACGCACCATTGCTCGCCAACGAGAGACGACAATCCGTCATCGACACCCACTTCGTCGCATAGCGCATTCCATTCGTCTTTGAGAATCCGCCACTCCATAAAATCGTCCAGCGTCTCCACCCAAATCGACATGGCTTTCTCGAAATTGGTGAGTTCGATGGATTCTCCGGACGTACTATCGCTTCCGTAATAGATAAGCGCCTCTCCGGGGATCACTCCGTCGAAGGGACTGGAAGATTCCGCGGGTGAGGCAATCGCCGCCAGAACCGAGAAGCACAAAACACCGATATATTTTTTCAACATGATCCTACTCCTGGATTGATTTCTTGATGAACGGTTATTCATGAATACGTCAACGAATAGGTAAATTTTTATTACCTCGATAATATTTCATGGGCAACAATCCGTTAAAACACCGAGGCCATCGAGAGCACGGAAACACCCATTCCCAACGCGATTTGCTGCGTGTCCGACCGGTTCAGCAGTTTGCTGGCGATCGATGCTTCTGCCGTGGGATCTCCGGATTCATCCTGCTGAACATCGGTGGATCGATCCGGCAGTAAAGCGATGGAATCACCGAGCGGCTCGGCTTTGGATTTGGCGTACTCGACCCCGGTTCCAAACACGGATTTCGTAAACTCGGCGGCGGCGATGATCGCTTCTTTCTGGACGGCGCTGGCCACTGCTGGTTCATCCTCCGGCACGGGATTGAAAATATGGCGTGGATCGATGGAGGTGAAAATCGCGAACAGCAGCATCGTTCCCGCCAGCGCGCCGATCAGATTGCGGGGCGCGAAGAACCAATCGAAGATCGATTGGCGTTCCGTGCGTGTGTGGCGGTCTTCTTCGATCAACCGTTCGTGGACGTTTTTGAGCGTGTCGCCGAGAAAGTCTCCAATTTCGTCCTCGGAGAGTTCGGGTTGCAGGGAATCGTCGATCCCTTCGAAGAAACGCAGCGTCTCCTGGCCCGTTTTGTCCCCGTTTAACTGCGAGGCGATGGCTTCGGCTTCGTCTTTCTCTAGCAAACCGTCGTAATAGAGCGAGAGTTGGCGTAATGTCAGATGATTTTTCTCATTCATGATGCGATACCTCATGGCTTATTCGGATACGGTAGCGAATAATGCTTCTCCGATTTGGCCCTCAAGTGTTTGTTTCAGCATTTTCATCAATTTCTTGCGCGCGGCGAAAAGCGTCGTGCCGACGGTTCGTTCCGAGCACTCCATCACGTCCGCGATTTCTTTCAGTGACATCTCTTTACAGCTGCGCAGGGTCATCACCATTTGTTGTTTTGGAGGAAGCGTTTGAATCGCCTCAATAATTTTCTCCTGCACCCATTTTTCCTGATACAGCGCATCCGGCTGGGCCGGTTTTTCGATGGAACTGCTATCGGCCATCGATTGGAACGCGCTGTCTTGACTATCGACGGCGGTCACCCGTCCCGGTTTGTGTTTCCGGAAGAAATCGATGCACAGATTATGGGCCGCCGTAAACAGCCAGGATTTCAGGCTGCGGTTTTCCTGCAATTTCTCTTTCGAGCGAAACAGCCGCACGAACGTTTCCTGAAGCACGTCCTTGGCATCGTCGCGGTCTCGGATCGTGCGGACGATAAAGTGAAAGAGTGGTTTCTCATACCGTTTGACGAGCTCATTGTAGCCGCGAATATCTCCCTGCTTCCATTGGAGAAGCGACTGCGCGTCGAGATTCAGCGCCGTTTCTTCGATCTGGCCGAACGTGGAAATTGTGGCTTCCGCTATTGTGCCGCTCATATCGGATCGACCCGTTTCTAGTCCTTTTTTTCGCGTATGGTCATTTGGAACGTTCGCGTTCATCATCCTATACGGAGACCGGCAGGGAAATTTTTATTAAAATACTAAAATATTTTCTATAAATTTTGAAATCCTCAGCCAATTTTCACGATAATGAAAAATTTTATTGAAATCTTTCCAACGTTCGCACGTATTAAGAGAGAGATTCACGCTCATACGTTCTGAGAATGTACCCCCCAGAGCGTATTGAGGGGTGAATCAATGATTAAGGAACTAGGATTCGAGATTAGGATTCAGAATGAAAGTGAATACCCCTAAACCCTATACCCTGAACCCTATACCCTTAAAATGATTATAGTCATTAAATCGACGATCGAAAGAAATAAATTGGATCGATACATAACCATATAACAATACTATGTCATCAAACACCGCTTTAGAAATCTCCGATCTAACCGTCAAGTTGGGAAGAAATGAAATCCTGCGCGACCTCAGCGTCACAATGCCCAAGGGGGCGATCGGGCTTCTCGGACCCAATGGGGCGGGAAAAAGCACGCTGCTGAAAACGCTGATGGGATTTCTTCCCGTCCAGGATGGTTCGTTAAAGGTGTTCGGGTACAACCCCGTCACGAATGGTGCTCAGGTGCGGCAGTTGATCGGTTATATGCCGGAAGACGACACCTACATTCCAGGCATGACCGCCGTCGAGTTCGTCTCCTATTGCGGCCTGTTGTGCGGACTGCCGCACAAGGAATCGATGCTGCGGGCGCATTTGGCGCTTCATTACTGCGGACTGGGCGAGGCCCGCTACCGCCCGGTGGACACCTATTCCACCGGCATGAGGCAGCGGATCAAACTGGCGCAGGCCCTGATCCACGACCCCGACCTTCTCTTCCTGGACGAACCCACCAACGGACTCGATCCCCAGGGGCGCAAACAGATGCTGGAACTCATCAAGGACGTCGCTCACAACAAGGGGATCTCCGTGATTCTCTCCAGCCATCTGCTGCCCGATGTCGAGTTCGTGTGCGATTATGTGATGGTGCTGTTTAAAGGAAAACTGGCGACATCGGGACGAATTCAAGACCTAAAACGGCTCGCACAGACGGCGTATGAGGTTCGGGTCAAAGGGGATCAGGAGGAGTTCAGCACCGCTATCTCCCGGTTGGGCGGACGGTGCGATTCCAAACGGAACGGTCTCGTTTGTGTCCAACTGCCGGAAGGTCAGGAAAAGCCGGAACTGATCTTCGAAGCTGCGCGGCAATCCGGCGTCCAGGTTCGTCACTTGACACGCGAAGAGATGACATTGCAGGAAATTTTCTCCTCGGCGATCGAGCAAGTTTAAAGAAGGAGTTTTCCAGTGCCCGTTTACGAACAGACCTACACCCATTACGAAGGTGTCTACCGCCCCCGGTCTCTGGCCTGGCTGATTATCGCCGGGCGGGGAATTCGGAAGGTATGGAAAGCCAAAGGATTCAAATTCCCACTATTTTTTTCTCTTTCAGTATTTCTTATCAGCGCCGTGCGTATCTATCTCGCCGCGAATCTCGATTTGCTCCAATATATGGGTTTCCCAAGAGAAATGGTCGAAGATATCCTGGTCATCGACGCTTCTTTCTATCACGATTTTCTCATGCTCCAGTCGACGATTCCCGGAATTTTCGCTTGTTTCCTCATGACGCTGCTCTCCGGTTCGAGCGTCATCGCAATTGACAAACGAACCAAAGCCTTGGCGCTTTATCTGTCCAAACCCATTTCCCGGCTGGATTATCTTTTCGGCAAAGGGGCGATCGTTCTATTCTATTTGTACCTGGTCACCCTGATCCCGGCCTTGCTGCTGATGTTTCTCTACGCCTTTTTCAATGAGAACTGGTATTACCTCTGGGCCAACCGGGAATTGATCTTTCAAATCGTGCTGTTTTCCCACGTAGTCGTTTTACCCCTGGTGTTTCTCATTCTGGCGATCTCGGCATCGACGAAAAGCAAGGTGACAGCGGGTGTGATGTTCTGTGTCGTTTACTTTATGCCGTTCACGACAGCGAATATCCTGCGTGGTATGATGCGTCATCCACTCATCGAACAAGCGTTGGGCGAGCATCCCTGGTCGGTTTTATCGCTTCAGCATATCTGGAACCAGCTTTCAGCCGTGATTTTCAAGACAGATTTGCCTTACGAAGAATTGCATTGGGGATGGCATGTGGGAACGCTCGTTCTTGTGATGCTGTTATGTGTGTGGATTCTGAGGCGGCAAATCCAAGCCGTTGAGATCGTGAGGTAATCGGATGGCATCGATCGAAATCAGCAACCTCTCTAAATGGTACGGCCAAGTCCTCGGCGTCAGCAGCGTCACGACCCATATCGAACCGGGCGTGACCGGACTCCTGGGGCCGAACGGTGCGGGCAAAAGTACTCTGTTAAAACTCTTGACCGGACAGATACAAGCCAATACCGGCGAAGCGAAAGTGGATGACATCCCCGTCTGGGATCATATCGAATTGTACGAGCGAATCGGATTCTGCCCCGACTCGGAGAAATTCTACGAACGCCTGACCGGATTCGAGTTTTTAACTTACATGGCCCGTCTTCACGGGAATTCAAAAAGCAAAGCCAAGAAAATCGCCAGCGACAGTTTGGCCAAAATGGGATTGGAAGACGCCGCCGAGAAACGCATCGGCGCCTATAGCAAGGGAATGCGCCAGCGCGTGAAATTCGCTCAGGCGATCGTCGGCGATCCGGACATCGTTTTTCTGGACGAGCCGCTGGCGGGCATGGATCCAATATGGCGGTCCGGAACGGTCAAACTCATCCAAGAGTACGGCCAGCAGGGAAAAACAGTGCTGGTCTCCAGCCACATCCTTCACGAAGTCGAAGAGATGACCAATCGGATTCTAGTCCTGAACAATGGCCTGCTGCTGGCCGAAGGCGCGGTGCAGGAAATCCGCGAGTTGATCGAAGAACAGCCGCGTCACGTGCGGATTATCACTCCCTCCCGGCAGAAACTGTCCAATATCCTGGTCGCCTGTCAGGAGGTTCAAACCATCAGTTTCGGTGACGATCCCGACGAATTGACCGTTCAGACAACCTCACCGGATGCGTTCTTCCATCGTATGGAGGAGATCGTGCTGGACGACGCGCTTCCGATTAAGGAGATCGTCACCTTGGACGACAACCTGGAATCGGTTTTCAATTATCTGACGGAACGGTAGATGTTCCCTCTCCCTCTGGGAGAGGGTGAGGGTGATATGCCTGCCCAGAGCAAACTGGAAAAAAACACAATGAACCTACAAAAACGAATCGTCTATCCGCTAACCGCCTTGATTGCGGTCAACACCCAGCTCTCGCTGCTGACCCGGAAAGTGATTTTCCCCAGCCTGATCGTGCTCTTCCCGGTGGTGCTCGTTGTGATTTGGCGCATCCTCCATCTGATCTGGGGTGCTCCCGGCTCGTCTCCCCAGGAAAGCGATCCCTACATCACGTATTCTATCCTCTGTGTTTCGATGTACCTGCAATTCATCGTCCCCATGCTAGGATTGCTCAAGGGGATGTCCACGTTTACGGAAGAGATCGAAGAGGGAACGCTGATGTTCCTGCGCCTGCGGCCCGTGCCACGCTCGATTATCATTCTGGGTAAATATCTGGCGTTCGTCGCATCGGCGGGAATCCTCCTCACGTTTTCGCTCTGGTCGTCTTATACCATCTTGAGCAGCATTCCCGGTTCGGATATGTTCTTCGGCGATTTCGCCACGCTGGTCAAAGACACGTGGGTGCTCTGCCTGGGATTGGCGGTGTACGGTGCGGTGATGATGCTGATCGGCACGTATTTCAAGCGTTCACTGATGATCGGTATTTTCCTCATTTTCGTTTGGGACGCCTTCGCGGCCTACATTCCGGGAACGGCGCATAAACTGACGATCAAGCATTACCTGCAATCGATCTTCCCGCACGACAAGACGGAAACCGGCATTAAGGCACTGCTCAGCGACAACGTGCCGTCGTCGATGACCGTATCGCTGACCACATTGGGAGTGACGATCGCGGTTTGCGTCGTTCTAACCACTCTGGCGTTTCAATTCAAGCAGCTCGACAACGTTCCCGAAGCCGAGTAACGATCTACATCGCGATGATCCGATCCATAGGTTTGGAGACGATGTCGGTCAGATACTCCAAATTACCGCCTTGAACCTCTGCCGCGAAGACTCCTTCATAACCGATCTCGTCGAACGCTTTCATGACTTCAGGCCAGTTGACATCTCCCTTGAGCAGGGGGGTGAAAGCGCGGGGATTGCGTTTGTAATCCTTGACGTCGACACGGGCAATTTGATCGCCCAGCGTTCGAATCCAGCCCTGGGGATAGCCGTATTCGATTATGTTTCCCACGTCGAAAAAGGCTTTCACATAAGGACTGCCGATTTCATCGAGGTAGCGCAAAAACTCAAGCGGGCTGAGCAGAAATTTATTCCAAACGTTTTCCAGGCCGATGGTAATTTTCATCGATTCCGCGTACTCGGCCAGTTCCCGCACTTTGACGATGGAACGCTCGTAAGCCTCTTTGTACGTCACCTTGGGCGTAACGACAGCCGGGACGAGCAGCACCATATCGCCGCCCATATCCTTGGCGTTGCGTATGCTGACACGCATCCCCTCCATACACGTTTCAACCTTTTTGGGATCGGGATCGGAAAGGGGGTTACCCCAGTGTGTGGAGCATATAATTCCGTCGATCTTCAATCCGGTCTTCTCGGAGGCTTTGATATAAGTTTCGACATCTTTCTGCTTAAACACCGTCCCCGGCTCCACCGAGTCGAATCCGGCGTCCACCGCAATCTGGAAGCGATCCTGAATGCTGAGCGGTTTCTTGTCTTTCCCCTTTGCGGAGACCATCCCGAATTTCAGCGATTTCGTAATATTTCGTTTTTTCTTCGCCGCCAAGCCGGTCTGAACGGTTCCCAGGGCCACTGCGGAGGCGATTCCCGTTTTAAGAAATGCTCTTCGATTACTATCGGTCGTCATCGTTTTTACCTTTCGTTTACCATTCCGAAATTAAAGGGAATTGGCTCTTGAATCGTGCTGCGTTCATCATGGCATTCCAATGCTTTCTCTGTCAATGGTGGAGGGAAGGTTTCAGGCCGAAGCTACGACGGCTTTTTTCATCTTGAAACTGGCTGGTTGGAAATAGGCGGTGGCTTCGGAGGGGCGGCCATCTTCCAGAAGCAGTAGCCCGTATTCCGCCCGCAACTGAGGCTGATGGGGGAACCGTTTAACAAATGCGCCGACCGTGTCCAGCACTTTTTTTAAATTCCCGTCAGTACGGCACGCTTCCGAATAGGTGAGCAGCACATCCACGGCTGGGGTGGAACCAGAAAGAGACGGTTCAAGTGCTTTGGCGGCATGGGACGGTACTCCTGCGGCCAGACAACTTCTCGCAAACAGCAGGCGGTTTCGGGCACGGCTGGAATCGAATTTGACAGATTGCTTGGCGTTCTTGAGCGCCTTGGAAAAATCACCACGATCGAACTGCATCAGCCCCCACCAGTAATACGCATCGGCGTTTTCTTCGTCCAATTCCACCGCCCGCGCGAATGATTCTTCGGCCTGAACGGGAGAGACCTGCTTGCGGAAGATGCGCCCAGTGCATACGCGGGAATGGGAATTATCATCTTGTAACTCGATAGCCGTGCGAAGCGTCTCGAACGCCTCGTCTTCCTGTTTATTCTCAAGCAGCGCGCGTCCGAGTTTGTGCATGATACGCGGTTGTTTGGGGCTTTTCTTCAAATATTGCTGGAAAACATGGATGGCCCGGAACCATATTTTTAATTGAGACGAGAGATCGCCGAGTTGTTCGAGATAGTCGGGCGAGGGATTTTTTTCCACTGCCTTTTCCATGAGCTGGCAGGCTTCGTCTTTTTTGCCGTTCGCATTGAGAATCTCGTTGGCCAATCGGGAAAAATCGAATCCTTCGGCAGTGTCGATCTTGATAATCATTCGCAGTTCGCAGAGGTAAGCGACTTGGTTGCCCATCTCTTTGTAGATATCGGCGCGTATCCGGTGGGCGGGAACATTCTTACGGTCGAATTGAAAGACTTGCTTGAGGCATTCGAGCGCGGCCTGGTGATCGTGGAAACTGAATTTTTTTCGCGCATCCTCGATCAAGCGGGAAATCTCCACCTCTCGAATCGACGGAACCTTTTCCGCCAGTTGCTCGATCAACCGAGCCAGAAAAGTTAACCGCTGCTCGATATTCATGTTGGCGGTTTGATGGGAGGCGGTGGAGGCGACTTTTCCCCGTTCCAACTTGGGAAGATATTTGAGGCAGCGCTCGAGGGTTTCCTGAAGCCCTTTTTCGGTGGTTTTATCGGTTTCGACTTGTTGGTCGATTCGTTCCCGAAGCTGAATGATGCGCATGGGAATCGAAGTACATTGGTTCTTTAGTTCGCACGCCTTTTCGATCGCCTGATCGAGAGCGGCTTGGATCGCAGGATTGAGATCGTCGTCGCCGACGCTGGATCGGAGTGTTTCGATACTGTTTTCGACTTTCTCCAGGCTGAGTTTCTTTTCCAGAAACGCGGTGGCAAGTTCGTTGAATTCTTTCGTCAGTTGGAGGCTGTTTTTCGTAAATCGGCCCATTCGGGCGTTGTTATTGATATCCCGGCGGACTTCGAGAAGAGTATTTCGAATATCGAGGGCGGTTCCATCGCGAATAATTCGTGAGAAACGTTCGTCCTGATTTTCGTCATCGTTCGTCACTTCACCCCGAAGCTGGGAGGAGAGGGACATATTTTGGACTTGAACGCTCAAACTGCGTTGTGGTCTTTTCATTCTGAGCGCTCCTGATTGGGAACGGTAACCAACTTCCCATCTTTCATGATGATCGTGGCCGCGCCCAGTTCGTCCCTGACATTGAGTGTTCGCCCCAAGATGCGGATCACGGTTCCCGGATAAATGGCTTTTCGAGCACACACCATGCGTTCGGCCGACTCGCTGTCGGCGATTTCTTTCGAGATGTGGGTGATTTTTTCCTTAAGCGCTTTGATCTTTATATTCAACGCGGCTACATCCGCTTTAATCTTCTCCGATTCCTCCTCGGCTTTTCCGAATTTCATCGTTTTTATCGTTCTGAGTATCATTAAGTTCTCTTGCCGCTTTTCCTCTTTTTCCTTCAAGGACTTGTCCAGTTCATCCATAGAGGCCCGGAGAGAACTGAGTTCCCCGCCGAGCACGATTTGAGTGCGCGCGCCGTCTTTCGAGCCGATCTCGAAGGCGCTGACGACGTGCCAGGCTTTGATTCGTCCTCCAACGATCCGTCCGTCATCTCCAGCAACGGTGACGTTCCGGGCGCTGATGACCGATCGTTCGATAGGGCCTTGCGCGGTCACGTTTTCTCCGGCAGTAATGTCAGTGGAACGGAGATGTTTCGCGAAGAGATCTTTCCCAACTGTCACGGTTGTTCGATCGTCTCCGCCATCGATCCCTCCGTGACAGAACAACGTTCCTTTGGCTTGTATATTGGCGGATTCAATCGTTCCTTCAACCGCGATGTCCGATCCGGAGGCCACTTCGAAACCGGCTTTCACATCTCCCATCACGGTCACGGCGACCATGGATTTGACCGCGCCCGATGCGTAATCCACATCTCTTTTTACGATGAGCGAAGGAGAGACTGTAAGACGTTTGTCTTCGATGTAAGCGAAACCGTTGACGACCGACCAAAGTTCATTCCCTTCAGGATTGAGAATGCAATTCGGAATCCGCGGGAATGAGAGATCCAGACCGGCCAGGCTGGGGATTTTGGTTCCAAATACGTCGAAACCGTGCTCGCCACCGCTGGCGTGGATTTTCCGAAAGAGCGGTTGTTTGGTGTGAACCGTTACAAAGAAATGGATGTTCCCGTTCTTCGTGATGCGGTCGTTTTTTTTCTCCGAGTCCAAGAAGGGGATGTAAAGTTGAGTGCAGTTTCCGATTTCAGCGGATTGACCGGCTTTCGGAAGCTGGCCTAAAGCGGCGGAAACGTATTTCCCAGCCCATCGTTCATCCAGCGATTTGGCGAGGGAAGCGTCAACGATCCCGTGAGTGATCCCATTCCGATCCAATGCTTGCTTGATATCCGCTTCCGTCCACACATGGCTCAAACCGGGCGGGACACACACAAAAGCGGCCATGTGGTCCGTACTGATCTTTATGGGAGGACCGAGTTCGACGGCGATTTCGATCAGGCTGGGTGCGGTTAGTGTTTTTTTCCCCGTGCAAGGGAAATCAGGAAGAACGATTCCCGATTCGGCGGATTTCACAAGCAGGCGGTCGACTTGACGAAGAAGGGCAAAAACCGCTTCGTAGATGCGTTGTTTGGGTAAATTTTCGCACCATTTGTGCATTTGCTCCGCGAATTGGTCACAGTCACGGAGTTTGGATACGATCTCTGGGGAACAGGGTTGGGGTTCCAATTGCGCGATCAGTTTTTGGGTTTTTTCCTGGAGATTTTCCAGCGCTTGGATTAAGTAATTTCGATCAGATGTTTCCGAATTGAGAGTGCTATCCGACACAATTGAATTCCGTTCGCAGGACCAAAACGAAACGGTAAAAAGTTGAAAACCCGTTCAGTGACTACAAGAAATAGTATATTGATTTGCTTATGAATACCGATATCTTGCCGTTTCGTCTGCAAGGTCTGATTTTTTACCGGACCGTCATAGAATCCCGCTCCATTCTATTTGCCCGCATGACGGCGAACGATCCCGCTATGGCGTTCACGACGGGAAAGTCCTGCTTTCCATTCTACGTGTTCGTGTGGATTACTTCAAAAAAATGTTAAAAAAATAGTTCAGACAATCCAAAGAATGATTCTTCTATCTCATTCGTATTCGTCCTCTGATGTGATAGAAAAAACCGCCGATCACTGTTATTGTTTGTCCGCTTTTTCCTGGTACGCCATGCGTCTGGTTTCGGCCCCTTCTCCAACGTCAATACTCTCTTCATTGGCAGTTATCCGGGCGTCACGAAGTAATGAAATCAAATCAGCCATTTCTTGGGCCATAACTGAAAGAAAACTCTCATCGATCTTATTCAGTTCGTCTTCAATATCCGAGATAAAGGAGAGTGAAACCTTTCCAAGCGGTTTGGATAATGAGTTGATTTGGGCTTTCCCCTGTGTTCGGTAGTGTCGGACTTGCTCGATCGCCTTCGTACTGGAACGAAGGGCTTCCTCTTTAAAGCCAGCAAATTTCCCCGACAGCTGATCCTGGGCAATAATCTCGACAACCTGCGAATACACTTGATATTGCATCTGCATAATCGTCCGTTTTTCGGCGATGAATTTTATCCGCATCTGACGACATTGATTCAGATAAGGTTTCAGCCGTTTTTGACGTAAGTTATATATAGGCATCTTTTCTTCGCAATAGGCTCGAAGTTCAGTGATTTGAGCAAATTGACGCTCCTTAATGGCTGTCATCAAATCAGCGGATGCTTTTTCAAAATCCGAAATCACTTCATCCGCTTCTTTTTTCCGTTCGATTGCTGTTTCCAAAACGGTGACTTCCTTAATCAGACTGGCGGCCCGGTTGTTCGTACTTTCGAGATTGCGGCGGATGACCAGCATATCCTTAGCCGACATCGATCCTGAAAAACTGATGTATTCCAGCATTTCCTGACAACTTTGAATACGAGCAGCAATGTCTTTAGTAAGAGAGTTGTCTCCCCGGGTATTTCGCTGCCGAAGTTTTTTAATAATATCCTGGCGGCGGGTCTTATCGATGTGTTCTTTCTCTTTTTGGGTGACGCATTTGGATTTTCCACCCTGATTGACCAGAGCCAGTTCATTCATAGGTATGCCTTCCGCTCGTGATTTCTCGAGTATCTGAGCGGCTTTAAGGGCCGTTGACATCTGGCTTATCGTTGATTCATCGAAATCGTGATCCGGGGAACCAGCCATTAGGAATACACTCCATCCAATATCCTGATACTAAAATTCTGTTTTTATATAGTGACGAACACATTAAGATTATAGTAGGTTTCAGGAAGGATGTAATCCTAATAAGATAGAATACCGCGAGTATAACCCGTTGAACGATTGCATGGATGTATTCATTGGAGATTTCGCGCGGATTTCGGGAAGTGGATTTGAGAATAAATAGGTCAAATTCATTGCTGACAATCACTTTACTTATTAATCATCTGGTTCGGTTGGCCGGTGGCTTGAAGAACGGAGAGCCAAAGATCGCTTTCGGGATCGAGCGATTTCCGTTGAGAGGTGGCCGCTTCGGCGGGAAGATGGGTGAAGGAGGAGTTCCAATGTCCGACAATCGCCCCGGTGCGTCCGCTCATGGCGGCGTGGACGGCGTTGAAAGCCAGTTCCATGCAGAACATGCGGTCGGAAGGAATCGTTGGCAGTGAGCGGACGATATAACTGGGATCGATATACCGAACCTCGGCTTCGAGTTCACGCCGGGCGAAATATTCCTTGACTTGCTGGTGGAGAAAAACGCCGATATCGGCCAGTTTAACGTTGCCTGATGCATCGGTTTTCTCACTATGTGGTTCCGGATTGACTAACACTTGTCCGGCGCCTTCGGCGACGACGACGACGGCGTGGTGACGGCGGAGAATTCGCTCTTCCAAATAGGGGAGAATGCCATTGGGCTGTTCCAGATCGAAGGGAACTTCGGGGGTCAGCGTGAGATTCACTTCTCCGCTGGCCAACGATGCAGTGGCGGCGAGAAAACCGGAATGACGCCCCATAAGTTTGACGATGACAATTCCATTATAAGCGCCTTGTGCTTCGGCGTGCGCGCTGAGCATGACCTCCCGCGCGATGGAATAAGCCGTTTCAAAACCAAAACTGCGATCGGTATACATGATGTCGTTATCGATGGTTTTGGGGATGCCGATGATGGAAATATTCAACTTGCGTTTTTCGATTTCGCGAGTCAAGTCAATCACCCCGCGCTGGGTTCCGTCTCCACCGATCGCAAAGAGAACGTTGATCCCGTGAATGACAAGGAAATCGATGATCTCCTTGTCCGGCTGCGGTCCCCGCGACGATCCGAGCACGGTCCCTCCCCGCGTGTGGAGATGTTCGACACTGGACGGAGTCAGTTCGAGCGGTTTGAGTTGGGAACGCGCTGTCAATCCTTTATAACCGTATTTAATTCCCAGGACTTTTTTGACACCGTAGTGAAAGTACAGCGAATGGACGATTCCTTGGATCACATCGTTAAGGCCGGGGCATAATCCTCCGCATGTGACGATCGCGGCTTTAACCTCGGGGGGATTGAAAAAGATACGTTCTCTGGGGCCGGCGGCTTCGAATGAAAGCGGTTTTTCTCCACGCTCAATGCATTCGTCGATGACGGAGGCCGAATTGGTTAAAAGAATCCGCTCGGAATCATCGACAAAATTCGCGATTTTGTCGTTCTTGACATGCGAAAGCTGCATGGGCGAATCAAAACGCGGAGTGCCTAATCGCTGAATGGTAAAATCGGGGGGCGTTTGAGCATTCATGATCGTTAACCTTTTATAAATGTAATGGGTGGATCGATAATCATAGCACGATTAAAAAAAGCCTGCTGGAAAAAAGGTTCCAGTCAGGCTTTTTTAGCATTTTTTTTCGATTTTATCAACTCAAGTGTCGTTATAGGAAAAGAGTTCGGTCGTGAGATATCGTTCACCGGTGTCGGGCAGCACCACGACGACATTTTTACCTACCCCCAATTCGGCCGCAACCTCTAGCGCGCTAAAGCAGGCTGCGCCGCTGGAGATACCGGAGAGAATGCCTTCTTCTTTGCATAGGCGTCTGGCGGTTTCAATCGCTTGTTCGTTGCTCACCTGCAAGACGCTGTCGACGATTGATAAATCCATGATTTCAGGCACGAATCCTGCCCCGATCCCCTGGATTTTATGAGGGCCGGGATTGCCTCCGGATAAAACCGGTGAATTCTCCGGCTCGACGGCGTAGAGTTTGATGTCCGATTTTTTCTCACGGAGATATCTTCCCGTTCCCGTAATCGTTCCACCGGTGCCGACGCCTACGACCAATGCGTCGATTTCACCGCCAGTCTGTTCCCAGATTTCCGGACCGGTAGTATCGTAATGAATCTGAACATTGGCTTCGTTTGTGAACTGTTGCGGCATAAAAGCGTCGGGATGGTCTTCGACCAATTGTTTGGCTTTCTCGATCGCGCCGGACATGCCTTTCGGCCCTTCGGTAAGAACGATTTCCGCGCCATACGCCTGCAGGATTCTCCTGCGTTCCAGGCTCATCGTTTCGGGCATAACCAGGATACAACGGTATCCTTTGATCGCCGCGACCATTGCCAGCCCGATTCCCGTGTTCCCGCTGGTCGGTTCGACGATCGTTCCTCCCGGTTTGAGGCGGCCCTTCTTCTCCGCCGCTTCGATCATCGATTTCCCGATTCGTTCTTTGACACAGCCGCCGGGATTCTGCGACTCCAGTTTCGCCCAGACGGCCGCCGAACCGTCTGCTGGGAGACTGTTTAAGCGAACGATCGGCGTATCTCCAATCAAATCAATTACAGTGAGTGCTTTTGTCGTCATCGTTTCCTCCATAGGATTCTTCACTTGGGAAACACGAATAATCTCACGATCCGGTAATATGTCAGACCTTGAAGACGAAACGGCAAGATATCCTTATTTATTAACCATCCTTTATACAATATCTTGTGGTCACTAAAAGTGTTATTGACTTATTGCCGTTTCGTTTGCACCGGGATCAGTACGATCGAATTTATATCGATCCCACTCGATTAACGATTCGGGCCGCTGCTTGAATACGGCTCCAAAGAAAACTATTTTTCCCGGCTTTATTTGGATTCCCGGCTTATGGATATACTATAATCCGGCGCGGGAAATACGACAACTGAGTTGATGAATGATCTCATATCATCCAGTCAATTTCTACAGCGCGTCTCGAATAAGAAATCTACAATTTCCTGTATCACTCAATACCATGTGGTTATGAGGCTTATTTCGGATGGATGACGGTCACTCTGAATTTACATCGAAAGAATTGTTTCTAACCGTTCAGGAAGGGCAGAATCCGGTACGGATCGATAAATTTGTCGCCGAACGGATCGATCGGCTCTCACGAAGCCGGATCCAAAGCCTGATCGAAGACGATGCGATTCTCCTCAATCAACAGCCAGTCGTTCGTGTCAGTGAAAAAGTCAAGCCAGGGGATCGGATCACGATCTTTTTGCCTCCTCCCTCTCCCAGTAAAATCCAGCCCGAAGCCATCGATATCGAGATTCTATACGAAGACGAACATATCCTGGTTGTCAATAAACCGGCCGGGATGTGTGTTCACCCGGCCGGTTCGATCGTCAGTGGAACCTTGGTGAACGCCTTACTCTATCACACAAAAGGCCTGTCGGGTATCGGAGGCGTATTACGGCCCGGCATCGTTCATCGGTTGGACCGGGGAACCAGCGGGGTACTGGCGGTTGCTAAAAACGATGAAGCCCACCGCCGTCTCAGTGCCGATTTCAAGTCCCGGAACGTCAAAAAAGTGTATCTGGCTCTGATTCATGGAAAACCAGGCGCTCTTCAAGGCGAAATCGATCGATCCATCGGACGAAGCCCGTCCGACCGCAAACTGATGGCGATTCGTTCGGACGGGAGAAATGCAGTGACCGGGTATCGAATAATCCGTGCGGGCCTAGGCGGATCGCTGGCAGAAGTTTATCCTTTGACGGGACGAACACATCAAATTCGAGTTCATTTCAAGCATTTGGGATACCCTATTATCGGGGATTCGCTGTATGGGTTGAAAAAAACGTGGGGCCGTGGTGAACTGGAGCGGATTTTTATGGATTACCCTGGTTTCGCCCTGCACGCGAAAACGCTTCGATTTACGCATCCCATCACAGGCGAAGCGATGTGTCTGGACGTTCCCCCGCCATCTCCGTTCGATGCGGTGGTGGAGAGGCTTACGCTGTTATGAGTGAATGATGTGTGCTCTGTCAGCATTTTGAATTTTCAACGAATTGATAAGGCTTGGTACAGGACATGACGGATCGTGAAAAACGCCGATTGGTAATGACATCCGAAGACGTCTCCCGGACGATCCAGCGGATGGCACACCAGATTTGGGAAAGAAACGCCGGAGCGGATTTAGCCGTGGTAGGCATCCGCAGCCGCGGGGCGACATTGGCTCACCGCCTGCAGCCGCTCATCCAGCAAATCGCAGGCAAAGAGATCCTTGCGGGAGACTTGGATATCGGGCTGTACCGCGACGATATCGGTTTGTCTCCGGTCGCGCCTGAAGTGAGAAGCACTGATATTGCCTTCGATGTGGAAGGGAAAAATATTGTCCTGGTGGACGACGTTCTTTTTACGGGACGAACCATCCGCGCCGCGCTGAACGCGTTGATCGACCTTGGCCGTCCCTCCCAGGTTCAGTTGCTGGTGCTGATCGACCGGGGGCATCGCGAACTTCCCATTCAAGCCGATTTCACCGGGAAAGAAATCACGACTTACACCAAAGAGAACGTCATCGTCAACCTCCAGGAAGACGACGGCGAAGAAGGAGTTTATACCGTTTTGAACAATGGCTGAGGGCTTGGGGCGTATTAGACCGTCCCAGGGAGAATGGGAAAATCGAATCATGAAAACCTGGCAAAGAAAAGATTGCCTTGGATTGCGGGGGGTGTCGCGGGATGAAATCGAACTGATCCTCGATACGGCCCGCTCGATGAAAGAAATCCACACCCGTACCGTGAAGAAAGTTCCAACCCTGCGGGGCAAGATCGTCGTTACCCTGTTTTACGAACCCAGCACCCGCACCCGGACATCGTTCGAACTGGCGGCGACCCGTCTCAGCGCCGACGTGATCAACCTCGCCACCGCTCAAAGCAGCGTGGTGAAGGGTGAAAGCCTTATCGACACCGCTCAGACGCTTCGGGCGATGGGTGCCGACCTTTTCGTGATGCGTCACAACCTGACCGGCGCACCCCATCATCTCGCCCAGAATATCGAACAACCGATCATCAACGCCGGGGACGGAACCAACGAACATCCCTCTCAGGCCCTGCTCGATCTGTTTACCATCCGGGAACACAAAGGACGCATTGAAGGCCTGACTGTCGTCATTGCCGGAGATATCGTTCACGGGCGCGTGGCCCATTCCGATTTGTGGGGCCTGTTGACGATGGGCGCCACCGTGCGTTTCGTCGGACCGCCGACCTTGATTCCTCCCTGGGTGCGGGACATGGGCGCGGAAGTGTATGACGATTTCGAGAAAGCCATCGAAGGGGCCGATGTCATCAACATGCTGCGTATCCAGCAAGAGCGGATGTCCGGTAATTTCTTTCCCAGCTTAAAGGAATACACCAAACTGTACGGCCTGACGACAGAACGTCTCAAAATGGCCAATCCGGGCGCGATCGTGATGCACCCCGGCCCCATGAATCGGGGTGTGGAGATCATGCCCGATGTGGCTGATGGAGAAAGCGCCGTTATCCTCGAACAGGTGACCAACGGAATCGCGGTGCGAATGGCGCTATTGTATCATTTACTGGCGGGCGGCGACAATAAAGAGACCGACGAGAAGAAAAACGAACAGGACCCAACGTTATTCTAATCCTAACGTTATGAAAATTAAATAATATGAAAACGCTCATTAAACAAGCACGCGTAATCAATCCCGTCTCCGGGGAAGACCGTCAAGCCGATCTTCTCGTGGATGGGGAAACGATCGCCCAAATCGCTCCATCGATCTCCGATGCGGACGCGGACGTTATCGACGCCGAAGGCCTGTGGTTATTGCCGGGTTTGGTGGACGTTCACGTGCATCTGCGTGAACCGGGGAACGAAGGCAAGGAAACCATCGCCACCGGAACCCGTGCCGCCGCCGCCGGAGGGGTTACATCCGTTGTCTGTATGGGCAATACCAATCCCCCCATCGACAATAAGACCGGCGTCGATTTCATCCTCGAACGGGTGAAAGAGACGGGATGTGTGCGGGTCTATCCCGTGGGGGTAGTGACGAAAGGAATGCAGGGAACCGATATCTCCCCGTTCGGTGAAATGCTCGAAGCGGGAGCCGTGGCACTGACGGACGACGGGAGAAGCGTATCGGATCCCCAAGTTCTACGCCGGGCAATGGAATACTCCACGATTTTCGGGGTTCCCATCATTTCGCACGCCGAAGACAGTTCTCTAACCGACGGCGGCCATATCAACGATGGCGTCATGTCGGTCAAACTGGGAATGATTGGAAGCCCCCGCGAGGCGGAAAGCATTCACGTGGCGCGCGATCTGCTCTTAGCGAAAATGACCGGCGCACATCTTCATATCGCGCACGTCAGCACGGCTGACTCGGTTGACTTGATCCGTTTTTACAAAAAGAAAGGTGTTCACGTGACGGCGGAAGTGACCCCCCATCACCTGACGCTGACCGAAGAAGCCGTGGAGCATTTCAACACTGACGCCAAGATGTCTCCCCCCTTGCGGACGAAAGAAGATCAGGATGCGCTCTACGAGGGGATCATCGACGGAACCATCGACTGCATCGCCACCGACCACGCACCCCACAAAGCCAGCGAAAAAAATGTCGAATTCACGATGGCCCCTCACGGTGTAATCGGCCTGGAAACGCTTCTGCCGCTGCTGATGGGCCGGATTCGTGAACGATCGGGACTCGGCATGCTTCCGCTGCTGAGTCTGGTGACGGACAAACCGGCAGGAATCATGAATCTGCCTGGGGGGAAGATCGAGGCGGGAGGTCCGGCCGATCTGACGCTATGGAATCCCGAACCGGTATATGTTATCGATAAAAGTTCGTTCCTCTCCAAATCCCGCAATACCCCCTTCGATGGATGGGAAGTTCAAGGGCGGGTGGAACGAACATTCGCCGGGGGAAGCCAAGTTTACCAGTATGGTAATGTGTGAAACTTTTAACGGCATGAATTTCCTTCATCACAATGAATAATCGTTGATCGAATGCGTTCGATTTTCAAGAGAGAAATATCATGAGAGTATTGGTCGTTGACGATTCCGGGGCCATGCGAAAATTGATTATCAAGGCACTCTCCGGTGCGTCCGAAAAGATGGAATTCCTGGAAGCGGAGGATGGGAAAGACGCATTGTTTAAAGTGAAAATGAAAAAGTTCGATATGATTCTTTTGGACTGGAACATGCCGAATTTGTCTGGATTGGAAACGCTCCAGCAGCTTCGGAAGTCTGGAAATAAAACCCCGGTCGTGATGGTCACAACAAACGCCGAGAAGCCCCAAATCATCAAAGCATTGAAGGCTGGAGCCAACGATTATGTTATTAAACCTTTCACTCCCGGTTTGTTGCTCGAAAAAGTTGAAAAAAACTTAATCCAACCCGATGATATACCCCTGCCGGGATTTTAACACCAACAAATTCCCATCATTACAGAATCGGAATTACTCGTCATCCTCTTCCAGGAACGACGGCTGCTGCAGAGAGGTTTCAAGCAATTCTTCTCCGGAATCAAAGTCCGTTTTGAAGACGGACATGGTTTCCGAAAGGGAAATGGCTTGGGTGGCGTTTTGCTGAGTCGCTTGGTCGATGTCGATCAAGGCACGGTTGACCTGACCGATCCCTTGCGCCTGCTCCTCCGACGCACTCGCGATTTCATCCACAAGAATCGAGGCTTTGTGGCTGCGCTCCGTAACATTGGAAAAGGCCTGGCTGGTATTCTCCAGCAATTGGTCCCCGTATTGAATCTTCGCCACGGTGTCTTCGATCAAAGCGGCGGTATTTTTCGCGGCTTCGGCGGAGCGCATGGCCAGGTTTCTCACTTCGTCGGCGACAACGGCGAATCCTTGACCCGCTTCACCCGCCCGGGCGGCCTCGACGGCGGCGTTGAGTGCGAGAAGATTGGTCTGAAAAGCGATTTCGTCGATGGTTTTAATGATCTTGGCGACTTTATTACTCGAACTTGAGAGATCGTCCATCGCTTCGTTCACTTTTTTCATCGATTCGTTCGCCCCGTTGATTTCCTTAATCGCGCCTTGCATCAATTCGTTGGTTTCCTGGGCTTTTTCGGCATTGTCTTTGGTCATAGCGGAGATTTGCTCGATCGAGGCGGACGTTTCCTCAACCGCGCTCGCCTGCTGTGTCGCTCCCGAACCAACAACGAAGGCTGTTTTTTGGGATTGGGCGATGACTTTGTTCAACTTATCGATAAACGAGTTGAACAGTCCCGCCAAACCGCCGATTTCGTCTCTGGATTCAATCAAGACCCGCCGGGTGAGATCGCCTTCATCCCTTTCGAACTGCCGCAGCATCCAGACGAATTTCCCCAACGGCTTGGCAACGAACAAGCGAACGAGAAAGTACATCGCCGTAACAAGCACCACGATAATTCCAAGAACGGTGAATATGGAATTACTCGACAGGGTCTTTTTTATCGTCGAGATCGAGGTGGCGGCCTGTCGTTCGGCGTTGGTTAACGCTTCAGTCGAGAAACGGAAAAACGTGACCCCGCCGATTTTGCCTTCCTTCCAATCCGTATGGCAGCGGATGCAATCCCCTGTGATGGGCTGAGGCTGATAGATTTCGAGCGCGCCATTTTTATATTGCAGCAATCGATCCGGCGTTGTCAATAAACGTTCCCGCAGCGAACTGGGGAGTTCGTTATTCAAAAAAGCTGTATCCGATGTATGGGTTACTACCCCGTTTTTATCGAATAAGGAGAATTCGAGCAGGCCTTGAATCTCTTGTTGGGAACGGAGGATTTTCGTAAATTTCTTCATCTCGCCCCGTTCGAGCGAACCAGCGACCGCGCGTTCGGCGGAGAGATAGATATTGATCGCGTTCGCTTCTTCCCGTTCACGTAAAAGCTGAATGTTCGATTCCGTGAGCTGATTGATCAGTTGGATGATGCTCCGGTACTGTAGGCCCTGCGCCAGTGTAACGACGATGATCAAGCCTCCCAGCAACGTTAAAATCAGTTTCGTGTGAAGTTTCATCGGCGGTTTTCCCCTTGTGAGTATACTCTATTCAATTGGTCAAAGATCGTATGAAACCGAGTCGGCAATCGTTGAAATACGATCTTCCGACGATGTCACTACATCGCCTGAGAATGATAATTCAGGAATAGCCGTATCAACATCTATTATCCTATTACGATCGATTTAATGCTAGATCAAAACGAAACGGCAAAAGTCGAAAATACTTTCAGTGAATACAAGATTACAGTATAAAGGATTGTTTATAAATAACTATATCTTGCCGTTTCGTCTGTAAGGTCTGACTTTTTACCTGACCGTCAACTTATGACTTGAAAAGACATTCGGCACAATGATACAATGTTCCCGTACATTATATACCATAGTCTTCCGATAATTTCATCGGAAACAATCGAAAATAGTGCTCGGCTTGACGTTTTGTCGTGAAATGAGAGGAGAGCGATGTCGATCCAGGACCAAATAACGCATCTTTCCGGCTTCATCGCTTCGGCGGATCTCTCCGATCTCCAACAGCTCGCGGATCTGCATACCCAATTCGAGACGATCGCTCGATGGGCCACAGATGAAGCGTCCGATCGACGACTGGCGGAGGCGATGAAAGCGGGTACCGATTTAATCGAGAGCATCATTCTCAACGAAGTTCCCGATGTGCCCAACGCGATCCAGGCGATCGAACGAACGATTTCGATTCTCCAAGAGGTGATCGGTGAAGGGAAAAACAGTGCCGAAGCCGATTTTCCTCCCGAACTGGAGCTTCCTTCGGTTCAATCCGAAACCGGTTATGAAAACACCCTTCAACTAAAGATCGAACAACTGTCGGAAGCGTTCGTTCTGGCCGACCTGACCAGTCCCTCTGTCTTGGCCGGTCTGCATACCCGTTTTCAGGAAATCGGGGAGTTAACCAGAGATCAATACGATCCCATCGTCACGGAGGTCGTCGAAAAAACAGCGGATTTAATCGAAAACATCATTCTCGGCGATGTGCCTGACAGGGAGGCATCGCTCAAAACCATCGGCCGGATCGTATCGATTCTTCAATCGATCTGCTCTGGAAGCCTCAACGCCGGTGAGATCGAATACCCCGCCGAGTTGGGTCTTGAACCACCCACTCGATCTCAAGACGGTGGAGATAACGATTCAAAGCAAGTTCCTATTACCCTGCCTACCGGCGTGGACCCACATTTATTCGGAGATTTTCTCGTCAGGCAGAAAAGCGCGCTCGAAGAGATCGAAGCACACTGTCTCTCACTGGAAAAAGAAGACGACGACGAGAAATTGGGATCCCTTCAACGGCGTCTCCATACGCTGAAAGGCGAAGCGGGCATGTTGGGATTGGCGGACGTGGAACGCTTATGTCACAGCACCGAAGATATGCTGAAAAAAATCCGCCCAGGACAAATCGTCGATCTTCTTCTTGATATCAAGGATTGGCTGATCGATATTTTCGACGCATACGCAGGAAATGAATCCCAACTACTGCCTGTGGAAGGATTATTGGACCGTATTCGGAACACCGCCCGCGAACAACCTCCCAAACCGCTCCCGGCTGATTTGGTTCCAACACCTGAATTGGCTGAAATGGACCTGGACTTAACCAGTGAATTCATTAACGAAGCGCTGGAACATCTTGAATCTGGGGACCTTCATCTGCTCACATTGGAATCCGAACCCGAAAATGAAGAAGCGCTTAATGCCGTATTCAGAGCGTTTCATACAATCAAAGGAGTGGCGGGCTGTTTGGAATTGAATGAAATTCGGGCGCTCTCTCACGAAGCGGAAAATCTATTGGATCGAGCGCGGAAAGGCGATCTTACCTTGACCGGCCATTCGATCGATGTCACCTTCAGCTCCGTCGATGCCTTAAAAAATATGGTAAACCATCTCAGTGATTCCCTCGCTTCCGGAATCCCGCCTTCGCCTTACGAATCGTTGCCTCAACTCCTTACCAGCATCCAAAACATCACATCCGGGAAAAGCAGCAACGATTTCCCCACTCCGGAAGTGGTGGAACCATCCGCTTCTTCACCGGAAATAGAATCCCCGTCGGTTTCCCAATCTTTCGCGGAAAAAACAATCCCCCTTGAACCGGAATCAACACCTCCGACATCCACTTCGCCGGAAACGGTGAAAGAGGAGATCAAGCCTGCCGTTCCCAGCCCTTCAGTGCAAGCCTCCTCCCCGGCTACAGTACTGAAAACGCCGGTTAAAATCCGGGAAATCGTGAAAGTCGACGCAGACCGTCTCGATCATCTCGTGGAAACGATCGGGGAATTGGTAATCGCAGTCTCCATGGTCCGGCAGGCCACCCACCAGAAAAACGACGACGCCCAACAAATCGAACGTCAAATGAGGCAACTGGACAAAATCACTCGTGGACTTCAGGGCATGGGCATGTCTCTGCGAATGGTTCCCGTTCGAGCGACGTTTCAGAAAATGTCGCGGTTGGTGCGGGATCTTTCCCGCAAGACTGGCAAACCCATCGATTTCGTTATGTCCGGCGTAGAGGCGGAATTGGATAAAGCCGTCGTGGACAAGATTGGCGATCCTCTGGTTCACATGATACGAAACGCCGTAGATCATGGAATTGAAGACTCCCCTGAAGATAGAAAAGCCGCCAGAAAACCGGAGACTGGACGTATCGAACTTCGCGCCTTCCACAAAGGGGGGAATATCATCATCGAAATCGAAGACGACGGACGCGGGATGAATAAAGACGCCATCCTGACCAAATCCAAGGAGCGCGGTATCATTCACGATGGGGATGTTCTCAGCGATCGTGAAATATT
>CAZSIZ010000037.1:0-27629 GCA_964606645.1 uncultured bacterium
ATCCAATAGGGTTTTCATGTCGGCAAGCGACACAAAAACCCCTATCTATTTGCGCGATCTTCGTTGGTCTACACAGAATGCAATCTTAAAGAAAGAAAAAGACGGTTCAATTCGTTTGGAGACAGAAAATCCGGATTCGAACTTTCAAATTTCCTCTCAAACGCTTTATATCCCAAAAGACTTGTTCCCCGTTTTTCATCTTCGAGGGCAGGTCGAGAGTGGAAGCGTGATCGTCGGATTGCTCGATAGTGACAGTAATGATTGGATTCTGACTCAAACGCTCTCCCATTTTTCTTCAAATGGAAAATTGGCAATCGATCCCGCTTACGATCGAGTCGTTCTGTCTCTCACGACGAATCCAAAAGACAAAAATCCCGTTCGACTCACCCTATCGTCCATGGATTGTACAGTCACAAACCCGGCATCACTGGTTTGGGAGCTAACCGATTTTATTTGGTCACTCGAAAACGCCAAACAGGCCGAATGGAAAGACGGTTGTATCGATTTAATCACAGATGACTCGGACGGACAATTTCAAATCACTTCCCAACCATTATTCCTCCCCAAGGATTTAATTCCCGTTATCGATCTTTGCGGAAACATCGATGAAGGAAACGTGGTTTTCGGTTTGATCGATATCAAACAGAGTCAATGGATCGCTTCCCAAAAACTCTCCGGTATAAACTTTCGTATTAAAATAGCAATAGCGCCCGATACCGATAGACAGGTTGTTGCTGTGATCGCCAACCTGGACAAGAGAGAAACGTCCAGACTGTCTATTTCTCATTTAAAATGTCAATTCGTATCCCCCGAAACGCTGTCGTGGAAATTACACGATTTTTTTTGGACGGTTGAATTCGCGAAGGAAATGGAATGGAAAGATGATTCTTTACATGTCGTGACGGACCACTCGGAGTCGAACATACAATTCTATTCTCAAAAGCTCTATTTTCCTGACGACTGGATTCTCCTGAACTTAGAAATAGAAGTGCATGACGGGTGTATCGTTCTCGGAATCTTAAACCAAAATACATTTGAATGGAATGATTATCTAATTATTCGCAAAGGTCTTTTTAACAGCCGTATTTTGTTCGATTCCAAATCATGTCAAAAACCCTCGATCGCCATCGCGAATTCAAACGCACAAAACCGTTCCCGTTTCACCCTCCATAAACTCGACTTATCGTCAGTGAAACAGTTGAACGATTGTCTTCAGATTCTCGATCGGGATACACCAACTACGCACGACACCAAACAAAGCGGGGAACTCGAACAGTTTATCGCCTCGAACGAATGGGCGCTGAATATCAAGAACGTGCAAAGTGTTGATCTATCCGAAAGGATTCTGCAGCATCATTATCACCTCCGAACCCATGCATCTCCCATTCCTTTTACCCCAAGGGATCGAGACGGCGCTCAAAATAATATAATCCCGGGAAAGGGTATTTACCTTCGTATGGATCATTGGCAGAAAATCGAGTCGGGCGGGAGTTACAGCCATACCTGCTATGTGTCAAAGGAGTTGTCGAACGTAACGGAAGAATTCGTTTGCATGATGCCGAGCCGGTTTTCCTTATTGGACGAATTCAACGTTCGACAAATGGTTCTTGATTCACCCGATCCCTATTATCACGAAGGCGCGATCATCGAGTCGTCTCCGTTTTTTGCCTCCGTACTCGATCCGATCATTAAAACCATCGAACGTCCGGCTTATATTTACGAACGCTTCTGTCTCGCAAATTACGTGGGCGCTTTGATGAGTCAACGATACGGCATTCCCTATATCCTGGAATACAACGGTTCCGAAATGTCGATCAAACGGTCGTTCGAATCGGCTTATGAGAATGAAGACTATTACTACTCGGTCGAGGACAGGGTGTTTAAGCAGGCCACCGCGATCGTTGTCGTTTCGGAATTGATCAAGGAAGACCTGGTGAAACGTCAGGTCGATCAGGACAAGATTCTGGTCAATCCCAACGGTGTCGATACGGACCATTATCAACCGCTTCCTTTACCGCAAAAAAATGAATTGAAACAAGAACTGGGTTTTGATGAATCCGATTGCGTGGCCGGTTTCATCAGTTCGTTTGGCGGCTGGCACGGGATCGAAACGCTGGCCAAGGCGCTGCCTGAACTTTGCGGGCACGATCGATTGCGCTTTCTATTGATCGGCGATGGGATCAACAAACACTTGATCGATGAGTGCATCTCTAAACACAATCTGTCCAGTGTCGTTCAGACCACCGGCAGCGTGCCCCAAAACGAAGGATGTCGTCTGCTGGGGGCTTGCGATATCTTTCTCTCTCCTCATGATTCCCACATGGCGGACAGTCGCTTTTTCGGTTCGCCGCTGAAAATTTTCGAGTATATGTCTTTAGGGGGAGGAATCGTCGCGAGCGATTTGGAACAGATTGGCGAAGTGCTGTCGCCCGCTATCCGGCCGGATGAATTCGATCGTTCCGATATTCAAGTCACGGATCAGAGAGCCGTGTTATGCAAACCAGGGGATGTGGACGAATTCGTTCGAGGCGTCGTCTTTCTTGCGAATCACCCCACCGTCAGAAACGATCTGGGCCGAAACGCGAGAAACGCCGCCCTTCAAAACCACACATGGAAAAAACACGTTGACAATATCATCGAATTCGTCAGCCGTCAGGGATTATCCAAGTAATGAATGGTGATGCTTCCCGGCAACTTTTCAAATTCCGATCTTCGGGATCCGCCATGCGGTGAATGGTGACACTGATGGAACCATGTTTGTTTTCATACGGGGTATGTCAATCGTTTACAGATGCGTATCATTCGCAGGTTAAGTCGTGTTATAATGGGGGCGGTGAGAATGGGATGGGGTAGGGTTGAAATACGATTTATGGGAAGCTTGGACGATAATGAGTGAACCAATTCAAACGCCTGACTGGATTCAATCGCTGTGGAATGTGGCCACGGAACCCTATCTCGTTGTGGACCGGGATGGAGTGGTCCAGGATTGCAATGCCCCGGCGGCCCATCTGTTATCCGTGATCCCTCGAACGTCGTTGATCGAGGCGGTTCTGGATAAAGAGAGACTCAAGCAAACTATCCGGTCCTCGGCCGATGAGGGGAAAACCGTTGTCGTGGATTCAGTTGCGTTTTCGGCCAAGGGCAAGGAACCGCTCCAATCCTCGATGAGTTTCACCCCCCTGGCAACCGGTTCTCCAAAAAAACCGGTGCTGCTGCTGGCCTGCTTCAATTACAACGCTCACATCCTGGAAACGCTGGAAACGACGGTCAAGCAAAAAGACGAACGCGTCGATAAACTCATGAACAAGATGGAGACCGTCATTCATGAGCTGATGGAAAAAACGCTGGAACTGGCCGAGCAGAAAAGCAAAACCGAAACCATCATCAACGGCATGGGAGAAGGGCTGCTCGGCTGCGATATCCAGGGACGGGTCGTCCATCACAACCAGGCGCTTTTCGAGTTGTTGAATCTCGAACGGAAAGAGATCGGCGGTTTGGCTTTTCCCGAACTGTGTCCCGCCGTGGCTTCCGCGATCGGGTACAAAGCCGACTCGCCGAATTTGGTCGAAAAGCGGGTCGAAGATATGACGTTGGAGAAGAAAGACCTTCGAATCAGTGTTTCGCCCATTTTCGATGATGAAAACCGATCCGCTGGATTCGTGCTGATCGTTCAAGACCGCTCGCTTCAAGCCGAGCTGGACCGGATGCGGTCGGACCTGATCTCGATCGTTTCCCACGAGCTGCGCTCGCCCCTCACATCGATTAAAGGCTATGTGGACCTGATGATGGCCGGTGATCTGGGAAGCGTGCCGGAAGATATGATGAGCTACCTCTCGATCGTCTCGGCCAATGCCAATCGGCTGGCGGCGCTCATCGACGATATGCTGGATTTGTCCCGGATCGAATCGGGCAAATTGACGATGACCTTCGGGAAAGTGGATATCAAATACCTCTGCGATTATGTCTACTTGACGATGAAACCCCAGGCGGAACAAAAACACCTTGAATTTTCACTGGACGTTCAGCCGGGGCTGGCGGTATCCGGAGACGTCGACCGGCTGCAGCAGGCGTTGACCAATTTCGTCTCCAACGCCATCAAATACACGCCCGAAAACCAACTCGTTAAAGTCAAAGCGATGAGAGAGAACGGAAACATCATCGTCTCGGTGCAGGATGACGGGATCGGGATCAGCCTGGAAAATCAGAAAAAACTGTTCCAGCGATTTTTCCGGGTGAAGGATGAGAAAACCCGGAACATCGGGGGGACCGGGCTTGGACTTTGTATTACCGAATCGATTGTCGAAGCCCATGAAGGACGCATCGAGGTGGATTCGGAAGAAGGCCAAGGGTCTTGTTTCAGCATGATCTTCCCGGTCTATCATTCGTAGATATCAATCAGGGTTTAGGGTTCAGGGTCTAGGGTTTAGTCTCTTATCAGTTAAATCGATCGCGCTTTAGTGACCGGCAGACATGATGGCTTTTTTTATCAAAAAAATCCTAAACCCTAGACCCTGAACCCTGCTTTGAAAGAGAGAGGTGCTCGTGAACGGGTATACGGTATTTGTGCTGGCGTTTGGTCCGGGGATATTCTGGCTGTGGTATTTTTACAAGAAAGATAAATTGGAGCCGGAGCCGAAATCCCTTATCCTGCGCACGTTCTTTTTCGGCATGTTGATGGTGATCCCCGCGGGAATGATCGAACATGTGATCACGATGGGCATGGGAACCTATTCCCTGATTGTTTTGACCGTGATCGTTGCGCCTGTGGTTGAAGAGTATTGTAAGTATTTCGTTGTACGCCGAACCGTGTTCAATCATACCGAATTCGACGAACCGATGGATGGAATCGTCTATGCGGCGGCGGCGGCGCTGGGATTCGCGTCGCTGGAGAACCTCGTTTATGTGGGATCGACTTATTTTGCGGCTCAGACGGTTGCGGGGGCCGATTCGATCGTTGCGCCGGTGCTGGGGATTTCCGTGACGCGCGCGGTTTTTTCCGTGCCCGGTCATGTGTTGTTTTCGGTGATGTGGGGATCGGCGCTGGGGGCGGTCAAGTTCATGCCCGGCGGGGCGAATAAGCGGAAGGGGTATATCTACGCCGGATTGATTCTGGCGATGATTTTACACGGCGTTTTCAATATGCTGGCTCAGTTTCCTTTTGCGTTGGTATTTTTACTCGCCTTCATGGCAATCGCCTGGGGCATGGTTCAGAAACGAATCACCATCGCGCTGGTCAACTCACCTCACGGCAGACCAGTGCCCTATCCTCCAAGTTCTCCGGATTCTGAAACGGAATAATCCACCCTTTTTTATTTTCCAAAAAGTAAAAAATTCGATCTAAATTGGGCATGACAGAGTGGGATGTTTGTGTTATGCAAGGTTTGGCATTGAAACCGCTCTTGAAACCTGTTGGCAACCCTGTTGATAACTTGTCATTATTTTATCAAGTAGGAAAAATTTTCCTTGACCTGAAAAGCGATATAACCTATACTCACCTAAAGAGATACTGTGGATAGTCTCAAGCCGATTCTATCTTATTGGTGTTAAATTACTTTTTATTGTTAGTATTTGATCTACAATTATGGTAGATTGATACGCTGGTTTTATTTATTTTATCAGGGTTCAATGAGCGGCCAATGAATGAGAGACGTTTACTCGAACAGATGGAATTGGGGCTGAAAGAAGAATATTCGATCTATCTGAAGATTCTTGAACTTTCCAATGAGCAGATCGAAGAACTGGATCGAGCCAATCCCGACGCCGATCGTATCGCGGATTTAATGGATCGTAAGATGATTCTGTTCGGAGAGATTCGTGAACTCGAAACTCGGCACGCACCCATCAAACAGCAGTGGGAAAAGGGGTATACCGCGTATACCGAAGAAGAACGTGCGCCGATCGCCGAACTTCGCGATACGATGATGGCAACGATCGAGCGGTTGGATGGCATCGAGGAAAGAATTGGGATTGGAATCAAGAAGTGTGAAGCCGAAGTCAACCGGCAGCTTGCTTCGATCCGTCGAGGGAGAAACGCGAACAACGCCTATTTCAACATCGACCAAGGTCCGCCCCGGTTTATCGACCGGATTCGCTAGTGCGATTCAGACGTGTATTCGCTCTCAACAGGCGGGCTGCGTTCAGGCGGGATAATGGGCGGCGGCGGACAGGAATGAAGTGGTATCCATTGACGGCGGGAACAGATCGCGCCGTTTCGGCGTGTTCGTTCGCGGCGAAACCAATGGGGTTAGGGCATGACAGTGATCGATCGGGATGTGGACAACGGACGGATAGGAACGCTGCCTTCCAGTGAGACCGATCCGCAGGAATTGAAGCGTCTCTACACGCTCTATAATGAAAACACGGAAAAACTGCGTCTGGCTTTCGAGCGGCTGGAACGGCGTTTTCGTGAAATCGATCCTTATAACATCTATCACTCTATCAATGAAGCGTTGATCACGTTGGATCGTGACGAGAATATCCTGACGTTCAACCGTGCCGCCGAACGGATTTTCGAAACCCAGGAACGGAGCGTCGCCGGTCATCCATTTCGTGAATGCGTGCCTGTCTGCACGAACGCGTTTTGTGAATATTTGCAGAACGGCTCTCCCGATACTCGCTACGATATCGCGTTTAAGAACGAACGGGGCGATCCCGTGTTTCTGCGTGGCCGCTTTTCGTCGTTGCTGGACCGGAATGGGGCGGAGATCGGCTATACGTGTCTGTTCACGGATTTGAGCGTGGAACGTCTGCTGGAAGAGAAGGCACGCCGGTCCGACCGGTTGACCGCCCTGGGCGAACTGGCTGCCGGGGTGGCTCACGAGATGCGCAATCCACTGACGACCGTTCGCGGTTATTTGCAGATTCTGCCTGCGAATAAAGACGATGACGAATTTCTTCAGGAGTTTTCCGATAACCTGCTGCGCGAAATCGACCGGCTGACGCGCCTGACGGACAATCTGCTGAATATGGCCAAACCCATTTCTCCCGAATTGCAGGTGGAGCAACTCTCCGGCATCGTCAACGAAGTGGTTCTCTTTCTCTGGGAGAAATTCGAGACCGCCGGGATCACACCGGACGTCGACGAGGAGCCGGACGCCACGCCCGTTCTCGTCGATAAAGACCGAATTAAACAGGTGTTTATCAACCTGTTGATCAACGCGATCGAAGCGATGGAGACGGGGGGAACGATCGCGGTTCGTTTTTCCAAACGCGTTGAAAAATTATCCGGGGACGAAGAGCCGAAATGCTATGCCGTCGCGGAAGTCATCGACGACGGACCGGGGATTCCCCCCCATCTTCTGGAACGGCTATTCGATCCATTTTTTACGACCAAGGATTCGGGAACCGGACTCGGACTGTCGCTGTCCAACCGAATCGTGGAAGAGCATAACGGATTTCTTCGGGTAGACAGCGTATCGGGTGAAGGAACTCGTTTTTGGGTATTTCTTCCCTTGGCAGAGGACTCTTAACGGCTGCGGGCGAATTGAATAATGGTACAGAAAAAACTACTGGTTGTCGACGATGAAATCGGAATTCGGAATTTGCTCACGCGGGTTTTGAAAAGCGAGGGCTATGATATTCGCGCCGCCGAAAACGGTGATGAAGCGATTGAAATGGCTAACGAGGATATCCCTCATCTGGTGTTATGCGACATTAAAATGCCGGGTAAAGACGGAATTGAAACCTTGGGTGAACTGAAGGAGATATCCTCCGGGATCGAAGTGATTATGCTCACCGCCCATTCCACGGTGGAGACGGCCGTGGAAGCGATGAAACTGGGCGCGGCGGATTATCTGAAAAAACCGTTCGATGTGGAAGAACTCAAAATCGTCATCGAAAAATGCCTCGGCGTTGCCGCGTTGAAACGCGATAACAATTACCTTCGCCGGGAGGCGGGGCTGAAATACGGGATCGACCACATCATCGGGAACGACCCCAAGATGCAGGAAATATTTGAATTGATTAAAACCGTCGCCCCGACTCCCAGCACGGTTTTGATCTATGGCGAAAGCGGGACGGGGAAGGAACTCATCGCGGGAGCGATTCATTACCTCAGTCCGAGAAGAAATCAGAAGTTCGTGAAAGTGAATTGTGCGGCTATCTCCGAAGAGTTGCTGGAAAGCGAACTTTTCGGCCATGAAAAAGGGGCGTTCACCGGGGCGATCCGCGCCAACGAAGGCAAGTTCGTTCTGGCGGACGAGGGGACGATTCTGCTGGATGAAGTGAGTGAGATGAGTCCCAAACTTCAGGCCAAACTGCTTCGGGTGCTGCAGGAGAAAGAAGTGGACAAAGTGGGCGGCCGGGAACCGGTTCGCGTCGATGTCCGCGTCACGGCCACGACCAACCGGAATTTGGAAGAAGAGATTAAAAAAGGGAATTTCCGGGAAGACCTTTATTATCGTTTGAACGTCGTGAAAATCGCTTTTCCTCCTCTGCGCGAACGGAAAGGGGATATCAACGATCTGTCGAATTATTTTATAGACAAATACAACCTGGAGATGAATAAGAAAATCCAGGAATTGACCAAAGACGCATTGGAAGCGTTGATCCGCTATCATTGGCCCGGTAACGTGCGGCAACTGGAGAATTGCATCGAACGCGCCATCGTGCTCTGTCAGGAGGCCGAAATCGGTCCCCAGCATCTTTCACCCGAAGTGGTCAATCCAAGTGACGCCGGTTTGGAAGACGCTTCCAATGGAATCCAGGCGGGGACGACAGTGGCGGAGATGGAAAAACAATTGATTCACGAAACATTGAAATTTACAGGGAACAATCGAACCCGCGCCGCGACGATGCTGGGGATCAGCATCCGAACTCTGCGTAATAAATTGAACGACTATCGAAACCAGAAAGAACAGGCTCACACTGGAACGGATTAGTGTTATGTTATGCTTGAAATTACGGGCTGGATTGAACATGGGCAGGCACAAGACCTGCCCCTACACGTTCTGTTACCTATCTAAGCACGTGTGACAGAGCACTAGATCGATTTCGGTGGGAGACAGGATAGGCTTCAATGGATCCGGCTTACGAGAATAAGACGATACTGGATTTGGCCCTTGAACTGGGCGTGCGGACGGAAACCATCGCCCACACCCTGGAGAAGATGGGTCTGCCTGCCGGGGAAGGCGAGATAATCGATTCCAGTATGGAATCGGCTTTGATCGAGCAGATGGCTGCCGATGGAGAAGTGGCGTCGGGCCTGGTCAAGGGGAAGGGCCGCCGTCAGCGAACTGATGAGCCGGTTGTCGATGATGAAATTCTGACCGAAGCATTGGGGGCCAGCGAGAGCGGCTTTTCCGATGCGAATATTCCCCGCCAGATTCTTCTGGAGACGGGATTTGAAGAGAAACCCTCTTTCTTCCAGCGGATGTTCAAGAAGGTTCGGACGCTGGCCTCCAACTTACAGGATCACCCCCGGACCGAAGAGGAGATCGAAAACATTTTTGCCGCACCGGTCGAACGCAAGGAACAGGCGGCGGAAGATTCTCCATTCGAGCATATCGAGCGGGAGAAAGAACCAACCGAGGAGGCCGTGGAGGAGGCACCCGAAGAACCGCTGCCTGCCGAGGAAGCCCTTGATATCGATCTCGATGAAGACCTCTTTGAAGATATGGAAGGTGTCGATCTGGAAGGGGAGGTTGAAATCGAAGAATTCGAGGAGGAAGCAGAGGGCGAGGCTGAAGGTGAAGACGTTGCTGAAGAAGAGGGGGAAGAAGAGGCTGAAGAAGAATCGGATGAAGAGGCTGAAGAAGAGGTCAGTCTCGAAGATTTCGATGAAGATGAACTGGATATAGATACGGATGAACTCGAATCGGAACTCGGTGAAGAAGGCGAGGAAGGAGAAGAAGGAGAAGAAGGAGAAGAAGGAGAGGAAGACGAAGAGGAGGAAGAGGAAGAGGAACTCAATTTTATTGGACGGCTATTATCCCGCATTCATCTCACCCCGGCGGAACTGTGGACCCTGATGGGTGGGTCGGTGTTGATCATGGTGGTTCTGTTGGGTATTACGATCTATTGGTGGAGTAATATCAGTCCCAGAGCGGTGAATACGTTATACGATCAGTCTTTAATAGATTACAAAAAAGCCCAGACCGAAGAATTGGAATATTTCAAAGAAAATGCCAAATGGCCATCAGTCGCTAAACTCTGGGAAGCCTCTGCGGATATCCACAAAAAATTTATTGATAAATTTCCCGAACAAATAGAACGTGTCTATAGAGCACTCGGCCGGTGGTGTGACAGTTATTACTGTCTTGCCAAAGGCTACGAGAAGGAATACGAGGATAGTAAAAAAGAAAAAGTGAGTGACAAAGAAGATAGCGAAGACGCTTACCGCACGATGGTTCGCTGTTATGAAAATTATCTCACATTTATGGAGGCAGCGGCTAATCGAAATGTGATCGGTGCGTCCTATGCGCCCAATGTAACCGATATCAAGCCGGATAATTTGTTCGTCGATGTGAGTGAGCAGAAAAAGGCTCTTTACCGTATCGCCATGGCTCAGGCCAAATTGAATCGCTTCGATAACGCCATCGAGAGGCTGGAAGATTTTGCAACCCGTTACAAGGACTCTACGGAAGCATTCGATGCGTTGATTCAGATCGGTCAAACCTACGATCTATGGTCCAAAACCAATAAGGAACAAGAATTGGGATTGTTAAAAAACTCGATTGACGCATATCAACGGGCCAACCGTGAAATTCCAAAAGAGAATCACCGTCAGCGAATGCGTATGTTCGCCAATATCGGCAACATCGAAAACCGCCTCTACGAACGAAACCTGGAAGACGAAAAGGAAGAAGAAGCCGTCGGCAGTCTGAATGAAGCGATCGCCAATTATGAAGAGGCCGATCGGGAAGCACGCAAGATCGATCGGGTGGGAATGAATCAGAGGGATGAAGAGGAAGCGATCAAAGAAACACAGAAAATCTTCAAACAGCTGGGTGATTTGTATCTGATCCAGGGGAAAGAGTCGGGACAGGAATGGAGAACACTGGAGGAACGGCTCAAGTTGTTTCCCGATTCGACGGTTTACAATCAAAGATTGCGTGATTCTTCTGAAAATGAAAAAAAGAAAACTCAGGAAGCTCTGGCGAAAGCGATGAAATTGTACGACGACCTTCTAGCGAACAGCGAATTGTTGGAACAATCTGATTTGGAAAAGATTAATTACAACAAAGCGTATTCCTATTATATCATGCGTGACTATCCCAAGGCGATCGAAATCGGGGAGGCTTTTCTCAAAACTCTTAAAGATGCTAACAAGAATATCCAGGAAGGTAAATCATCCAAAAAGCTTAGCAGCGCAACCGAGACCACAACCGAAACCGATTTGCACTATCTTTTGGGGCATACCGCTTGGGAAGATGCAGAGACGACCGGCAATTATACCAAGGTCAAAGAACATTACCTGAGAGGATTGGAACTCGAGCCGATGTATCCCGCCGGAAACGGTGAAGACAGCAACTTGGCTATGATTCGGGTGATCGAAGCCATTTATATGAAGGAAGGACAGTATGAGGAAGCGATTTCCCGTTTTGAGATCACGATCAAAAGTTATCCGGGATCGGGTTACAATTTCCTGACCCTGGTGTGGTATGCGGACGCGCTGGAAGAATACGGGGATCATCTAACCGAACAGGCGAGACAAAAGGATGAGGAAGCCAAACTGCCGGGAAGTTCGGCGTCTCTGAAGACCGATGCGGTCAAGTTGCGTAAAAAAGCCGAAGGCATGTACAAAGAAGCTGTTCTGAGGTACGAACGCGCCCAAAAATCCCGTCCCGACGCGAAATATGTCGATACGCTCAACAAACAGTATTTGATCCAGGTTGTTTTTTCCCAGGGCTACAGTGCTTTTAAGGCCGGAGACTACCGCCCTGCGGAAGAGTACCTTCGCGACGCTTTGGAGGAGTACGGTCAATCAAAAGTGGCCCAGAAATATCTTCCCGAAGCCATCGAAAAATTGGGTGACATCAACGCGCTGCTCGGCAATTACCAACAGGCGATCGGCCATTATCAGGATTATCTCGACCGTTCATTCGAGGATCCCGATTTGGTGGTTTCGATGAAATTGGCTGACGCGTATTTGAAGCAAATGTCTTTCGATCGAGCGCGGGAGCACTACCGGAAGATTCTGAAAAACGACCCTCCGCCATCGGAAGATGAAGTTAAAAGGCGCATCATTCAAGGTCTTGAGAACAAACAAGGCCCTGGTTTCATAGCGATGAAGAAAATCGCCGAATCGTTTCACAGTGAAGCCAGATTTGCCATCGAGGATGAACGGCAGCAAAAATTGGAGGCCACATTGGCTGCTTACGAGGAACTGGAGAGCAAGTTTCCAGTCAAGTTGGATATCGATAAAAAGCCTTATTTGGTCAACGATCCCGACTCACTTCAGAAAATAGCCATCATTCATTACGAGCTGGGTTATTTCAAACCGGCCCATTACATCCAGGCGGCGGCCAATTATGAAGAGTTCCTCCGAATGGCGCCCAATTATCAACGAAAAGGGCCGGTTCTCAAGCGAATCGCCGATTGTTACAAAGAGATGCAGGATTACGATAAAGTGATTGAAAAACTGGATAATGTGAACGTTGGAATGATGGACAATCCCGACCAATACGCGGATATATTGATGCTGCAGGGACAGGCCAACCAATTTAAAGCCAATGCAAGTACCAGCGATCCAGCCCTTTACCAATACTATCTGGATCAAGCGAAGAATTATTATAGCAAGGTGATGGCCCCGGAATATTCGGCGCAGAAACGAAAGGAAGCCAGGACGATGAGGGATGCGATCGCTGTAACGAATTGATCGACACTCGATCATCGCCGAACGGGACGGGGGATTTGGGATGGGTGAGGAATTATTTACCCATAAGGAAATTGGGGAAAAGAGGGAAAGAGGCTTATACAGGCGGAAAATTGGATTTTGTATCTGGTATAATAATTGCTATAATTTTACAAAAAACAGCCAGAATCCAAAACGAAACGGCAAAATGTCGAAAATGCTTTCAGTGACCTTAAGAGATTGTATAATGAATGACTTATGAAACACAATATCTGGCCGTTTCGTCTGTAAGGTCTGACTTTTTACTAGATCGTGAGTGAGAACGTATGTTTACCGGACGATTATTCAATAACACGACTCTTCACGTCCTGAAAAAGGGCATTGAAGGGACGAATAAGCGTCATAAGGCGATCGCCAACAATATCGCCAACGTTGATACGCCCAACTACGAGCGGGCCACGGTCGGTTTCGAGGATCAGATGAAGCGGATTTTGAGAAGCCAGGGCATCCGGGGAAAGCGGACCCATCCCGCTCATTTCGTCATCGGCGGCCCGGAGGAGATTCCCCTGATCCGGCCCCGCGTCGATATCGATAAGGAAACGCGGTTTCGGGCCGATAAGAATAATATCAATATCGATCAGGAAATGGCGGAATTGGCTCAGAACACACAGCGGAACGTTCAGTTTACGGAATTGTTGAAGCGCCGGTATTCGGGAATGAAGAATGTGATCCGAACCGCAGGCGCACGGTAAGGGGTTGAAATGAGTTATAGTATCTGTGCATCCGGGATGACGGCTCAGCGTATCCGTATGGACGTCATCTCCAACAACATCGCCAACGCCAATACGATGGTGACGGCGGAAGGATCGCCCTACCGGCGGCGCGAAGTGATCTTCGAAGCGCCGGGCCGGACCTTTTCGGAATCGTTGTCCACGGCGCGGCGGCGGCTCAACCGGATTATCGGCAGCGGCGTGAAGGTTCAGAAAATCCGTGAAGACCGTTCCGAGAAGGCGTTTATCAAGATTTACGATCCGGGCCATCCATTGGCCGATGGTGACGGGCTGGTGCTGCGGCCCAACGTCAACGTGACAACCGAAATGGTCAACATGATCGACGCCTCACGGGCCTATGAGGCCAACGTGACGGCGCTGAACTCATACAAGCAGATGGAGCAACGGGCGCTGCAGATCGGCGCCGGCGCGTAATTGAATCTGGCTGAATCGCCTGTATTCGAGAGATGATTATGACGGATTTTTCTTCCATTCCCAATCCTCCCCGGATCGAACCGGTCGAGAAAGTCAAACCGGGAGCCCCGCCCAGCGCTCAGACGGCTCCAAGCGGTGAGGCCGGTTTTCAGAACCAATTGAATCAAGCGCTGGATCATATCCAGCAAGGCGCTCAACAGGTTGAAAACTTACAGCCCAGTTTCGAGACGATGCCGAACGCGATGGATCAGGCCAAGGATTTATTCGCCGAATCGATGCATGCGCATCAATTGATGAAGGATTTGATCGATCCAGACGAGGGTTCATCCCCTCCAAAGGAATAGGGAGGCTGACCGCCGATGGCTGAACCCCTGGGGGGTATGCCGATAGGGCCTTATGGACCCGGGCCAAGCGAACAGGGACAACCGGGAGAGTTCGGCCCGAAAGAGCCGGTCGTTCCCGGTAAATCGTTTGTCGATTTGCTGAAAAGTTCGATTAACGAAGTGAATAACATGCAGATGGCCGCCGGGGACAAAGTTCAGAAACTGGTCACGGGCGAAATCAGCAGTATTCACGAAGTGGTGGTCGCGACTGAGGAGGCCAGCATTGCGTTCAATCTGCTGATGCAGGTTCGGAATCAGCTCATCAGCGCGTGGGATGAGCTCAAGCGGACACCGGTCTGATCGACGGTTTTTATTCGCGAGATTGATTTTTTTATATAGATGGTCCGGTAAAATGTCAGACCTTGCAGACGAAACGGCACGATATTGGTATTCATCAGCTGACTTTTATACTATATCTTGTGGTCACTGAAAGTGTTTTCGACTTTTTACCGTTTCGTTATATAAATGTGTTTCTTTTTTTCTGAAATGGGACTACAATTTTAGTTCCGGTTTTTTTCTTGCGTGGCGTCCAATGGGATGCCCAATAAGAAGGGTTGAGGGAAAATGTGTATTGATTGCGCCTGTCTTATCATCGGTGCGCGCGTATACCGCGCGTCTTGCCATTCAATCATTTTCCCTTTTTTGAAGCAGAATGAATCCAAGGTGAGAAACGTCCATTGATTTTGGACCGTGTCACTGTATCTATTCCTGGATTCGGAGGGAGATGAGAGGATGAACGAGAGCGCACCGGAACGAGAAAACCGTTCGGAACGGACTACCCCGGCGTGGATGTGGATAAGTCTGTGGATGATTCCATCGATCGCGTGGGGGCTTTTATTCGCTATTTTCTGCATACCGGGCGAGCGAATGGTGACGCTGGTTACTTCGTCGGATGCGGCCCAACTTTCTCAAATTGTTCAGTATCTGGATAACAACAGGATATTTTACGAAACTCCCACTGCGAATAAGATCCTTGTCGATCCAGCCGATAAGCCGAAAATCGTCATGAAACTGGTGGGGCAGAACCTACTCGGTCCCAGCAGGGGATCGGGATTCGAACTGTTCGATCAGACGAAATTCGACATGCCTGACCACCAATTCGCCATGCAGGCCAAACGCGCACTGCAAAACGAATTGAGCCGGATGATCGTCAACGGTTCAAACCAGATAATGGACGCCAACGTGCTGATCAATGTTCCCTCGAAACGAATGTTCAAGCGGGATCAGAGCCAACCGACCGCCTCAATCAAACTTGAAATGCGGGGATCGCTTTCCGTTGATCATGTGAGAGGCATCCAAAACCTGGTGGCGATAGCCGTCGAAAACTTGAAACCGAGTCGGGTTGTGGTTGAGAACAGTCGAAACGAACTGCTTAGTGAAAATTCCGAAATCCAATTCAAAGTCGCCAAACTGACTAAGCAATTAGGAATCAAGCAACGTGTCGAAAACGACCTTAAAAGCAAACTGGTTTCCGTTCTCGAAGATCGTGTCGGGTGGGATAACTATCGTATCATTGTGAATACCACATTTGATTGGGAAGCGAAGAATATTCAAAAAGTGCATTACGACGCGAACAACCCCGCACAAGTCAGTGGGAAAGAATATTCCGAGGAAAACACGACACCAAGCATCTCCGGACCGCCGGGAGTTGACTCCAACTTTCAAGATACGGGGATCGGCGCGGAAGGGGGTGTGTCGGGATCCAGCATCGAAGAGACGGTCTCGAATTACGTCTTTCCCTGGTTCAATACGACGAACAAGGAAGAGGTGGGTGAAATTAAGAAAATCGTCGTTTCTGTTTTCTTGAATTTCGTCGAGAACGAAAACGGTGACCGGGTCGCGATCAAACCGGAGAAATTGGATTTATTAAGGAAGGACTTGTGGGCTGCCGTAGGGCTTTCGGGAATGTCAATACCGACGGAAATCGAATTCCTCAGATTGATATCTTACAAATTCGATAGGCAGGGCGAGTTCACAATACAAAACGAATTGAACCGCCCGGTTGACGATCAGCCCAATTCCGCTCAGATCAGTTCAAAAATATATTCCGAAGAGAATACGTCTCCGAGCATCGCCGGACCGCCGGGAGTTGACTCTAACGTTCGGGATACAGGTATCGGAGCGGAAGGCGCAGTGACAGGATCGACAAGACGCTCAAAGGAATCAATGCGCTAAACGGCGTTTTCAGTTAATGGAGAGAGAATCATGCCGGAATTCATGCAGCAGATTAAAGAACAAGTAAGCCGTGTCTGGCAAACCCTGTCGGTGCAGCAGAAAACGATGTTTATCGCCGCGCCGGTGGTTCTACTGGTTGCGCTGGGTGTCGCGACGTATCTTGCCAGCCGCCCCCGGCTGACGTCGCTGGTTACTTCGCAGGATTCTGCCCAGCTCGCTCAAATTATTACGTATTTGGATAACAACGGGATCTATTACGAAACCCCTTCTGCGAACAAAATCCTCGTGAATGCAACTGACAAACCCAAAGTGGTTATGCAACTGGCGGGGCAGGACCTGATCGGTCCCAGCATGGGAGCGGGATTCGAACTGTTCGATCAAACGAAGTTCGGCATGACCGACCGCCAATTCGCCATGCAGGCCAAACGCGCGCTGCAAAACGAATTGAGCATGATGATCGTCAAAGGCGCTGACCAGATTACCGACGCCAACGTGATTATCCAAGTTCCCCCGAAACGAATGTTCAAGAGCGATCAGACCGAATCGAGCGCCTCGGTCAAACTGGTGATGCGGGGATCGCTATCCGACGAGCAGGTGAGAGGGATCCAAAACCTGGTGGCGGCGGCTGTCGGTAACTTGAAGCCGCGCATGGTCATTGTTTTGAACAGCCGAAACGAACCGCTCAGTGAAGATTCGGACGTTCAATCCAATGTCGCCAAAATGACCAAGCAACTGGAAGTCAAGCAGCGAGTCGAAAACGACCTCTACAGCAAACTGGTTTCCGTTCTCGAAGAGATTGTCGGGCCGGATAACTATCGTGTCGTTGTGAACTCCACACTGGATTGGGAAGAGAAAGTCATTCAAAACGTGCATTACGACGCGAATAGTCCCGCCCAGGTCAGTGGGAAAGAATATTCCGAGGAAAACACGACACCAAGCATCGCCGGACCACCGGGAGTCGATTCCAACGTACAAGATACAGGGATCGGCGCGGAAGGGGGAGTGACGGGAAGCAGTATCGAAGAAACGATCTCGAATTTCGTCTTTCCCTGGTTCGATACGCATATCAAGGAAGAGGTGGGTGAAATCAAGAAAATCGCCGTTTCCATTTTCTTGAATTATGTGGAGGATGCCAACGGTGTTATGGTCGAGATCGATCCGGTGAAAACTGATTTATTGAAGAGGGGTTTGCGGGCGGCCGTTGGGCTGGCGGAGATGGCAACGCCGATTGAAACGGATGTCTTTACCCTGACCTCTTATGAATTCGACACTTCCGTCGAAAGCAAACTCTTCAAACAACAACTCTGGCAGAACGTTACAACGGCCGTGCGATCGCTGATACCGATGATACTCCTTTTCGCGCTGGGCTACTTCGCCTACATTTTCTTCCAGCGCGCCTTCGCTCCAGAGGATATCGAGGAAGAAGAAGAGGAAGAGATCCCCATCGAACCGGTTACCGAGGCCAAAAAACTGACGCTGTCTCAGTTGGGGTTGGCTGAATTCGGGGATGTGGCCAGTCTGCCGGCGGAGGAACAGCGCCGTCTGAAGATGCAGGAGCATGTGATTAACTACGCGGCGGAGAAACCGGAGGAAGTCGCTGCGATCATCAAAGCGTGGCTGAATCAGTAAAATGTCGATGGAACTGGCAATTAAAAGAGTCTTTGAATAATCGATACGCTTTTGTATTATCACCCTCACCCCGGCCCTCTCCCAGAGGGCGAGGGAGTAATAAACATCGAATAAGACTGCGGTGCGATGTTTTTTCCTGAAGGGAGAGGTGATTGGGATGAGATGGACTGGAAAGGGTTGAGTTGAATGGCTCGGAGAGGGAACGAACGCGATTATATGACAGGGCGGAAAAAATCCGCCCTGCTGCTGATGGCCCTCGGTCCGGATATCGCGAGCGATGTCTACCGCCATCTGGACGATCAGGCTATCGAGATGATCACCTACGAAATCGCCAACCTGCGGGATATTTCGCCGGAACTCTCCATTCAGGTGATCGAAGAGTTCTACCATACCGCCATGGCGAAGCAGTACATCAGTGGCGGCGGGATTTCGACGGCGAAAGACATCCTCGAAAAGGCGTTGGGGCCGGGGAAGGCGATGGAGATCATCGAGCGCCTGCAAGGGATGCTCTCAGGTTCCCCCTTCGATTCGCTCAAGCGGATCGAACCGGAACAACTGATCCGTTTTCTGCAAAACGAACATCCCCAGACGATCGCCCTGGTTCTCTCGCACCTGAATTACGAGCAGGGTGCCGAGATTATGTCGGCGCTGGACCCCAGCATTCAGCATGATGTGGCGATGCGGATCGCGACCATGGACCGGACCAATCCGGAAATCATCGCTGAAGTGGAACGGGTTTTGGAGCGGAAACTGTCGGAGGTACTCTCGCAGGAATTTTCCATAACCGGCGGGATTGATTCGCTGGCCGAATTGCTCAATCGGAGCGATCGGAGCACGTCGGAAAATATCATGAACGCCCTCGACCAACAGAATCCCGAACTAGCCAACGCCATTAAAAAACAGATGTTCACCTTTGACGATCTCGTTCTCCTGGACGACCGCACGCTTCAGAAACTGCTCGGTTACGTGGAAAAAAACGATTTATCCGCCGCACTGAAAGGAGCCAACGACGATGTGCTACAGCAGGTCTTCAGCAATGTTTCTTCGAGGATGGCGGATACGATTCGCGAAGATATCGATCTGATGGGGCCGATTCGGCTTCAAAAAGTGGAAGAGTCGCAACAGAAAATCATCACGATACTGCGCCAGTTGGAAGAGAACGGCGAAGTTCACCTCGTCCGGCCAGGGGATGAAGATCAAATGGTCGGGTGAAGCCGGTCAGATGTCAGATTAAATTGACGTTATCATTTTGTTAGCGTTTTGCGATCGATTATTTCGAGGGAAAAATCGATGAAAATTTTTATTGCATCCCCCCTTGGATTTGCGGAGAGCACTCACCCGTTTATCGAAAAACTCTGCCGGGCGGTCGAGGCGCTGGGCCACGAACCGGGCGATCCGTGGTCTCTCTGCGGCGATCTGGAAGACGCACTTAGGCTGGCGGAGACTATCGGAGACCAAAATGAACGCCGCACCGAGTTGAACCGCATCAGTCACCGAATCGCCGAACGCAACGCCTCACTGCTCCGTTCGTGTGGTGGGGTACTGGCTGTGCTGGACGGGGTGGATGTCGATTCCGGGACCGCGTCGGAAATCGGGTATGCGTTTGGGCTGGGGGATAAGGTCATCAACGGATACCGGGGCGATTTCCGGCGTTCGGGAGAAAACGATGGTGTCTGCATCAATCTCCAAGTACAATATTGGATAGAACAGAGCGGCGGGACGATCGTCCGGTCGCTTTCGGAACTGAGCCAACTTTCCTTTACGAAATAGGATTAACGCATCGTGGGACGAATTATCAAAGCACCGAACGTGAATGATGAAAGCGCTTTCCGCGTCGTGGAGCGGGGAAAAGTGCTTATGCACGCCGATGAGGAAGCAGCCGAAATCATCGGGCGCGCCACCGGAGAGGAACATCAAATCCTGTCTGGCGCTGCCGATCAGGCGGAAGGAATCATCAACGACGCCACTGAAGAAGCGGGGGAAATCATCTCTCAGGCCCAGACCGAAGCGGACGCTGTTAAAGATCAGGCCTTCGATCAAGGCCATGAGGAAGGCTTGCACCAAGGTCTGACCGAAGCCCGCGAGCAAGCGTCCGGGCTGCTTAAAGACTTGGAAAACATGATCGCTCAGGGACAGCAAATGCTGGAGGACGCCTTCACCGCTCAGGAAGCGGATATCCGTCAGCTGATCTGCGATGTGGCAAGCCGGGTGATTCAGAAAAAAGTCGAGTTGGACGATGAAATCGTTGTTCGAAACGCGAAAGAATGTATCCATGATGCGGCGGACCGGATGAACGTTCGGGTGCTGGTTCATCCGGACGATCAAGCCATCATCGAGGAATGGGCACCCGAATTCACCCGGATGTTCGACGAGATCGATAAGATCACGGTGGAGACCGATCCCCGTGTCAGCCGGGGCGGGGTGATCGTCGAAACCGGCGCGGGGGGGATCGACGGGCGAATCGATAAGCAAACGGAAATATTATCCGATACGTTGTTGAATCCATGACAGTCGCCGTCCGACAAATTGGCAGGTAGATATCGTGAATGTTGCCTTAAATCCCCATCAGATCGATTGGGAGGCCATGCGGTGGTCTCTTTCCATCACGCAGTCCATTCGCCAGCGCGGGTATGTGGACGAGGTCGTGGGAGTGGTGATTCTTTCGCGTGGACCGGGGGGGGCGATCGGGGATTTGGTGTATATCTACTCGTCCGAGGAGAAAGAACCGATTCCGGCTGAAATCGTCGGATTCCGGTCGGGGCGGGTGATTCTGATGGCCTTCGGGGATATGACCGGCATCCGTCCGGGGTGCGAGGTGATCTCGTCCTGCGCGCCGCTGCAGGTGAAATGTGGGGATGAACTGCTGGGCCGTATTCTGGACGGTTTCGGCGTTCCATCCGATCAGCAGGGCGCGGTCCGGACTATTACCCAACATTCGATTTACAACAGCCCTCCCAACGCGATTACCCGCCAGCGCATTCAGGAACCTTTATCTACGGGAATCCGATCGATGGACTCGATGCTTACTTTGGGCCGGGGGCAGCGCATTGGGATTTTTTCGGGAAGCGGGGTGGGGAAGAGTACGCTGATGGGGATGATCGCTCGATCCACCGAAGCCGATATCAACGTGATCGCGCTGATCGGCGAGCGGGGGCGCGAGGTGCGGGAATTCATCGAGAAAGACCTGGGTGAAGAAGGGTTGGCCCGCAGTGTCTTGGTCGTGGCGACCGGCGACAAACCGCCTTTGCTTCGCGTGAAGGGCGCGCTGACCGCCATGACCATCGCGGAATACTTTCGCGACCAGGGGAAGAACGTGCTGTTTATGATGGATTCCGTCACCCGCATGGCGATGGCGCAGCTCGAGGTGGGCTTGGCGGCGGGCGAGCCGCCGACGACGCGGGGTTATACGCCTTCCGTCTTCGCTCTACTGCCGTCGTTTTTGGAGCGCGCGGGAACGACACCGGACAAGGGAACGATCACGGCGCTTTTCACCGTTCTGGTCGAAGGGGACGACATGAACGAACCGGTCGCCGACGCGGTGCGCGGTATCCTGGACGGGCATATCGTTTTAACGCGGCCCTTGGCCCAGAAAGGCCATTATCCGTCGATCGATGTGCTTCAGAGTATCAGCCGCGTCATGGTGGATATCGTGCCTGAAGAGCAGGTGCTGTCCGCGCGGCGGTTGTGCGAGGTTGTGTCCGTGTTCCGTGACGCGGAGGATCTAATCAACATCGGCGCGTATCAGCGGGGGAGCAGTGCCGAAATCGATCTGGCGATCGAGATGATGCCGACGATCGACCAATTTCTGAAGCAGGGGATCAACGAACAGGCGGTGTATGCGGACAGCATCGAGCAGATGATGAGAATCGCGGATCAATGCGCTCCACGACAGGCCGCGTCACCCGCACCGGCGGCGAATCAAGCCGCGCTTACTCAGCCTGCAGCTGCACAGCCCGCGGCGGGACAATCAGATGGACAGGGAATACTGGGATGAAACCATTACAGATCATCTTTGCTTTTATCTTTATTATTACGTTCTCCAATAACGGCGGCACTCGTGAATCGATTGCGAAGGGCCGCGTCAATTCCGTTCTTGAAATTTTGTTTCATGGGCCGGAACAGGGAACGAAAGATGCTCCCAGCCGTGATATCACACTGTGGACCCGCATCCAGCATGAAAGCGGTTCTCCCACGTTGAAGATTCATGGATTTTGGGATAGTGACGGTCGCGGCGGGTTGAAGGGAAATCTGTTTAAAATTCGGTTCTGCCCAACGAAACCCGGACGATGGACGATTGTCGAAGTGGTTTCCAACCAGGATGAATTGCATGGCCAGCATGAAGGATCGACGATTCAAGTCGAATCCTCGAAGCATCCTGGGTTCTGGCTGCCCGATCCCGATAGTGCGGGGAAACGCTGGTATCGACGATCGAACGGATCTCATCCGTATATTGTCGGGAACACGCAATACAGTTTCTTGTCTGGTTATCAAAAGGAGGGTGTTCCTTCGGGAAACGATATTGAACGGGATATCGAAGGTAATGCCGTCTATTTCAAGAAACTTCGATTTGGACTGTCGGGTGACCATTATCCCCATCCCGTTGAAAAACCTTTTCTGGACGATGAGGGGACTCCCACCGATTGGGGGGATTACTCTCATCGCCCCAATCCCAAATGGTTTCACGAGCGTGTCGATCTGGCGGTTAAAACGGCTTATGACTGCGATCTGATCGCCGATTTGATACTGGCCGGACCGGATCGGGAAGAATCCCGTTCTACGTTACGCGCTCAACACAATAACGGCGATCCGACGCCCTTTTTGATCTATATCGCCGCCCGTTACGGCAGTTATCCGAACGTCTGGATGTGTCTATGCAATGAGTATGAAATCAAAAAACCGTCCTATACCGAGAAGCAAATCGCCCGGTTCGGGAAGATCCTTCGAGATTTTTTGCCTTATTCGACTCCCCTGAGCGTTCATTCTCATCCCAAGACGTTGTGGTCGGAAAAATTTGAAAACTTACCGCCGTGGAACGACCACCAAATCATTCAGAGGAAAATAAGGGCGCTGGCCCCGGCGGCGGATGTGATACGACAGACGTGGGAAAATCGCAAGGGGAGAGCACCGCATTTCAAACCGACGGTCAATGATGAACTCAGTTACCAAGGCCGAGGGGATAAACATCGCGAGGGGGATACGATCGAATCTCATCTCGGCGCGTTTCTCGGCGGGGGGTATGGAACGACGGGAGAAAAACCGGGGAATAAATTGGGTCAGTATTTTCGGGGCAGGTTCAATCCCGGCGAACATAGCGCAGCCGACAACCTGAAATGGCTTCGAGAAAAAATCGATGAATGCATCACGTTTTGGAGGATGGAACCCAATCGGGATATCTTCTCGAATGTCGATGAAGGCTTTCGCGGAATGGCGTGGCCGGGAAACCAATACGTGCTTGGTACGAACCGGATTCGGGAAGGGATTGTGGCCCAATTACCGGATGGAATGTGGTCGGTGACGCGTTTCGATGTCGTCAACAAGGAAGAACTCGTTCTGGCGGAGAAAGCGAAAGGGATGTTTCGGTTCGATTCGCCCGAAAGTCGCGCGGTATTATTTTTCTTTCAAAAGAATTGACGGTAAACTATCACAAAATCTGTTGAATTCAATTCAGGATTATTATGAGAAATTTTCGTTTTCGGCTGGATCCGGTTATTCGATTAAAGAAGTACGAAATCGAGCAAGTCGAGGACGAAATCCGCGAGATGGAACAGCAGGTGCTCGATCGGCTCGAAGAAATCGAAGCCGGGCGGCGGGCGGTTCAGGAGATGAGGCGGCGGATTCTGGATGAGACAGACGACAGTGAGTTGGTCAAAGCGGAACGGAGAATGGACCTGTTCCGCGAATACACCCTGAAAGTCGAATTGCAGAAACGAGAAGAAATTAAAGAAATCCGTAAAAAGCAAGAGGAGAAACGCCGACAATTGATCCGACTTTATCAGGAAGAGAAAGTACTCGAACGGTTGAAGGAACGGCGTAAAAGCGAATGGTTAGCAGGATTCCGCCGCGAAGAGGGCGCGATTATGGATGAGATCGGAACGCAAAAATATATCCGTAGAGAACGCGGAGAAGCCGGGGGCGTTCTGCCGTATATTCTCATCGCGATCGTGCTGATCGCCGCTGTCGCCGGTGCAGGTATTTACACGGGAAAGATCGACCGGCGCGCTCTCAGCCGGATTCCTTTTCTCAACATCGAAGCACCGAAGAGAACGGTACTAGTGAAAGAAGCGACCTCCACCGCTACCATTGAAACCTACACGCCACGAGACCTGCTAGGCGATCTCGATACGCCGATGGATCAAACCCTGCAGAACATCATGGACTGGCGGGACCGGCTCAATCGAAAAGAAGATGAATTGATTCGGCGTGAAAAAGCGATCGAAACGCGTGAAAACCTTCTTGACCGGAAAATCGAGGAATTGAAAGAGTCCACGGAGCGGATTGTGGAGTGCATTAAAATACTCCAAGACCTGCGTGATGAACGGGACGAATGGAGAACAGGGGAACTGAGCCAGTTCGAGGAAGAATTGACTACGGCATTGGCTGGCGCTAAGGAGAAAGACGTTGTCCAGTCCCTCTTGAATCTCTATCAATCTCCTGGAGTAGAGGATGCGGAAATTAAAAAGAAAAATCGGCTGCTCTGTCTGCGGGTGCTCCACCGTTTTTCGGAGCGTTCCCGCTCGTCCATGCTGGCGGAGATAAGTAAGCAGAATCCGAACGCGGCGGCTAAAATTTACGCCGATTTCGCTACGTTGACTTCTGATGAACTGAATGAGAAGTGATTGATTATCAGGAGAATGGTGTGCTACGCTGCGCTTTTAGCCCACCCTGCTTGATTTAAGGATGGTGGGTCGATAGAGCGCGATCCACCCTACCTGAGGAGACCGAAGGGTCATGAACGAGATAAAGATACAACCTTGTGTTCGCCGTGAGAATGAGTTTGGAGGGGCACTGCTTTATATCGTGGTTCCGGTGCTGCTGCTCGGTGTGGTTGCCGCCGCAGGATTCTATACCGGGATGCTTGATAAGAGTTTGCTGGACAAAATCCCTTTCTTTGGCAAAGGGATATCTAGTGCGACGGCTACGATCGAGGATGACACCGACACGATTGATATCAACGCCCTGACGGTCGGCGAAATCATTGGCGATCCCGACACCGAGATGCCCGACGTGCTGAATAACATTATGAAAGTACGGGAAAGCCAGCAAAGAACACGAGCGGAATTGGAAAAGAAAATGAAAGAGCTTCAGGATATGGAAGCCTTGGTCGATCAAAAAACCAGCGAGCTGGCGAAACTCACGAAACAAGCGACGGATTCCATTCAAGTCCTTCTCGATTTACAGCGCCAACGGGAAGAACGCGACAAGAGTGAATTGAGCCAAATGGAAGACGATCTGGCGAAAGCCCTGGCCAGCGCCAAGGTGAAGGAAGTCGCCAAAACTCTGGTTTCGCTCTATCAATCCACGGCGGAAAAAGATGCCAAGATCAAAGAACGCAACAAACTGCTCGTGCTCCGGCTGATGCACCGGTATACCGGACGCGCGCTGTCCCAGCTTCTGACGGAACTGAGCAAGTCGAATCCTGCCGCCGCCGCCCAAATCTACGCCGATTTCGCGACCAAGACCAACGATGAGTTATACGGGATTAAACCGAAAGTCACTTCCGCAACGAATACTATTACGAGTCCGACTTCTGCTGCTCCACCGTTGTCTCCTCCCGTCTTAGGAGGGACTGGAGCATCGCAGCCTGCCGGTCAATAACTTTATCCCAATCGTAAACCGTTTCAACCAGCTCGCGGGCGTTTCGGCTTATGCGGGTGCGTTTTTCGCGATCCCGTATTAATTCGACGATCGCGTCCGCGAAGGCAATCGGATCGTCTGCGATGAGGAGGTGCTCGCCGTGCTTTCCTTCCAGTCCCTCGCAGCCGACCGGGGTGCTGACGATGGCGCGGCCCGAAGCCATCGCTTCAAGGATTTTTAGCCGGATTCCCCCGCCGATGCGAAGGGGGACGATGTAAATTAAGCCGTCTTGAAGATAGGTGTCTACACGCTCCACCCGCCCGGTGACTCGAACGCCGTCGCGGCCGTCCCATTGCCGGAGGGCGTCCGGGGGATCTGCTCCTACAATCGTACAACCGCAATCCGGAAGGCGTTCCCGAACCGAGGGCCAACTGGCCTCCAGGAAATCGAGTACGCCGGTGCTGTTGGGGTAGTAGGACATCGAACCGGTAAAGAGCAAGGACGTCGGTCCCTCCGGTTCGTCGAGGAATGGGTAGGACGGCAAATCGACGCCGGGGCGCTGGTGGGTGACGGATAAGGCAGGGGCCAGCGATGTCAACGTGTCCCGGTCGATGGGGGAGATGCTCAAGACGTGGTCGAAGCGCTTGCAGGCATCCAGTTCGTAACGACGGGTGCGGTGCCCCTCGAGCCAAGCGGCAATTTTAATGATTGGATTACGTGAAAAAGTGGAATAGCGGAGGAGAATATTTCCCTCGACATTTTCCTTGTAATGAATTTTTAGAAAATCACCGTGAGTCGGGCAATAGGCGGCGGTGTAGAAATTCTGGCAGTGGATCGCATCGAAACGTTTACGCTCGATCAGGCGGTGGATGTAAAGCGCCATGTCGGGATTGAAAAAACGGCGGGCTTTATAGGGCCAGGATCCAACCAGCGATTTGACAAATGTGGGAATCGACCACTTGCCATGCGCCGGGAAGGCGGCGACCTCATCGCAGCACTCACGCACACGATCGAGCGCTTCCAGTTCCGTGGGGTGATGGTAGAGGCAGACGACGCTGACCGAGTTTGTCTTCGCGAATCGTTTTACCGTGTTCCAGGTGACGATTCGGCCGCCGCTGTGGGGCGGGTAGGGGATTTGGGGGAGGAGAAAGAGAATGTTCATGGGTTTTTGTAGCGCAGGCTTCCAGCCTGCATCGTTAAGTACCTGCAACGTTAAGTAATATGCCTGCAATGTTGAGTAAAAATGCAGGCTGGAAGCCTGCACCACAATTAAACGACTTGGCTGATGTGCGAGAGGCATGTGTAGGCTGCTTTTCGCACGGATTCGGTTTTTTCCCGGTCGTTGAATTCAGGGTGGATGAAGGGATTGCGCAAGTGCTGGAGCAGAATCAGCTGGCTCGCGAGTTCGGGCACTTTTTCGTCTGGAAGGCCTTTGATTCCAAGGGGATTGTTCATCTCGATCGGTCCCTTCCGGTTCGTGAATGAATAGCGGTGTCCCCAGCAGAACAGGATGACTCCTAACGATTTCAATCCATCCGGTTTGTATTTGGATTTGTGCTGAATGATCCGTTCCAGCACTTGGCGGGTGATTTCGGAATTGAGTTCCAGGTGGTGCTGCTGAACGGCGAGGCGGGCATCGGGAAGTCACGC
>CAZSIZ010000037.1:27639-28112 GCA_964606645.1 uncultured bacterium
GAACGGTCCGGATGAGGTATTGGTTGAAGAAAAGGTCGAGATTGTGGAGCGTGGGATCGTAGAGGTCGTAGGCCAGATCGATGACTTTCTTTTCGCTCAGAAGCCGGTTGACTTTGCGGCCGATACGAAGTTTGGTCTCATTTTCCACCGCGAATGAATAGGAAAAACTGACGTTCCTCGCGACGGAGAGGGACATGGGGGTGTGGGATCGATGCATACTTTCGGCGACGCCAAGCATCGTGCGGGTTTCCGCGTCGAGGTTGACGATTTCGGGCAGTTCTTCAACCAGCGATTCGATAATCGCCTTCTCGTCGAATTCACCCAGGCTGCTGGCTGGACGGGCCTGGCTGAGCTCCAGGCGGTCGAGCAGTTCGTAGACCTCGCTTTTCATCCCGGCGTCCATGTCTTCGTCGCGTAGCAGTTCGTTCAGTTCGTCTTGCAGGGATTCGACGTTGGACGGCTCATCTTGAAGC
>CAZSIZ010000038.1:0-1770 GCA_964606645.1 uncultured bacterium
GAAAAATCGGGACGATGCCATTGACCTGGATGGTGCCAGCGAAGGTATTTTTGAGCGCAATACGATCCTGAATATGAACGACGACGGCATCGAAATCCGCCTCCACGAATACAACGGTCCACGCCTGGATATCCTCATACGCCAAAACGTGATTGTGGGAAGTGGGGAAGATGGAATCCAGCTAATCAGTTATGATGTGCCCACCCATCGGGAAATAAAGATTGAGAGAAACCTCATTGCCGATTCAGCCATGGCGGCGATTGGCTGCATGGATCATCAGGAAACCAAGGAAGATTACCGATCGGCCGACATTCCTGAGCGAGTGGTTCTAATCAACAACACATTTCATAATAACCATTACGGTTTAACCGGTGGGGATAATTTTGTGGTCTTCAACAACCTGTTTTTAATGACCTCCAAAATCGCCCTGAAAAAAATGGATGGAAACTCCATCGCGGCGAACAATCTATTCTGGAAAAATGGAACGGATTTTGAAATGAGTCATATTGACAAAGCCATGAATTATTTTAAAGATCCCAAACTGGGGAATCACCGAAAACTGACTCTTCAAAGCCCATGCGTGGATTCCGGTGTTGCCCTGTTCAAATGGAAAGGTGGAATCATCGCGCTTTCAAAGGAATCCTATTTCGGAACAGCGCCTGACCTGGGCGCTTATGAATGGCAAACAACGGAAGAAAATGAATGACTTCGCCGATTACGGGGCAAAGCCTACATGTGTCATCACCCCAGTAAATCCTGTCTCCGGGAATCTTTTTTCTGATCTCCGTATTGTGGATCGAAAATCATCCCATAGAATTAATAAGCGCTCACGGATGGTGTTGCACTTAGAAGTTGAACCCAAGAGTATTAATAATGAGAAGAATCGCAGATTAAATCACGTTCATAATGGCTCCACAAATGACCATTGATTGAGAGGATTGGATATGATATAAACTCAATATCGTTAACCGGATAAATGGGATTCGATTATTGTTGACAAGAACAGGGGTATCTCAGATCGAACTTAATTCGTCAATGAGATTGGAGATGAGTGATGAGCAATAAGCATAAGGTGACAAGAAGAAAGTTTTTAAGGCGCAGTGCCGGTATTTGTATGGCGGCCTCCATCGTCCCTCAGTCATCCTTTGGCGCCAACGATCGAGTGACGGTTGGCATGATTGGGATCGGGCGCCAAGCCTACATCATCAACATGACGCAATTTTTGGCAATGCCGGACGTCCAGATCGTGGCGGTTTGCGATGTGGATTCATGGCGGCTGAACAACGCGAAAAACAAAGTGGAAAAAGCCTATGGAAATAACAATCCGTCGGGAACCTATAAAGGCTGCGACACCTATGCGGATTGGAGAGAGTTGCTCGAGAGGAAAGATATCGATACGGTGATGAATTCGACACCGGACCATTGGCATGTTCCCATCTCCCTGGCCGCTATGAAGGCGGGGAAGGATGTGAGTTGCGAGAAGCCAATCACAATGAGTATCGCAGAAGGCCGGTTGCTTTCAGACACCGCGAAAAAACAGAAACGCGTGTTTCGCACGGATAGCGAGTTCCGTTCACATCAAGCGTTTCATCGAGCCGTCGAGTTGGTCCGTAATGGGCGCATCGGAAAAATACGCTCCATCCGTACCGGCGTTCCCCGTTCGGATGTGGGGTGTGAGCCGCAGCCGGAAATGCCGGTTCCTGACGAATTGAATTATGAAATGTGGGTAGGGCCAGCGCCCATGCATCCATACACGCTATTGCGTGTCCA
>CAZSIZ010000038.1:1780-27593 GCA_964606645.1 uncultured bacterium
ATCCCAGAAATGCCTATACACGTCCCGGTTGGATGCGTGTCAGAGAAACCTGCGAGGGTATGATTACCAACTGGGGAGCGCACCTCAATGATATCGCTCAATGGGGGAATGGAACCGAATTGACCGGGCCGGTCGAGGTGGAGGGCAAAGGATCGTATCCAAAAATGAAAGGGCTTTGGAACGTACTCAATTATTTTGACCTTCACTATAAATACGCGAATGGTGTGACGTTAAACTATACGACCGATTATCCTCATGTTCGTTTTAAAGGGGATGAAGGTTGGATTCAAGTGAACTTCGAAGGTCTGAAAATATCCGCTAGTTCTAATAAGATTCTGAAATCGAAAATTGAGGAAAACGAAATTCATTTTCCCCTGAAAAGCGATAAACAAGATTTCATAGACGCCGTAAAAACAAGGGGACAAACATTGGAAGACGCCGAAGTGGGCCATCGGACGACTTCGTTATGTCAGATCGGACATATTACGGTTCAGGTGGGTAAAAAATTGAGATGGGATCCAGTTAAAGAAACGTTCCCCGATTCGCCGGATGCCAACAGAATGCTTCATCGAAAAATGCGCACACCCTGGACGTGGGATGTATTTTAATTAAAAAATTAAACCCCCGGCTTTGTCGGAGGTACATGGCTCTCTGTGATTATCTACCATCGTCAATCGATCGTTGCAGGCACTAAACACGAGGTGAAGGAAATGGTTAGAAATATTCTTTTTGTGGCAGCAATCTCTTGGTTCTGTGTTTTTTCTTCTACGATGGAGGCATCGGAAATTCCACCCATCCCGAAAGGTTATTCAAGCGAAATGGCTGTCAAGACGGCGATCTTGCTCGGCCAGATCAAGTTAATCGACGCGCAGAATGTCGCCATACCCGATAACGTCGAGGAGATTCTCGATATCGAATACGGTACTGGCGGTGAACGTAAACTCCAATTGGACCTGTACTTGCCGAAAGGCCGAAAAAAAGCCACTCCCGCTATCATTTTCATTCATGGCGGTGCATGGAAAGGCGGCAAACGCAGCGACATGAAATTCTATTGTGTGAAATTTGCCGAAATGGGATACGTCACCGCCACGGTGACTTACCGCCTGTCGGGTGAAGCCACTTTTCCCGCCGCGGTTCAAGACGTCAAATGCGCGGTTCGGTGGTTGCGCGCCAATGCCGCTAAAAACCTGATCGATCCGAAACGTATCGTGGTTTCGGGCAACTCTGCCGGGGGACATCTCTCCATGATGATCGGTTACTCGAACGAGCCGTCGCTTGAAGGCACCGGAGGCAATAACGATGTCAGCAGCCGTGTCTGTGCTTTGGTCAATTTCTATGGACCGGCTGACTTGACGACTGACTTTGCCCTAAAGCAGGGAGTCCTCAAAGATTTTATGGGTGGAAAAAGCTTCGACGAGTTGCCGGATGCTTACAGATTGGCTTCTCCTCTTTTTCATCTGACCCAGGACGATCCTCCCACCCTTATCTTTCATGGAACCATCGACAGCACGGTCCCCATCGCTCAGGCGGATAGGCTGGCGGACAAACTGAAAGAACTGAAGATCGATTACGTTTACGAAAAATACGAGGGCTGGCCTCACACCATGGATCTTGCCGAAGCCGTCAACAAGCGTTGCGTTTATCAGATGGAAAAATTCTTTAAACGATATATTCCAATCGAATAATCCCGGAACAATATCAGATTATGAGGAGGAGCATGATGAATCGAATCTCTGTACTATTCGTCTTTTGTGCTGTCGTTCAATTGGGTGTTTGTGCTGAAAACGTATCGGATCCTTTGGTTGTTACTTCGGTTTTGGATCACGGTGCTTTGGCGGATGGGAAGTCAAACGCAACCGAATCTTTTCAGAAAGCCATGGATTTTGCATCTCGAAAGGGTGGCGGTATTGTCGCCGTTCCTTCAGGCCAATTTTACTTTTCCGGGACTCTTGTGATTCCACCCGGCGTCACGCTGCGTGGTGTTTGGGAATCGATGCATCATGCTGATATTGGCCGCGGGAGCCAATTATTCGTTGTCACGGGTAAAGGCGATGAGAATGGTGAGCCTTTCATTACGTTAAATCAGAGCAGTTGTATTCGCGGACTGACCATTTTTTACCCGGAACAAGATGCGGCATCGATTCAGCCTTATCCTTGGACGATTAGAGGCCAGGGCATGTTTTGCAGCGTAATCGACGTAACGCTGGTGAATTCTTACCGGGGAATTGATTTTGGCACGAAGTCTAACGAACTCCATCATGTCCGCAATGTTTTTGGTTGTCCGTTGCGCGAGGGAATCTTTATTAACCAGACGACTGATATTGGCCGAATCGAAAACGTTCATTTCAATCCTCATTCCTGGGCACGCGCCGCTATCCCCAACCCTCCGAGGGAAGGCAGCGAGGATTGGAATACGTTGCTCAAGTACTTAACGGATAATTTAGTCGGTTTCCGGATTGGAAAGACGGATTGGGAATATATGGTGAATTGCTTCGTGATTTTTCCCAAGATCGGATTCCATTTCGTGCATACCAAAGCCGGTGATCCCAACGTTGTATTGACTCAGTGCGGTTCGGATATCGGGCCGGTGGCGGTTCGAGTGGATGCTTCACAATACCACGCAGGACTCGCATTTTCCAATTGCCAAATGATGGCTGGCATCGAGGTGAGCGAAACAAACAGAGGGCCGGTCAAATTTTCGAATTGCGGTTTTTGGGGTATTCCAAGCACTGATTATCATGCCTCGATCGAAGGTTCCGGGACCGTCATATTCTCTTCCTGCCACTTTCAGGGCTGGGCCAGGAAAAAACTTGAGTCGCCGGCGATTATATCGAAGGGTGGCAGTTTAATTGTCAACGGCTGTGAATTCGTCGATAAAGGCAAACGCCATATTGAGTTGGAGAGCAATGTACACTCCGCTTCGATCATCGGTAATCGTTTTTCCGGTGGAGAGAAAATTAAAAATCATTCTAAGGGGCAAGTTGAAATCGGTCTGAATATCGATTAGGTTTATCGAATTCACACAGAAACACTTATCGCAGTTTATGCGTTGACGTTATCTATTTTATTGGTTTTGACATTGACGGGGGCGTATCGGCGGGGGCGCTTCCCCACTTTTTATTCGGCTTCGGCCCCATTTTCAGGACAAGCGAACCGCCATCCACCAGATCCGAATGATAGAACCACGGTTTGGTTAAAGGTTTTCCATCCAGCGTTGCGGATTGAATGTAGCGATTTTCTTTGGAAGCGTTTTTCGCTTCGATGACAAATTTCTTACCTGGATAGTAATTCGAATCCAGATGAATGGTGATTTTTTCAAACAAAGGGCCGCTGATTTCATATATGGGATCGACCGAACCGCCCCCATCCATTTCGAACAGGCCGATCGCACTCATGACATACCACGCGCCCATCTGACCTTGATCCTCGTCGCCCGGCCAGCCGTCGATGGGATTGTCCCCGTAATACTTGTCCATGATTTCCCGCGCCCAATACTGGGTTCTCCAGGGCATACCGGAGTAGTTAAACAGATAGGCGGCCTGCATATTCGGCTGGTTTCCGTGATTGATGGGATAATTGTAGTATAAATCCCCCTCGGCATTGAAATTGGTTTTGCTTGATTTCACGAAACCTTCTTCCAACCGGCGGTTGAATTCATCTCTTCCCATCAGGTCGATCAGACCGTGAACGTCGTGTGGAACGAACCACGTGTATTGCCAGGAATTGCCTTCGATGAATCCTGTGCCGCTCCAACTGCCGGGATGTTCCTTGTCGGCGAAGACTCCATCCAGCGGCGCCCACGATCCATCGGCAAAGCGAGGGCGGACGTAACCGAGTTCTCGGTCGAACACATTCCTATAATTACTCGCGCGATTGATAAAATGTTGATAATCGTCCATTTTTCCCAAGGCTTTCGCCATTTGTGCGACGTTCCAGTCGTCGTAGCAATATTCCAACGTGTTTGAAACCGGGCCTTCTTCTTCCGTACCGAAGAGATGCTGTTTGGTTCCTTCGCCGTGGGGAACGAAGCCGTATTTCATGTAGGCTTTCAAGTTCCGGTTGCCGACCAGGCCGCCGCATTCGTGGGCTTGTCCGGGGGTGGATTGAACGTGTCGGATCGCTTCGTAGGCTTTTTCCACATCGTAATCGTCTATCCCTTTCTGGAAGACGCTGTTGATCAACGCGACTTCGTGGGAGGCCACCATGATGCTGGAATATTCAATTCCCGTCGGCCCCTTCGGAAGCCAGCCGCCACGTTCGTAGAATTCGATCAGCGATTTTACCCATTGATTCGCGACGTCGGGTGTCGCCAGCGCCCATAGTTGATTCAAGTTCCAGAACGTGTTCCAAAACGCGTCGCAGCCGTAGATGGGAGAATCGGGGTCGTCTAAATGACGGATCTGTTCGCACATATCCACGTATTTCCCGTTCGCGTCGCTCCAGATGGTCCGAGCGGCGTATGACCGGTAATAATTGGTAAAAAACTTTATTTTGTCTTTTTCCGTTCCTCCCTCGATTTCGATCAGACTCAGAAGATCGTTCCAGGTGTTGTATGCGTTATTTCTGATGTCGTCGAAATCGAACCCGAACGATTGGGTCTCTTTTTTCAGATTCAACCGGGCCTGCTCGATGCTGACTAATGAAATTCCGACTTTAACGACGACCGGTTCTCTGTCCGATGTTTGAAAATTGAGGAAGCAACCCACGTCGCCATGTCCGTTGATTTGAGTGATGTTGTTTTGGATTTTTTCGTTATCCCATCCGTTGAGCGATTCGAATGGTTTGCTGAATTGAGCGACGAAATGGACGGTGTAATCGTTGAGCAGACTGGAGAATCCATCGTAAATGTGCTGAACAGAAAAGCCTTCAATCTCTTGTTCGTTGACTTTTCTGACAGACGCCCATTCCAGGCCATATCCGTATTCGGTCGGGATTTTCAGATCGAACATGATTCGGGCTTCAGACGATTTGGGGAATGTGTACCTGTGTACTCCCACTCGCGTGGTGGCGGTTAATTCGGCGCGGATGTTGTAATCGTCTAACGTGACTGCGTAGTAACCGGTGGTTGCCGTTTCCGTTTCATGGCGGATACGGGAACGGTATCCCTCATCTGGTTTGTCTTGATCGCCTGGTTTGGTTTGCAATGGGCCAACGGCCGGCATCACCAGAACGCCTCCCATTACCCAGGAATGAATATGGCTGAAACCGGCAATATTATCGATCGTGTGTTCGTAACCCGCTTTCCAGCCCTGGTTCTGATTGTCGGGGCTGAGTTTGACCATGCCGAACGGCATGCTTGGACCGGGATAGAGCATCCAGCGGGATGTCGACGTTCCAATGAATGGATCGACGTAATCCGCCGGGTGTTTTTTTTCTGCGGCGAATGGTTCACCGATAGCCGTTATTCCCAGCAGGACGATCGCGATTTTCCATACGAGACGATGTTTCAGTAAGTGTTTCATCATGATGTTCTCCGGTCTGTTTTCTTAATATTCAGATATTACTTGTTTACTTTTATCGTGACGATGTCCCACGGTTTTAGATCGATTGAAAGCGTCTTGTTGACGACGGGCAACGCTTTCAATTCGTCTTCTACTCCGTTGCATAGCATGGCGTTTGAGATGTTCTTCAATGCGGGGACTTCGAGTTGGGCGTTCGTTGAGTTTCCACTCATTTCCCGCAGTCGGACGATATAACCATCACCGGATTCGGCGCATTTGAAACCGCTGACGATGATATTCTCCGGGCTGACTTTAATCATCGAACCGATTGCCGCCCGTTCGGTGTCGTTCCAATCGCGTCCGAATTGGACGGCATCGGCAAAGGATATGTGTTTGTCCGAAGTGATGGCGAAACGGAACGTATAGACGCCGCCTTGGCTGGCTTTGTAGTTGGTGAACCAATAGTTGTTCATGATGTAGGCGTAGACGTGTCCGTTCTCGATGGGTAAATCTTCCAGCCATTTGTTGGCGTTGATATCTTGTAGATTGATCAGCGGGGCATCGAAGGTGACGAACAGCGAATCATGGCCCCTTTCTCGAACTCGGAGCCAGTTTTGCAGCGTGAACCAGTCTTTGCATGCGCCCGGCAGCCAATCGCGGCCTGCACGGACAACGGCGTTGGCGATGGCGTAATCAATCTGGGGATTATTGCCCGCGAACGGGAAGGCGATATAAATTCCCTCTTTTTCATACGTAGGAATTTTATTCAGATTGTATTCGAACTCGATTTTTTTCCGGGCGTCATTTACGCGAACCTTCATTTCGATGACGGGTAACCTCTCGTGTTGGAATTTGAGAATAACCTCACCGTCTTTCGATTCGATGCCCTTGTAATCCGCAACCGAGAAATCGTATGGCGGTTTTGCATTACGGGCGTAGATTAATTGGCCGAGTAAATAGGGGGCTGTGGAATCGATCAATTCACGGCCGGTTTCCTTGTCCACGATACTGGAGATTCCGCCCCGTTCCGGATCGAATGTGATTTGATAGGATTCGGATTCAAGACGATTTCCCTTGAACGCGCTTTCCGTCGTCGAATCGGAACCGGGAGAGAAATGCTGCCGGGCGATTTGCAGCAAAGGCCGAATCCGCTGCCGGGCGCTGTAAGCGAATTCCGATTTGACTTTATATTGTTCCAGAACGAATGGCAGTTCGGGGGAAGCGATGGAATTGTGCGCGCCCCAGGTGTGTTCGTTGTACAACATGATATCGTGCCAGATATCGGTAAACATGCTCCGGTAATCATCTTTCATTTTCCCTTGCGCGTGCAACCCGGTTAACAGCATCTCCGCGAGTAAGGCCTGCTGCTGGTTTTGCCGGTTGATCGCCGTTTCGCGGGCAGACGAACCCGCACCGTCTTCCCAATAGGCTCCGCCGTCTCCGCTCACGGAATCCAGTCTCTTTCCATACTTGGCGTCGAACGAGGAAAACCATTCCGTATTGGTCGTGAATACGATTTTGGGGTACTCGTATTTCCGGCTCCATTCCTTCACGTTCGCCGGTAATTGCTCCGTCAACGGTTGGTTGTCTCCATACGCGCCGTGGATGTGGATCGAGTCGTAGGGATAATCAGGCCGGTCGTAGGAACGCAGCATATTTGGGATTCGGTTTTCGGCAAGTGTCAAATACGGTTTAGAACTGCTTCCTCCCGGCCAGGCGGCAGTTAATCCGATCGCTGCGGCACCCGCGTAATGACTGTGGAAAAAGGCCAGCACTTTCGATCCGTCCGGTCCTTCCCACCAGATTGGAGAACGTTCGTAGAGGCCACCGTTAAGGAGCGGAGCGCGGGTTGGATTGATTCCCATGCTGAGGTATTTGACTCCGCTTTTACGTAACACCGTGGGGATCGACCATATATGCGAGGGGGAATCGGTTAATGTGGCGCTGGCGAAGGTGATATCGTGTTCCCGGCTCAATTGTTTTGAATAATAGAGCGAACGAAACGCCTCTTCATCGCTTAGAAGCCCTGTTAGCAGGTTTCCGTAAAAGGCTTCGACTTCGATCCGGTTCGATTTGGATTTCTCGAAGAAATAGTCGATCAATTCCTTGGGACGGGTTTTTATCCAATCCTGCATGACGTAACTGGACTCGACGCTCCAGACGAAATCAGGATATTTTTCCAGCATCTGCAAGACCATATCGTTGCTTTTGCGGTGAATGTCCATCGCCTCTTCCTGAAGGTGAGTGTATCCGACATCGACATGGGCCTGGGGCACGATTGCGATCGTCCATTTGCGGGATGGTTTGACTGAAATCGTTTTGGTATAGAGCGCTTTCCTGCGGAATAATACCTCCAGTTTCGCTTCACCCGGTTCTTTGATTTCAGGAATCAGGATGTGTTCCGACACGTATCCTAAATGGTCGGAACGGAAAGAACAGGTAATGGATTTTCCGTTAATCGTTATCCGTGCTTTTAACTGTTTTATCGGTTTTGCGGCCAGGAAGGAAATTCGGGCGTGCTGCTGTAACCGGCCTCTGTGTTTTTCGAATAGCGGGAGTATTTCGAAATTCAGGCTGTCGGGATCGAGAATTATTTCCAAGTCATCGCCGGTTTGAACCAGAGAAAGCGAATCCCAAATCAGCCAGCAACTTTGCGATGTGATCTCGATTCGGTTTGAGCCGGAGCGCAATGCGGATTCGGGCAGAGGCAGGTTGAAATGAAACGGCGTGGCCAGGGCGAAATTCTGCCAGGCGTCCATGTGGCCCCCCGATGGGAAACCGATCGTGAGAGGTTTACCGTTAATAGAGACACGCATTCCAACCGGCTCGTTCGGGTGGTATCCGATTAAGCGGATTTTCAATAAGCAGTTGCCCGTTCTCTTTTCCGGAAGATCGAACGACACGGCAAAAACATTACTACGGTTGCCTCCCCATGCGTCGCCCGGTCCGGGTTGGAATCCGGCCCAATTCTGTTTGGGATCGGAAACGCCAAAGGTAAATTGCACGTCGTTGGGAAACGTTTTCAGGTATGCGAATGGATCGGTGGGGATGGCGAATTCCGCATTGCTTCCGTCTTCCTCACCGATCGACCATATCGTTGTTTCAGATGCGATCGAAGTTGATGCACCAACCAAGCAGACGAGTAGAAATAGAATGACAACTTTAAACGCTTTCATGATTAACGTTTCCCTTCTTTCAATTACTTACATCTATACTGAATGTGAAAAGGTGGAAAGAAGCGGTTCTTTCCACCTTTTCAAGGAATTGTAAAGAATAATATTTCGTTCAATACACGGACCAATCAACAACACGAACAAGCGCTTCGAAATCATCAGTAAAAATGACATTTCCGTCGCCATCTTGGACAACGACATTGTCGAATGCAACGATTTGACCGGGAACCGTGCTTCCGTTTAATCCAGCAAAACCGTCTGCTCGGTCCTGGGGATCGGGAAACTCCCACGGCGTCATTTCAATGAAATAATTTGAATCGTCCAGATCCGTCACTGTACCTTCGACGAAAAATCCATCTGAGAACGAGGTGAACCTATACCAATCCCCGATAATCCAGGGAAATGTGTTGTCGTCCAAGTTCGCCCATGCGCGATGATCGTTTAAGAATTCAATCGTGTCCGTGTTTTCGTGGAAAAGCAATACGATTCCCCGAGACTCTCCCGGTCCAAACTCGCTGGGTTCTCTTCCACCCCCGCGGCCTTCGGGTTGTGTGTGAAGCGAAACACCTCCACGGCTTAAATCACCTCCCCAGTTATTTCCGGGCAGGAATATATCGCTGTGCCAGGTAACGATTTTTACATCGGCTGAAATTGACGCCCCACCGAATATCTCGTCTTTGAACCAGACTTTCTTGGGGTCGAGACGGGAGGTAGCAATGCCGTACAACACGCCATTCTTCACGACCCAATACCCACCTTCTCCGTGAATCCAGTTATTGCTTAAACCAACGGTTTGGGGAATCACTTCCAATTCGCCTTCGAAATCGTCTGAGAAGACCACATCACCGTTTACGATGACTTCAAAATTATCGTATACGACACAAACGCCGTCCGAATTACTGCCTGTGAGAGCCGGAAAACCATCCGCACGGTCGGCGAAGGAGTCGTGGGTCCATTGGGCTAATTCAAACGCATTATCCGGCCCGTCTTCAGTTTTGTAGATTTTACCTGAAAGTTGATCGGCGACGATTGTCAGTTCGAAGGTATACATAACGCCTTTTTCCCAGAGGAATTCACCATCGTTGGTGTCGGCCCAAGCGCGCCAGTCGTTAAGGTATTCAATCGTTTCAAAATCGTGATGAAAGAGCATGTTGATCGCGCGGTCGTCCGTTCCCTCATTGGTTCCGGTAGGTTTCAAACGGACCGCGACTCCACCCCGGCTTAAATCCATTTGTATATCTTCGGCATAAGACTCGACCCAGGATTCCATACGCACATCGCATTTGACTGTATAATCAGTACCAAAATCACGTTCGATCCATGCATGGAGAGGAGTCCAATCCGGATTGTCGATATTCGCTGACATCAAGACGCGGTTGTTGCGAACATCATTGCCGAAGAATTCGACTTCATCGACGACGATCCATATCCCTTCTCCAGCGGTCCAGTCAGAGCCAAGTTTGTAGTGTAATTGTGCGGAGACGGCTAGGGGAAGCGAAAAACATATCATCAGTGCAAGACCAATACTATATTTTCTCATTTTTAGTTTCTCCCTTTTATTGATTGGATGTACATTAAACCGAATTGAATTCTTGCGAATGATTTTACCTCCTTTCGATGGTCGGAGTCGTTAGAATGAATCAGGACCGTCCCGGTGTTTAGAAAACCGTTCCTCCCGGTCCTAAGACAGCTAGAATCCCATCACTGATCAAGCCGTTCGTTGCGGCATACATAATGACCCGGTTTCCGTGGGATATGTTACCGGCCCAATTCAACGCTGGTCCGGGGCTGCGGGCGGCGTACTCGTATCCCGGACCGTACAGCAGCATCGTCGGCTGGCCTCCGCCGGGCCGCTTGGCCTCGTCGTAGACGTAGCCGCCGTCCCAGATCGTCCCTAGATTGGAGTTCAACCTCTGGGGGGAACTCGTTTGAAACGGGTCGATGGGAATACTGGAGAGGTACGAAATGGGGGTCGTCAGAACGTGAAAGCGGTAGGTGTGTTTTTGCCACCACTTCGTGCCGCTGGCCCATAATTCCGCTCCACCCGGATAGGCGTTGTTATCGAGGCGGTACATCTCGATGGCCGTGCCTGTCGCTTTTAAATCCGAATGGGCGCGAGTGACTTTGGCCTTGGTTTGCGCGTTCAAAAAGTTAGGAACAGCGATCGCCGCCAGAATACCGATTATGGCCACAACGATCAATAACTCGATCAGAGTAAAACCCAGTTCACTTTTTTCACTTCTCATCACACATCCTCCATATAAATCGTTCAATGACGCACTGGTTAGAATTCCGATTTTCTTATCCACTATATATCATGTTCTAACCTTCTTTGTAAAGAGCAGAACTCACGTTTTTCAACGACGAGATAGGCTGCACTGTCAACAATGGTTCAACGGATAACTATTGAACAGGGCGGTAGGATATGATATAAAGCCAATGTCATCTACCGGATACTAGTAGCCGGATTTAACGTTGACCGATGCGGATGGACAGAATTCACAATAATGGAGAGGGGGAACTTGGATGAAACGACGGGATATTCTCAAGGCTTTCGCGGCGATGGCGACGGGCGGGTACGCAGGATTCCCCATTGGGGCTTCTGCGCAGGGAAAATCCAAACTGGCGGGAAGTCGGCCGAATATAATCTTCATTATGGCCGACGATCTCGGTTATGGCGATCTGGCCTGCTATGGCCACCCAAGGAACAAGACACCTCATCTCGATAAACTGGCAACGGAAGGCCTGAAGTTTACTGACTATCATGCAAACGGACCCATGTGTTCACCCACACGGGCCGCGCTGCTCACCGGCAAGTACCAGCATCGTTTCGGCAAACGCTTCGAAAGTGCCCTCTCGGCAAAATCGCCGCATATCGGTCTGCCTGCAGATTCTGTGACCATTCCCCAGGTTCTGAAAAAGGCCGGGTATACCACCGGTATGTACGGCAAATGGCACTTGGGCTACCAGCCTCCCCACACGCCGACGTATTTCGGCTTCGACGATTTCCGTGGCCTGCTGACTGGCGACGGCGATCATATTTCCCATATCAGCCGTTCCGGTACGGAAGACTGGTATCACAATGAGAAAATCGAAATGGAGGAGGGGTACAGTTCCGAACTGATTACAAAACACAGCATCGACTTCATGCGCAGAAACAAGGATAAGCCCTTCTTTCTCTATGTCGCGCACCTTGCGATTCACTTTCCATGGCAGAGACCGGGCGAGAAGGCGCATCGTGAAAAAGGGACAGACTATTGGAGCCTGAAAAAATTGGGGCCGCATCCGGAAGGCAGAGTGGGGCCTGTCGTCCAGGAGATGGTCGAGGCGGTGGACACGAGTGTGGGTGAGATCATGGCCGCGATCAGAGAACTGAATCTTGATGAGAATACGTTCGTTTTCTTCACGTCCGACAACGGTGGTTACCTGGAGTATGCCGGGAAATTCAAAGGTGAATTGTCCAGCAATGGCCCATGTCGTGGTGAGAAAGGAGACGTGTGGGAAGGCGGCCATCGCGAACCCGCCATTGCCTGGTGGCCGGGCCACATCGAACCGGGAACCGTCACAAACGAGACTGCGATGACGATGGATATGCTGCCGACTTACGCTGAATTGGCTGGTGTGGCAACACCGGACAGTCTGGATGGCACGACGATTACGCCTCTTTTATTTGAAGGTAAGCCAATGCCCAAACGTGGTCTCTTCTGGCGTAAGGGGAAGAACTGGGCGGTCCGGCGGGGGCCATGGAAACTCGTGGGGGCAGGAAATGAGTCCCAGTTGTTCAACCTCGACAACGATATCGGGGAGAGCGAAGACGTTTCGGCTCGGAATCCTGAACGGATCAAGGCTCTTTTTAATTCGTTGAAGGCGTGGGAACGGGATGTGGATGGGAAATAGGTTTTCGTGTGACAAGTGTCGAATGAGGATGAAATGGACAGACGCCGCTTCATAAAAACGATGGGTGTGACCTCGACCACCGCGGGCCTGTGTTCACTCTCCCGGTTTCAGTGTTCGGGAAAGGACTTGAAATCCAAGAAACCTGATCCCTCGCCGGTTTTCAGGGATTCTCGGCCGAACATTATCTTTATCATGGCCGACGACCTCGGCTACGGCGATCTGGGGTGTTACGGGCAGAAACTGATTGAGACACCGAACATTGACAGACTGGCCGCCGAGGGGCTTCTATTCACACAGGCTTATGCCGGTGGCCCTGTTTGCACACCTTCGAGAAGTGTGCTCATGACAGGTCTACACAACGGCCACACACCGGCGCGAGACAACATTCCCCATTATAAAACCTATCTCGATGAAGACGATGTCACCGTTGCTGAAGTGCTCAAGAAAGCCGGTTACCGGTGCGGTGGAATCGGTAAGTGGTCACTCGGCGACGCCGGAACGGTTGGCCGTGCTACGAACCAGGGATTCGATAGATGGTTCGGTTATCTCAACCAGGATCATGCACATTACTACTACACCGAGTATCTTGACGATAACGAGGAGCGCTTCGAACTGACGGGTAATACGAAATCGCGAAAGCACTACAGTCATGATTTAATGACCGAACGCACGCTGAAATACATAAGAGAAAACAAAGACGAACCATTCTTCTTCTATGCGGCCTATACACTGCCGCATTTTTCGTCGAGGAGCGAGGATCCAGACGGTCTGACCGTCCCATCCACTGCGCCGTACTCCAACAAGGACTGGGATGAGAAATCGAAGAAGTATGCGGCCATGATCGATCGGCTCGATCGTGATGTCGGCCGGATCGTGGCACTGGTCGAGGAACTTGGCCTTACCGACAATACACTCATCATTTTCACCAGCGACAACGGCGGGCACGACGGCGTACCCAGACAATTCAATACCAGCGGCCCATTGAGCGGCTTCAAACGCAATCTCACCGAAGGGGGGATACGTGTACCGTTTATCGCTCGCTGGCCCGGAATGATTCCGGCGGGCAAGACCAGCGATGAGATTATCGCTTTCTGGGATATGATGCCGACCTTTGCCGAACTTGCAGGCACCGAAATCCCGGCCAATACAGACGGACGATCGCTTATCGATGCACTCAAGAGCGGCAGGATCGAGCAGCCCCATGAATACCTGTATTGGGACTATGGCCATTGCCGCGACCGCTACGACCAGGCGGTCCGTATCGGCAGGTGGAAAGGTATCCGCCTGGGCCGGAAGAGCAAAGTACATATCTACGATCTTGAGAACGACATCGGCGAGAAGAACGACATCGCCAGCCAACACCCGGAGGTCGTAAAGAAGATTGAAGGAATAATGAAAAAGGCCGTCAAACCGAACGACAGATACCCGATCGGCAAGGAGTACAAGGGCAAACCTATCTGGAAGAAAAAGCGTTAAAGAACACAACAGGGGAGGTTTCGAATGAATCGGACAACAGTCTCACGCCGCGGGTTTATCGGTGCGGCATCCTCGCTGGCTTTAGGGGCGAATATCGCAACATCGAAAATGAAGAAAAAACCGAATATTCTCATACTCTGGACGGACGAGCAGCGCGCCGACACGATGGCCGTTTATGGAAACCGGCGTATCCACGCGCCGAACATGAACCGGCTTGCCGGAGAAAGTTTTATCGTTGAGAACGCTTACGTCAGCCAGCCGGTCTGCACTCCTTCGCGTTCCACGGTGATGACTGGACTCTGGCCACATAGCAACACCTGTACGGCCAACAATATCCCCTTGCCGGAATCGGTTCCCTGCATTCCCGAATTGATGGGCGATTCCGATTATCGCACCGGTTATTTCGGTAAGTGGCATCTGGGCGACGAGATATTCGCTCAGCACGGTTTCGATGAATGGGACAGTATGGAAGACGGCTACCGTTCGCACTACCGCGAAGATAAGGATAAGAACCAAAAGTGTGGTTACTGGCATTTCCTTGACCAACTGGGGTATAAACCGGACACCTCCAGCGGCCACTTCAGCCGGGGATTCGCGGCCCGGCTGCCGATCGAACACTGCAAGCCGAAGTTTCTCGAGGGGAAAGCCTGCGATTTCCTCCAACGGCGGCGCAACGATCCGTTTGTGCTGTCGGTCAATTTTCTCGAACCGCACATGCCTTTCTACGGGCCGCTCAACGATGAGCACGATCCAGAGGATGTGAAACTGCCGATTAACTTCGACGATCCGTTGGAAGCGAACGAACCGTTGCGCTACCGCCTGCTGCGCGAACGATACCGGCAGAAAGGAACCGGGGGCCTTGATCTGAAGACCGAAGCGGGCTGGCGGCGGCTGATCGCCAATTACTGGGGATTGGTCACCCAAGTCGACCGAAGCGTCGGCACGATTCTAGCCACACTGGAACGGCTCGGGTTGGACGATAACACGATCGTCGTCTACACCAGCGACCACGGCGATATGATGGGATCGCATCACCTGCTGGCGAAAACCGTGATGTATGAAGAATCCGTCCGAGTTCCCTGGCTGATGCGCGTGCCTCAACTGGGCCGGTCGCAGAAAAAAATCCGACAGCCGCTCAGCCACATCGATCTGGTCCCCACGCTGTTGGACCTGGTGGGAAAACCGATTCCCGAAACGCTTCCCGGACAGAGTCTCATGCCACTGATGAAAGGCGGATCGGTTCGTGAAGATCACGTCTTTATCGAATGGAATCCCGCTACGAAGAGCGTTCCGAAATCGATCGAAGGTGTCTCTCAAGATGACCTCCAGCGTGTCGCGCAAGACTCCACCCGCACCGCGATCGCTCCCGATGGTTGGAAACTGTGCCTGAGCGATAAGGACAAATCACAGTTGTTCAATCTCAAGGACGATCCGGGGGAGACGGTTAACTTGTTTGATTCGGGAAAGCATCAAGACGTGATTGGGAGATTGAGTAAACGGATTCATGCTTGGCAGGAGAGTGTGGATGATAAGGTTGAAATCATCGATGTCTAAATTAATTTGGTTCCAATTTCTAAGTGCATTGTCTGTATTCAAATCGATAAACGCTGGGAGAATGAACGATGAAGCGATCCATAATCCATGTTGTTCCTCAAATCTTACTCATTGTGATTTTTAGCGCTCTCTCTTGGGCCGATCCCTTGGGAATTCAGGTTCGCGATACATCCGGATTGAACGTTATGCGTCCTGTAACCGGCGGCGTTCCATTGGCGCAGGGAGCCGCGCCAAACGGTTTCAAGTTCACGCTTCGTAATGAAAACAATGAGATCGTTCCTTGCCAGACATCGGTGCTCGCTCATTGGAAAGACGGCAGCGCGCGATGGGTCTTGCTGGATTTTCAAGCCAATCCTCCCGCCGGGGGAGCCTCGCAATATTCACTTTCATGGGGGGAATCGGGCGCGTCGAAAAAACCCGAATTCCCAGTTATTGTTGAAAACTTGAATCATCCCGTTATACGGTCGGGGGAAGTTTCGATTTCCACTGCTGAAAACGCGCTTCTGCGGATATCGGACAGACTGGACGTAAAATTGACGTTAAGAGATAAGGATGGACATCGGTGTAATGGAACGATGGAGTCGGTGTCTATTCAAGCAAAGGGCGATAGCCGTTCGACCTTGATCCTCTCCGGTTCGTTCCGAAAAGAAGATGGAACTCGCATTTTTGGATTCCGGATTCGCGCTTCCGTCTACGCCGGTCTATCAAAAGTTAACCTTGAGCCGATCGTCATCGTCGATTCGGGAGAAGATATTATTCAGACCATTCAAGAACTCAACTTAGAGTTCGTTCCCATAAACACCATGCAAGCCGTAACGATAGGCGGAGCACCCGGATGGAAAGGCCGTCCCATTTCAGAGATCAGACTATTTCAAGTCGATGACCGGACCTATCAATTCGAAGAATCGAATGGAAGCGGGACAAAAGCGCCGGGATGGGCGGAAATCAAGGATAACAGGGGAAGCATTGCATTAGCACTCAAGGATTTCTGGCAGCAGTGGCCCAAAAGTATCGAAACGAATTCAACGTCTGTTTCCTTTGGACTGTTTCCAAGATTTCATAATGGTGCGTTCGATCACATGGAGCCTTGGTACAAATATGATTATTTGTTTCAAGATAACTGTTACCGATTAAGAACGGGGCAAGCCCGCCGGTGGCAGGTTTGGATCGATCTATCCGGAGACGGTTCCTCGTTGGCAACATTCGCGAACGCTCCATTGGTTCCCAGCGCCGATCCCGAACAGGCAATCGCGACGGGTGCGTGGGGTTCTATTGCCGCAGCGGGAACTAAAGGAATGGAGGAATACGACCGCTGGGCGGAAAACCTTTTCGACAACGGCTACTGTCAATCGATTGTCGTCCAGCGTGATTACGGCGCGATGAATTGGGGCGACTGGTTCGGCGAACGGCAATGTAACTGGGGCAATCATGAATACGATACGCCCAAACATATCCTGGCACAGTTTGCCCGGACGGGAGATCCCAAATATTTTTATGTGGGAGACATCGCCGCCAGGCATACGAGCGAAGTGGATACCGTCCATTTCGTTAACGACGATTTGAGAGCGTATTTTCAAGAAAAACCGGACTATCCCGCACGGCCGGGTATGGTCCACCAGCACATGGTGGGACATGTGGGCGGCTTCCATAGCATGGAAGCCATGAAAAAACTGTACGTCTCATTTGGGACGGGAAAAAGCGATAATCCCTATATCTGCTGGAGTCCGTTTAATCTGGGACATATATGGACGCAGGGGATGGTCTACCACTATTTTCTCACCGGCGATCCCTGGATGAAAGAGACTGTTAAAAAAATCGGAGATAATTTGGTGCAACTGGTTGAAGATCGCCGGTTCAAATTCAAAGGACACAGTCATTGCGGAAGAGTCAACGGCTGGACCATGCTGGCGATTGCAGGCGCGTACGAACTCGATAGGGGAAACGACCGATACCTCCACGCGATGAAACTGCTCGCCGACGATGCTCTTTCCGAACAAGATCCACACTGCGGAGGATGGCTCTACACACTTCCCTGGGGACATTGCTTTTGTGAAACCAAACACGTCGGTGAAGCGGGTTTTATTGGATCCGTCAGAATTAATGGGCTGTGCAAATATTACGAACTGTCCGGAGACGAGCGGATTCCGGAGGCCGTGAAACGGGGCGTCACGCATTTAAATAACGATACATGGGTAGAGAAATTCAGCGGGTGGCGTTATACATCCTGTCCGGCATCTTCTTCCGGACCGGGACGTCAAACCGGGGTGACGGTGATGGCGCTCGTGAATAGTGTGAAACTGACCGGCGATCCCGAACAGTTGAGGATACTGAAAAAAGCCTGGAATGCGAAGTTCGCCCATCTCAAAGTCGCTCCAACGTCGAGACCGGGACTGGGAAAAACCTATTCCACCATTATGTACGGATGTCCTGAAGCCATGAATTTATTCGTCAACGGATTGGAGTAAAGGCAAATACTTTCTCTGTGAATCCGGATACGGAACGTGACTCAACCCGTTCGATCGTATTGGGGAATCTTCAGTGACTCTCCATCTTTGAGCGCGGATTGGTGAGCGATGATTCCAGGAACGGTCATCGCCAGGGCTTCATAGACATTCACCAGGGGTTCCCGGTCTTCGAGGATGGCGGTGACAAAATCGTTGGAGAGTTGACCGTGAGAGCCACCGTGTCCACCTGGGGGAACACCCGGCGGCAGAACGGGGCGGGATAGATCGGGTAACGGCTTCATTTGTCCGTGATAACTGGTTCCATCCATCCAACCGCGTTCGCCGAAGACCCGGCCCCTTTCCACCACGAGACCATTTATCCCTTTACACATGAGCATACGCGAGGAGCCGCCTTCACTGGTTTGGAATAGGGCCACCTCGTCGGTAAAACGATTGTCATATTGATTGGCCCCCGGTTGATAGGCGGCGAAACCCGCGCTTGAACCGGCACAGGAGACGGATGTAAAGCGTTTGCAGGTCACACCCACATAATAAGCCGTTGAGTGGGTGGGATACCAGAGCGGAGGCGAACCTTTACGCCATTCCTTATACGAACCAAGTGTTTTGGGGCCGTAATGATAATACTCTCCTTCCGAATAGATGAGTTTACCGAATCCCCCGGCTTGATAGACTTGCCGCATTGCGTAACAGTCGGGCCGGAAACAGCTCGTTTCTGCCATCATGTATTTCATCCCGCTCTGCCGAACGGCTTCAACCAACCGGTCGGCGTCTTCCAATGATCCATAGACCGCCGGTACGGCCGACATCACGTGCTTACCGTGCTTGAGGACGTCTACGCAGTGCCTTGCGTGACTGGGGGCGTCCGTGGCGACAAAGACGGCTTCGATTTTCGGATTCTTTATCATTTCTTCCAAAGACTCATACGATTGATCGCATCGGCACGCTTTCATTAATCCCTTACGCCGTTCGGGGATCAGATCGCTGACCGCCACGATCTCTACATTCGGGTGATCCTGGAAGCCGAATTGTGCCCCGAACTTACACACTCCGTAACCAACGATGCCTATTTTAACTTTGCGATCGGACACGGGTATCCATTTTTTCCCCACCGGTTTTTCCTGGGCTTTAACAGCAGCCGTTGGTAAACTGTGCGCTATTGCCGCTCCCAGGGAAACGGTTCCCATTTTTCCAAAGAAATCACGCCGTTCCATCGAGTTCATGTTCATCTCCTTATTCTGTGTGATAAGTTCTTACAGTTTTAGTTTCGCATCGAGGTGTTCGTTTTCGTCGATCATCTGTTTCCAAGTGTATTCCTGGCCACGGTAGGCGGAATTGCGGCCCATGATAGCGGAAAGAGTGGATTCGACGCCTTGCGGGATTTCGTTGATGAATTTCCCGTCCATAACGCTTTTGTGGAAGGCCTGGACTTTGAGCGCTTCGTTGTCGGATTCGGGGCCGGAGTAAGACCATTCATTATCACCGCGAATCTTGGCATGACCGGCAAGTGCGTCGAACGCGCCCTTGGAACCGTTGAAACGTTCGCCCGCGTCACCCCAGCCCAGGCGGAGGAATTGCGTGGAGGCGAAAACCAGTTCGACGCCACCGGGATACCAGTAAGTGATACCGTAGTGGTCCCAGGTGTCGCCGACCGCCGTGCGAATTTTTCGACCACCGGTTCCGAAGGCTTTGATTGGGTGGGAGCCGATGACCCAATTGCAGACGTCGATAATATGGATGTTTTGTTCGACCAGAATATCTCCGGAAAGGACGATATCGAAGACCCAGTTGCGGATGCGTCGATCCTGGGCGCTTTCGGTCTCCTTGTGGCGGGGGCTGAGCCATCCTGAATGGTAATGGCCGTGACCGCAGACGATCTCACCGATGGCCCCCTCACGGACTCGTTTGACCGCTTCGATCATATCGGGAGAGTAACGGGTTTGAAAACCGACCATGGCGGTGAGTTTGCCGTCGGCTTTTTTACCCGCTTTGAGCACTCGCTGCGCGCCGACGGTGTCAACAGCGACCGGTTTTTCCAGGTAGACGTGTTTACCCGCGTCCATAGCGGCTTCGAAATGTTCGGGATGGAAATAGGGCGGGCTGGTGATGATGACGGCGTCAACATCAGTGGCCAGCAGATCTTTGTAGGCTTGAAAGCCAACGAAGGATTTTGGATTGCCGTCCGGGAATTTCGGCTTGGTGCTGTCGATACGATCCTGGTAGAAATCGGCAAGGGCGGTGACGCGGCTGTTGGTATGACGAACGAAATTTTGGGCGTCGTGGTTGCCTCGGCCTCCGCAGCCGATTAGTCCAACAGTCATGGCGGAATTGGCTGATGCGCCCAAAGCGGTTTTTGCGCTCATTACCGCCAGACCGGCAGCAGTCGATCTGACGAACGAGCGGCGGTTTACGGACGATCGGTTGAAAGTCATGTTTCATTCTCCTTATCTGCAAGCTTTTCAGGGTGATTATGTAAAATTATAGATCATTAAATACATGTAATGATCGACTCCTTACGATCGGCAATCATGTTTTTCCATAATCCAGTATCACGGACCATGTCATTGCTAAAAAAGAAGCATTCGCAATAGGTTCAGACATCTGTGTCGTAGACGCTGATTGATCCATGATGAAAACATCGGGCTGCGCGGGAATCATGAAAACTGGAATCGTCACGATAGGCGGTGTCATCAACTTCACAAAAACCAACAGCCAAAGTAAATGGCTCAGGTGAGGGCGCTTGGTTTTTGCCCCCACAACCATCGTCACAAATACCAGGACGAGCGAGAAACACACATTACTAAGTCCTATCTGTAAGAAGAGATCAGTCATGGTTACTCTCCCTCGTCTACCTGCCCGTCAAGGATAGCCCGAATCCGGTCAATTTCATCACGGGAGATTTTCTTCTCTTCGATGAGATGCGTGATCAGCGGCGCGATGGAACCGGCTGTCAGCTTGTCCGCCAGGGATTCCAATTGACTGCCCGCGTAAGCCTGGCGGGAAATCACCGCCTCGAAAAAGTGGACGGACAGACTGCGGTCACGCTCGACATATCCCTTTTCCTCCAGACGCTGCAACAGCCTTTGGACCGTACCGTGCTGCGCTTTGTCCGAATCGGGATAGAGTTGCTCGCGTATATAGCGGGCAGTCAGTCGGTCATTCTCCCAAATCAGGTTCATGACTGCCAATTCCGCGTTGGCTAATGATAGTTGTTTCACGTTCGTACTCCTTGATGTTCAGGACACAAAACGACATCTTACCGTAACACTACGACATAATATCGTATTTGTCAAGTAAAAATCTCAAATAATCACATCGGCTTTTAGCAGTCCATGTATAAGATTCAGATGATTCATTGTGCGTGTCGATTCAAAACAAACCGCCACTTTTACCGTTATCGAATCGCTTACTCATCCCACAATGCATCGATCGAACGAACGGTTTCGTTAAACAGCATCTGGCCGCCTTCCAGGCCGACAATAAATTTATCCGCATTGTAGCCGCCGCCCCGAACGGCTTCTGGTTCCGAATGGGGATATCTGGAAGTCGTACCGGCTGAAGGACAACACCGAAATATACGATTGGAAGATCGCTTTTGGACAATACTCCGATTCCTTTTTTTAAGCCGATCCCTATTACCGGCGGGGCGTCGTGACTGTCCAGGAGGCCGTCTGTAACTGTTAAGTGCGAATCAGGTGGCAAGAGCTGGGCAGAAACAGGATATAACTTACCGGTCATCCGTTTCAGGAATCGGCGAACTTCGGTGAACGCTAGCGCTACCCGGTCATCCTTTTTATTGTTTAGGCCAGTAATCCAGAAAGATGCTCTAAACTTTTAGCTGCCTGATCGGGGGTTCCGCATTCAACGGAAAAGATGATGTCTCTCGGTGTCTTTTTACTTACGATATCAATAATCTTCGCCCAATCCAAGACGCCTTCACCACAGGCGCATCCAACGGGCGTTCCGGTGACTTGCCCTCGTTCCGTATCCGAATGCTCGACTGAGATATCTTTGGCGTGCAGGTGTACGAGGCGTTCCGCCACTCGCTCCAGCCAGGGGTAAACATCGTGTCCGCACAAGTAAGCGTTACCCGTATCGAAATTGATGCCGATGGCGGGAGAATCGACCAGGTTGTAGATTCGATCCAGCCCGTCCGGAGTGCGTGAATACTGGGCGTGCGGCTCGATGCCAATCTTTACGCCACGACGTTCGGCGATGAAAGAAGCCTCCCGCAATGTATACTTGATCAAAACGAAATCTTCTTCCTCTGTCGTCCATTTGGCCTTGATGCCTTCATCCGTATTGACCACCGGAACGCCGATCTCGGCGGCGGTGCGAATCGCCAGTTTGATGTATTCGCCGTGCACGTCCGGCCGTCCCAACGGCCCATGCGCCTGCAGGCCGGAAATGGTCAATCCCGCCTTGTCGCAGGCGTCCTTGATGCGATAGGGATCGTCGAACATCGAAACGGTGTGGAAATACCCGGCCTCGCTCATCAGTTCACGGCCAAAGTGCACCATCGGTTCGTAATACTTGTATCCGATCTCCGCCGCTTTTTCGACGGCCCATTCAAACGGCTTGTCCGAACTTCGAGAGAATTCCGCGTTTAAACCAATCTGTATGTTCCCCATTTCGTTACCTTCCTTTCACCAAATATATTTTCATTTCGAATCGCTTACTCATCCCACAAGGCGTCGATCGAACGAACGGTTTCGTTCACCAATATCTGGCCACCATCCGGGCCGACGATAAATTTCTCCGCACTGTAGCCGCCGCCCCGAACGGCTTCTTCGGTGGGGAGGTAGCCGCAGCTCTGGCAGGATAGTTGCACGAGAAAAGTCAACAGCGCGGGACTTTTGGCTTTGATGCGTATTCCATAATCCAGATAGAGTTCGAAGGGATTGCTGGCGATGGCGACATCGCCCAGACGGATCACGTGCATTTCAATAGGATTGACAGGATCGGTTTTGCCAAAAGGCGCTCGCGATGCATCCTGGGCGGGAAGCGAGATTCTTGTCAGTTCATGTTTGAAGATCGGATTGAGTGAGATATCGTTCTTCGAGAGCGGCAAGACATCCTCTATCGCATCGGCGATCCGGCGGGCGATTTCCTGACGGCTCGTCAATCCCCTTCGTTCCCTCATGATTGCTTCCGCCCGTGAGTTGAACATATAGTGGGGCGAAAGGTCGCCCGCCGCCGAACATTGTGGAAAGATATATAGATCCTTACCAAAACGTTTGCGAATTTCGAGCCTTGTGTCGTGCCAGAAATCGGCGGAGACATCACTCAAACCTTCTGTCTCTTGCGAAGGGCAAGCGAGGTTGACGATGATCCCTGTCAATTCATTGTCCGGCGTCCAGAAGAACAACAGGTTGACGTCGTGATCTTCGTATCCCTCGATGTTGGAAAAATCCTCGCGATCGGTCTTGCCATACATCACAGACGAGCCATCGAAGTAATGAGCACGGCGGTTTCTGCCCACGACGGCGTGACCCAATCCCCAGCTCGTACCGCCCGGTTTTCGGTTTTGCCATGCCTGCACGGCGGCTTGACCAATACGCTCGATAAAGAAATCGGCGTATTCGGAAGGCTTCATAACGCCTTCGTCCTGGCTCACGTCGTACAATCCTTTATACGCGCCATCGATGAAACCGGGGGCGGTATGAGTATGCGTGGCGTTCATAAAAAACTTGTCCACATCGAAATCGGAGAGCGCCGTTTTCAACCGGTCCCGCAACCGTTCCTGCATTTCCTTGCGAATTTTGACCACATCGCAAGAAACCAGAATCGCCTGTTCACGCTCGCCGTTCTTTCCCCGCGTCTCCAGCGCCAAAACCGTCGCCGTCAGGGGATCGAGAACCGATTTTGAAATCCGCTTTCTCTTTTGGCCGACCAGCGCCACCGGTCTCTCCGGTGTGATATCGACGGAAGCCCAACCCACGAATAGCGAAGGATTGTCAGAATTCATAGAAGAAGAATCGCCAAAGACGGACAGGCCGCCAACCAAAGAAATCGTAATAAGGAGTGTCATATATCTATTCATTATCTATATCCTTTCTTCATTTTATTACGTTCGTCGAATGGTCAAGCGTTCAACGTCCAGGGAGCACTCATCGGGCGGGTCAGCATACGGTTGGCTTCGTCGTCGTCGATGAATCGTTCCCGTTTCGGATTCCATCGCAGCTTACGCCCCAGGCGTGTCGCGATGTTGGAGAGCTGGCATAGCGTATCCGTATGAACCGCCGTCTCCACCGGACAAATGGTTTGTCCCCGGCTTTTTACGGCTTTTAGGAAGTTACGATAGTGATCGCCGCTTTCGGTTAGATGAATTTCATTTTTTCCGATTTTTGCCGACAGCAGCGATTTTGGATTGGCGTCGATACCCTGGCGGTTAACGTGTACCCATCCCTTCGTTCCTTCAAAGCGAACGCCCTGTCTGGCTCGCCCTTGATTGTCGGTATAGATCATCGTGACCCCATTGGCGTAGTGAAATTCCAATTCCCACTTGATGCAGCAATTGGCGATACCTTCCTTGGGGAACGTTCCTTTCCCCTCCACATCGATGGGGGTTGTATCGTCCGACCCGTTGCCCCACTGGGCGATGTCCAGATGGTGAACGCCCCAGTTGGCGATAAATCCCAGGCAATAATCGTAGATATGATACCAGGTGCTGTAACTTTCTTTGTTGTTATGGGGACGGCATCGCTGATACGAATAGGGAACCTTGGGGGCGGGTCCAAGCCATAGGTTGTAATCCAGACCGTCGGGCACGGGAATCTCCGGATCCTGGGGAATCGGCCAGCTGGCGGGAGCACCGACAAAGATTGTCTTCAATTCTCCAATCCGTTGGTTGCGGGCCAGTTCACAGGCGAAGCGAAAATTTCGGGACGATCTCTGTTGTGTTCCAAACTGGAAGACATTTTTATGATCCTGAATCGATTTCCGCAAGGCCTGGCCTTGTTCCATGCTGAGGCCGACCGGTTTTTCGAAATACATATCCTTTCCCGCGCGGGACGCAGCCAATCCAATCAAAACATGCCAGTGATCCGGTACCGCAAGACTGACGGCGTCGATATCCTTGCGAGCGATCAATTCACGAAAATCGCCATACACAGTGCAAGCCTCGTTGACGTAATAATCATCCACGATTTCCTTGGCTTTGCGTCTCTGGCTCCTGAAAACATCACACACCGCAACGACACGCACATCATCGTATCGCATAAACTGGCGCATGTTGCTGGTTCCCCTGATTCCCAATCCAATGCTTCCCATCACGATTTTCTCACTGGGAGCAACGGCCCCGTCTTTCCCCAGAACGGACGATGGAATAATCATGGGCGAACATGCGGTTCCTGCTGCAATGGCTGTATTTTTCAGAAATTGGCGGCGAGTCTGGATATTCATAACTATTTCCTCCAGTTTCGTTTCGGATTATCGTTTGGAAACGAATATACACAAAAGTAATTTCACTTATCCTTTGACTTGCTGGATCGTTTTGCGAAGGTGTGCCAGGGCCGGTTTGTATGTATCCGCTCCGATGTATTCCAGAATCAGAGGAGCCTTGGGCGTACGTTCGGCAGCCAGTGTGACGAACTTAGGGTAATCGAGGTCACCTTGTCCAGCAGCCACACCGCGATCGACGTGCAGTTTGCGGTCTTTGGCATGAAGGCAATCGATGAAGGGCGCGAGCTGATCGAACATCTCTTCCAGATCATTCATCTCCAGCAGGTTGGCCGGGTCCAGCAGCACTCGCAGCCGGGGTGAGCCAACTTCCTCCAGGAAGACTCGCGTTCGTTTTGCACTGGCGAAG
>CAZSIZ010000039.1:0-27262 GCA_964606645.1 uncultured bacterium
CTTTATCGATCCTTCAACCAGGCTTTTCAATCAACTCGCTCAGAACAACAGCACGGAAGGCACACAGCGGGGCAAATTCCCAAGTCTAATCGTCAACGAAATCGATGATATGTACCCGCGCGTTCCCGGATCGCCGGTACGTTTTATCGTTGAAAATCCGATGTTGGTGTTGTCCAGCCCGGAGTACGTCGATCTGCGGCAGCGGATCTATCAAAAAACCGACGGGCTTCCCGACATGGTTGAGATTACGGTTTACATTCAGGATCAAGGACGGACGATGAATCCCAGACCGTTCAGCACCCGTGTCTTTATCCCGAATAATTATCGGAGCATTGGAACGTAATTCGCAGAACCAAGCGTTTGAAATACAAAAAGAACGACTGCTGCTTCACCCTATTTGGCTTTTATGCAGTCGATGGCTGAAAAAAACTTTGAAAAACAAGAGTCGAGTCATGAAAACGAAACGCATGAATCCTACTCCTATCGAATCTCTCAAGCGGCAGTCGGAATCGGGCGTCGCCCTGCTGACGGTATTGGCGCTTCTGTCGATCTTCGCAGTGGTGCTGGTCGGATTTACGTACACCATCCGGATGGAAGAACAGACTATTCAGATGTACGCCGACAGCATCAACGTCCAGGAAGCCACGGAAGCGGCGATCCAGGGCGTATTGGCGCAAGTTGCCCGCGATCTCGATCCCGCCAAACCACATATTTTGCTGGGACGCCGTCAGCCCCGGTACGTCTCACTTCTCGATCCCTGGGCAATGGGATACGGTGGGCGTGTCGGCGCGAGAACGACCTACGATGCCCGCAGCCATCTGCTCGATATCCGGCCGGAGAAAGTGCTTCCCCGCCAAGGGCTGACAATGCTGCCGACGCCGATCCCCCGTGGTGTGGACGAAGACCCGGTGGGTGATGTCACGGGCCGGAAACGGATCGGGATGGAAGGGATGGGGGATAACTCGCCCGGTCTGGCGGGAATCGATGACGATCTCGATGGCGAAGTGGACGGCGGCCTCAACGAGAAAGACGACGACGAAGACTATCGGGTGGACGAAGACGGACCGGACCAGCGGCGGCCGGATAAATCGGGGATTTACTATTTCCCACCGGGAACCGGGTACGATTCGGATGGCGACCGGCTCGGTGTATTCGATGAGTCGGCTAAAATCAACATCAACTTTGCAGGGAACAATTTCGGGCAGAACGGCGGTCATACCTATAACCTCGGTGTGAATCCCGCCGAACTGGACCTTCCTCTTTTCATTTATAACCGCGTCGTCCGCTATCGAAACAGCAGTGGAGTGACCTCGTCTTTCAGTGCTAATCAAGCGGAAGACCTTGCGAAATATATCGTTAATTTCCGGAATGGAAGCGTGGGGGATGGCGGTAATACCCTGAGATATCCGGGCGTGGACCGGCAGGACGATAACAATAATAACAATCCGCAAATCGTGACTGTTCAGGAATATTCGGATACCTCTACCGATATCTCCAGTTTCGAAGCGGAACCCTACGCGATCGTGGGAAATAGTGCGGACGACGACCTCGACGGTTTGCGCAACGAAGAAGACGAACGCTACATCGGTCCTCCGACCGAAAACACCGCCAGCTCGCCTCTGACCAAGCCCTTCGATCACGACAATCCTATGAAATACCGTCCCGGGAACAAGATCGATGACGACGGCGACGGGACCATCGACGAACGCGATGAAGGGATCGACGATCCGGGCGAATTCAATGTATTGAATCCCCAGGGAGACGACCGGCCATTTGCCACGGTGGACGATTTGAAACTCGTTCGGAATATGCGTTACGACAAGGTCGCCACGACGGGCCGGACGGATACGGTTCTTCCGACACTGTTTGAAATTATGCGCGATTCGACCACGATCTACAGCCAGTCGGATGAGATGTCAGGACCGCTGAGCGGCCGTCTCAGCGAAACGGCCAAGATCAATCCCAACGGAAGCAGCAACTGGCGCGCGAACGAGGTCTGGAATGTTGGCACACTGGCAGCGAACCGCGCCGACTTTCAATACAGTCCCCCGGTTCGGATCGAAGATTTACTGCCGCTCCAAATCGACCGTGACGGCGATTGGCAGTTGACCGCCGAGCCGGATGTTCTCGCGGGTAAACCCGACGGCAAAGACAACGACGGCGACGGATTGGTGGACGAACCTTCCGACGACTATGACAACAATCTGTACCCCAGCGGCGATTTCGATACCGCCGGTGAATCCGATCTGGGTGCACCCGCCTATCAGACCGGTCCCGACTACGACGGCGACGGCGATTCCAGCAAGGATAAAATCCGGAGCCAGAATATCTTGAACGGGCGGCTCAGAGAGCTGGGCTGGGAAGATGGCGCGGTAACGCTGGACGAAACGGACGCCAACATCACTCCTGGGATGATGGTCGAAGGAAACGGTACGGATAACGATGGCGACGGGATCATCGACGACGATGGGGATTTCAACGGCGACAAATATCTTACCTACGACCCCGAAGCCCACGTCAGCGAAGACGCCTGGGGGGACGCCAACGGCGACGGATATCCCGGATTGGGCGCGCCGCTCGACGCCAGTGACAACACGCTTGAAGGCCGGATTATCAAACGCCCCGATCTGAACGACGATTTTCTCATAACCAGTTTGGCCGACGATGATTACGACGGCTTCGCGGATTTCTACGATCCACAGGTTCTGGCCGCTATGTACGCACCGGAATTGGACGGAGTGGACAACGACAGCGACGGCGAAGTGGACGAACTCGGCGAACGCTACATCGCCTGCTACGACGACGATGAAGACGGGCGCATGGATGAAGACCCGCCCGATTTCCAACTGGCGCTCAACCTGATCGACTATATCGATACCTGGATGCCGTTTAAAGCCGCCGACGATCCCGATATTAAACGATTGCTCGGATTGTCCGGAGACGAAGACGCTGTGCTGGCCGACGGTGTGACTTTCCGAACCTTGAATCTCTATTCCTCGCGCCAGCGGTCGTTCAGGATGCACCCCCGGCTGCTCACCGGACCGAACAGCGGAAGCAAGGAAAACCGGAAATTCCGGGAACAGATGCGCTTCCTGCTTCCCAACCCGCCTAAGACGGGAATGCCCGTGAAATTCGAAGGCGTGGAAGCGATCCGAATCAACGAAGTGATGGCCAAACCGGTGATCCGGCTTGAAGCGGAAGAGACACTGGACACCGTCTCGTTCGATTCGCAAGACCCCTCCACCGTTCCGACGATCACACCTCAAAGTTTCCGGGTGCTCTCCGGGCAGGATGACGACGGGAAGCAGATTTCGAGCCATAATTATTACGACTCCAACTGGGGTAATGTGGCTCCAGCGGCGCAAGGGTCGGCCGATCCGGTCGTTCCGTCAGGCTTCAAACTCCTGCCGTTTGGATTCACCAATACACTCAATCCCTTCCGGGCGATCGTGAATCTGGACTCGATGGCTCCCGCGTTTATCTTCGGTGTGACTAATGTGTCCCAGCCTCTGCCGAATCAATCCACGACCGTCGGACAAACGGCGGAAGAGACCGCCGAATGGGTTTTCGATAACATCCCGGCGGGGATATACGACGTGGTGCTCTATCTACACCCCAACCATCTGTATCAACCGGAAGTCCATTATGCGTTCAATGGAAAAGAGATCGGGTTCCGGTCGGACTTCAGCCATAGTGATCCCAATAATCCGCTCGAAACCGAACGTATACGACGCGATACAGCCCGGTTCGAGATGGGAAGCCTTAATACGGCATTGGCACTTAACTATCGGTTGACTCCCTATCCGATTCCCGATTTGCAAAAACCCAATGAAGTGTTTCAGCGGGTTCAGATCACTGACAACGGCCGATTGACCGTGACGATTGTCGCGGGCGCACCACTGGCGGGAAAGAGCCACTACGAGACCTCCTTCGACCGTATCGAACTGATCAACCTGGCGGCTCAATACGTGGAACTGGTCAACCTCTCCACCGAAGACATCGATCTTTCCGGATGGACGGTCAACACACCCTACGGGCATTACATTCTTCCCAAAGACTCGATCATCGGCCGGATGAAACCGTCGTTCAAAAACGACGACGATACGCAACGGATCGATGAGGGGATGGAAGGGAACGGCGTTCCGTTCGAACCACTGCTGACCAAGAAGAATATGGAATCCGGCGGTTCCCCAATTGCCGGTACGGACTTCGATCTGGAAGATAACAAACTGCTGCTCGCTTATGACACACCGATGTTGAAGCAATTCATTAGTGACAATTATCCGCCCATTCCGAAAATCAATAACCGTATCGTTCAGCCGGTGATGGCGGAATACGAAAGCGATAACATCCAGGCCAGCCTGCCCTCGGTGCGAAACGTGCAACCCGGTCCCCTTCCCAACGCTCAGATCGGCGATTTCCATTTCCGGTTGGTCGACGTTCAGGACGATATCCTGACTTATAATCCCGCCGACAAACTCGTGACACTTTACGATCCGGCTGGCAACTATATCGATTCGTTCAAGTACCGCACGACGTTCAACAACGTCATCGTCAATATTCTCGAAAACGGAGTCGATCCGCCACTGGACCTGATCGCTCTGCCGGGGTTTCGGGGGATGGAAACCTACGAACGCGCCGACCCGACTCATTTCGAGACCGAGCTGGTAGCCAATCCTGGCAATGGCGATCTTTCCGGCACGCGCTCGGTTCCCTCATCGATCAAAATGGACGTGAAGGACGCTATTTTGGTCGATATCGCGACCAACGGCACGTTCAGTCGAAACACGATCGGCGGCTACGTGAAAGGAAACGAAAGCGATCGACTGGATCCAAAATTGACCCGCTTCTCCGATGAGAATTCCTTCCCCGTCAACGACGCGCATTGGAACGGGTGGGATTTCATCGGCGATCATTACGAATACGGATTGGACACGCCAAAAGAAGTGGACCAGCGGTTGATTATGGAAGATACCGACTCGATGGCCCGTGAGGCCGTCGCGGTGGGCGGAGAGAAAAATGTCCGCTTCTTTGAACAACTGGGCGGTTTCGAGAACCGGAAAGACGTGCAGGATCCCAACGACGTGCGCTACACCGCGTTTATTTGGCGGCTGGGCGTTCGCGAGCTGATCCGCGCGGGATACGATCCCAACATCGACGATCAACTGACCGTGCGGGTTCGAGGGCGGAAATTCATCGATGAAAACGGATTAATCGGCGCGATGGATATGCCGGTCGGTGAAGTGCTGGTGATCCCGCCGTTTAAGACCACCGATCCGGGCAAGAATTTTGTTAATACCAATCCCGGCTTGTCGAACAACCTGGCGAATATCTATATGGACAAGCAGAGAGGACGAGTGCCCGTCTTTGCGAAACTGCGCAACGGGGATACGGCCTTCACGGTCGATCTACGGGAATCGTTCACCGAACTGCACTCCGACCTGATCAATGAGAGCGGCGACGAACCGACGATCGAGTTGATGCTCATCATGCGGAAAAGCACCCCCGACTTGAGCGCCGTCAATCCATCCATCACTCCGGAATTACGGCCCGATCTGGCGATGATCGCCAATTTGACTTTCCCGTGGGATCCCAACGCGATGGGCGATTACGTGATTGGCGGTGGCTTAGCGGGTAATATGGGCGACGACAATTACTTCTTTAAGGGGATCGAACTCTTCGGACGGAGCCGCGTACACGCCGCCGACGACGATACGAGCAATCAACGCCGCGCGCTGTTGGCGGGAACGCCCGGCTGGGATAATACCGGTTACGTTCCGGCCTATCCACGCCGCCGTTTGAGACTCAACGGCTCTCAGCGCGATAAACTGGATGTCATCGACAATACCGCTTATGTCAAAAACGGACCGCTGGCTACGCTGGGCGAAGTCTCGCGGCTCTTCACTGGCAACAAGTTTGAAACCGTGAACACGCCGATCATTCCTCAGCGTCTCGAAGACAGGGCGGTAAAGAAAAACCAGGTGATGGCCAACGCGATGCTCGCCATGCGGGCGAAAGGAAAGCAGCACGAATACCGCGTACAACTGGCTCAGCGCGAACGCCTGGACCAGTGGGAAAACCAGTACACCCAGATTTACAACATGATTACGACCTCGGATCGTGGTATCCGCGCCGCACTGATCAATATCAACACCGCGCCGCGCGAGGTGCTGGTGGCTCTACCGTTCACACCGCCGCTCCCAGGTGGCGGGATCGAAAACCTTCAAAACCGGCATTTCTTCAACACCATCTGCGCGGACTTCATCATCGAAGGGCGTCAGCCGGGCGGACACGATATGTACTTCGGCATCCACGATATGTACGACGCCAGAGCCGTGGACACCGCTATGGGAATCAACGCCAAACGAATCGATACGATGGCCGACTACAAACTTCCCAGCATCGGACGCGACGATCCCCAGACGTTCAAGACTTTCGACGATATCGAAACACAACGCCTGCAACGGTTGAATATCGAGTCGAAAGACGTCATTGGAAACACGGCCAAGTATCCGTTCCTGTACTTGAGTTCCATCGTGTCTCCGCCGGACGACGGGCCTTATTCCGACGTCGGAACCATGCTGTCGCAGCTGACTCACTTGAAGCGGCGGGAACGTTACTCCAAACTGCTGAGTCGGAATTGGGACCGGACGTTCGATCGGAAGAAAGAGTCCATCGGCGATCTGCGCGAACGGCTGAACCTGGAAGACCAACGTGAATTGACTCCCGAAGATATGGAAGCGTTGATGAACCGGGTCTCCAGTTTGATGACCGTGCGTTCGCGGGCCTTCTCGATCCTGACACAAGGACGCGTCTTCGACACCGACGGCAATATCACCGCTCAACGGAAATTGGAAACGATTTACATGAGGTAAAGTCCCCTCTCCTTCTGGGAGAGGGTTAGGGTGAGGGAAAAAACAGAAAAACTGATGTATCGATGACAATAAAAACGAAGAACCGAAAATACTCCTTAAACTAAGGATGACGGAATCATGAAGCAAATACGTGTACTCTCAATCATTATAGCATTGCTCGTGAGCGCGGCCTTGACGGGAATGGGACAAGATCCGGAACCAACCCGGGTTCCGTTCAACCAAGCCTGTCTTGACGCCGGGGTCGATGAGAACAATTTGATTCGAAACGGTGATTTCGAAACAGGGAACCGGGTTCCCGACTTTCCTCCCGGAGGCGGTTGGAATGATGCTGGCGCTGGAAGCGTGATTCGGCGGGAAGTGATTTCCGATGAACAGATCAATCATTATCTCCAACTCAACCCGGGTTCTGTGATTTCTCAAGTGCCCTCGACCGAGAGCAACTATAATTTTTTCGATTTGAAACTTTGCGCGATTATCCCGGAAGGAGGGCAGCTGCAAATCTCCTTCGGAGGAAACACGGTAGCATTTTTCCCATTGACTCCCGGAAATTCGATTTCTGGACAGTTAGAAGATCAGAAAATAGGCCTCGATCTGAGTACTGGAGAATCATCGAGCAGTAATCGAATGGAAATTCTATATATCAATCCATCCGGAGAACCGGCTCTGATCGATAATCTGCAGCTGATCGTTAATACGAATCCCGGTGGGGATGGGGATGAAACCCCGACTCCCGAGATTCCGGAAGAGACACCTACCCCCGTTTCGGGCGGTCCGACGATCACGCCCACACCGACGTTTTTTCCGGGAAGAGCGACTCCGCGCCCCACTCCGGGAATTACCGATCATTCCGTACAAGCGATCGTCAATCCGCCGATGCTGATGGTCAGCCCAGACGATTTCGCCGGGAGAGAGCATTCCAAAATCATCAATCTCGACCTTCAAATCGTAGGGTCGGACGGTGAACCGATCGATATTACGGGGATCGATCCGGACGCCACGGTTCGCTTTGATATCGAGACACGCGGCGACGCCGCCAATATCGGTACGATCCGACAACTGTCGGGAACGTCCAATTGGAGAACGATCAACCGCCAGTCGATCAAACTATCCGATCTCGAATCGTTCCAGTTCTTCCCCACGAAACCGTATAACGGAACGGTCAAGATCATCGCCGATATCGAATATAAGAGTTTCGTGCGTGGGAAGGAAGAAAAACGGAAAATCCGGGGGGTGATCCCCATCGTTCTGCGTGTGAACAGCCTCTCGTCGTTGACCAACGCGACGGGATCGTTCAACCCGGCGCAGAACTTCGGACTGAACCGGAAACCGGGCGACCGGGGATTCCGGCCCGATGTACGGACAAACTTATTCTTCCGCGAACGGTTCGGTCAGTAACGATCGAGCAACGAGAAGATAAATACGATAAAGGCGGCCTGATCATTCGGGCCGCCTTTTTTTTGTCATTGAATTTTCGTAATTGGGCAACCATCCGAAGTGAATGATCCCTCTCCCAAGTTTGGGGGAGGTTAGGAGGGGGTTGATTCTTCGGTCCACAATCCCCCTCTAGCTCCCCCCAATCTTGGGGGGAGGATTTGGCTTTCAATTCTTTGTCTGGTGATTCGATTTAGTGAATTTCCCAATCGGTTACATCCGTCGTGCCGAATTCCAAGGTTGCCCAGTTGGGTGCATAGAACAGACTCGCATAAGAATTAGTGCAGGCGACCTCAGTGCTTTGCGCCCAATCGATAAACTGGATCGCCCCTCCGCTGCTTGGATCCACATCACGCCAGAATAGATCGAAGCCCATCGAATGGTCCGGAGTGAATCCGTCCACCACGCCGAAAGGAATTCGGATTTCCATAACGTATCCATAGAATTCCAGGGTTGGATTGTCGGCGATCACGGCATTGGGAGCACCGGCGGCGCGTAAATCTTCATATAAAAACGCGGCGATATCGGGTCCAGGTGAGGCGTCCATCGCTTCGATGTAGGTCCCGGAGGCAAATTTTTCAGTACCGAACAGATCGGGATCACCCGAACGCTCGATCCCCTGGGCCGCGCCCAAACCGCCCTCACCTTCCGGAATGACCGAGGGAAAGTATAGATTGAGTCCGGTAGCGATCTGGAAATCATCGAGATTGGGCTCTTCTGCGTCGAAACTGGGAAATGCGATATCCGACGCACAATCGTCGCTGTCGTTTTTCGCATCGAAGAAGAATTCGATCCCATCGTTCAAATAGGGAGCCGATCCAAAATCGGAGGGATCCAGTGAATCCTCGATTTCATCGTCGACACACACGACCAGGACATACAGGAAATCCTGATCGTAGAGGAAATAGGTGTTGACCTCGAAATCCAGGTCCGGATCATCTTCCGATACGGCTCCTCGTGCGGAGTTGAAGAATCCGACGCGGTCGGGATCGTAGACAATATAGTCACCCCGCGCATCGGTCGTATCGCTCTCCTGGCCGTCGGGGAATAAAGGCTGTTCGGCCACTTGCTGAAAGTCGCCCAGAGGCCAATCGGTGAACTGTCCGTCAATCGTGATTTGGGCATCCGCCGCCAACGGTTTGACAACGATCACACCTTTTCCTCCAGCCATGACGGTTATGGCTGCCAGACTGAGTGAAAAAATACAGAATCCTATTACTTTCCATCGATGTTTCATTTTTTCGACCTCCCGTAATCGTTTTTTATGAATGTATGATTTGGATCATATCATACTTTCTTATGATTGGACAGAAAAAAGGAAGGAAAGTGTTGAATGGCTGGAAGGAAAGGGAAATTCGTTAATGTTTAAGCCCAATGCCGCAATGGATTAGAATTTATTATGTAATCCTAATGCCGTGGAGATGATGTCTCCCGATGACGCCAAGCCGTTTGTGGGATCGAAGAGGAACGTTGCGCGGCTTGAATCGCCGGATTTCATCGCGTCCATCGAGGCTCGGTTCCAGCCCATATCCAGATCGCGATCCGGTCCGAAACTGATGACGACATAGCCCACTCCCGATTCCGTGATATAAGGAACCATACCGTAATCGTAGTAGTTCCACGCGCAGGCCGCGCCGACCGCTCCGGCTGCCGACTCGCTGGTGAAATAGTCCTTAAAGGCACCGACCGAAGCGATGTAAGAAACCGGCGTCGTGAGACGCGCGTAGGCGATCACGTCGACACAGGGGCCACCCGGATCGGGAGGGTAGGCGTTGTTGTCGAGTATATACATCTTAAAGGACGTACCGAACGTACGGAAATCGGCTTGAACCCGGCTCAGTTTGGCCCGCATCTGGGCGTTGAGGAAATTCGGTACGGCGATGGCCGCCAGGATACCGATAATGGCAACGACGATCAGTAATTCGATGAGGGTAAACGCTTTGCTCGTTCTTTTCATTAGAAAACCTCGGAGGCGATAAGTTGGTTGTCGATTTCGACTGAAGAGATTATTTTATAACTAAAATCGAAAAAGGCAATCTCATCATTGTCGATTTTTGTCATCACCTAGATATGTGACTTGGCCATTGAACGGGAGGATAGGATTTCTTGATGGCTGAAATCGATCGAATTGGAACCGCTCATTCGTACGGAACGATTTCCGCTTTTTTAAATTTCAGATTGAGCATTCTTGGATCGCTGATTTGAAATCCAATCACTTCATCAGTTTCGTTGCGAAGAAATTCCCCTGATAATTCGCTGCTTTCATTGATATAAATTTTATCTCTTCTCACGTTACGGGCGCTGAAAAGATAGGGCTGGATACGAAAAGTCTTAAATAGGAGATTTCCGTCATCGTCGAGATCGATCGTATATAAAACATCCAGTGCTTCACAATAATATCGACCAAGATATTCCGCAGCTGATTCAGGTGTCATCTGCGCTTTTACAGTCTTGGCCGCTAAGCGATCTTTGTGAATGAGTTTTCGAAGGTCGTAAGGTAAGAGAGCGACATTCGGGATTCCACTCATTCCCCATCCTGACAATGAGGGTTCGTGGATGAAGAAATTCGGGATCGACGATGCCTCCGCATTCCGGTAATAGTCCGCGATCTGAATCGATTTTTCCGCCAGGACATTGGACATCAGTTCAAATGTATTCGACATCGTGATTATGGAAAGACGCTCGCCGGGGAAGCGCACCAGGTTGCCGTGAAATCCGCCGAGATCGCCTCCATGGGAGACGAATTCGCGACCGTTGTATTCGCTGACGATCAGCCCCATCGACATCGGGCCATAAGTGCCATCGTTGAGTCTGTTTTTCTGGTGCATTCGCTCAAGGATGGCATGGCTGCCCACAACCGGCTCGTAAAAATTCTGATCCCATTTGGCCAAATCTTCCACCGTCGAATGCAGACCGCCTTCTCCGACACTTGTAAAGTTGATGGGGAAATAGAAATACTCGCCGGTCTCCGACATTCCGTACGATTCGGCGAAATTCTTAATGATGAGATATTGGTTGTCGAGAAACAGGGTGCTGTCCATCCCCAGCGGATCGAAGATTCGTTCCTTGGCAAATTCCGGAAAGGTCTTTCCGCTTACCCGCGCAACGATCTCAGCCAGGAGCATGAAACCGGTGTTGGAGTACATGAACTGATCGCCCGGTTCAAAATTCAACGCTTTCATCCGGGAGACGATCGCAAGCGCTTGATCCTTCGTTACGGGATCACCTAATAGATTCCAGCCCCCATAAGACATCATCTGCAAGTAATCCCGAAGACCACTGGTGTGATACAGCAAGTGTTCGATCGTAATTTGGACGCCGAAATCGGGAAATTCCGGAATGTAGGTGCTTACATCGTCGTAGATCGTCAGCAGGCCTTCATCCTCCAGTAAAAGGATGGAAAAGGCCGCGAATTGTTTGGAATTGGAGCCAAAACGAAGCACGGTTGATGGCGTGAGAGGAACATCGTATTTCAAATTAGCCATTCCATAGCCTTTTTGATAAATGATGGCCCCATCCTTGATCACCGCCAGCGACAGGCCCGGAGTGTCCGGCTTGTCCCACTTTCTGAACAACCGGTCAACCCGCGTCGTCCATTCGATTGCGCATACGGGTATAACGCTTGTGAGGAAGAGAAGGCTTATGACACCGAGGATAAGGGGATAACGGATTTTTCGAGAGGATATTCGGGAAGGTGAATTCAGCATTGTCGTGTTCCCAGACCTTTCAAGATAGGAGTTTTTCATGCCTGCGTACTGTTTTCTTGTTATACGTGTCCACGAATAAAAAAGTTCCTGATAATCTTATCGCACGACAGCCCTCGCCGTTTCATGTTTATACCCGAACTTTTTATCCACGAACCTCAACAATACGATACAATTATGGTAAACAAGAAATGTCTTGCGGTAAGCATTATAGAGACGACCTATTTATCTTTTTCAATAAACAGCCCAATCATTGACTGACGTTGTTTGAATTTTTTGCAAATTGTGCGTCATTCCCGGTTCATATAATCTTGCCCCGGTCACGTTTCCTGCATCATCTTTTTGAAATGAAACGGATAGATTGGTATCAAAAACCGTCCGCCATCTTCCACTTGAATCCGGCGCTCTTAATTCAAAAAAGATAAGGCCGGGTATATCCAATGTTAAACGATCGTGGAGAACAAACACTTCATATTCTTCACCACGACTTGAACCACTCATGGATGAGTATCTGCCTATATAGGGTTTAAATTCATCTCGAATTTCCAGTGTTCTGTTTGGATAGGCAATTAAACGGTCGATTTCCCTCTCCATAAGAAGCGTGGTTAAACCGCCTCTGGATTGAGTGAAATAGAAAACGATTAAATCTTGCTCTGGAAAACACCAAAATTTCGTTCCATCCGAACCGCTGTGACCGAAAATTCGAGGTTGACCTGTTGGCAGCGTTTCAGAGGGAGCATATAAAACGGTCATTTGACCATAAAACGCCCACAGATTTTCAAATCCAGTCGGCGTTCGCTCATCGGATCCTATGAGAGACGATTCAGAAACGGGTGTTAAAATACGTTTTATCGCATCTTCCGATAACACCCTTTTTCCCGTAGACGATAGTCCATTATCCATCCACATAGCGGCAAACCGGGCGTAATCTTGTGGAGTGCTGTAGAGGGTTTGCGCTCCCAAAGTAAAAGGGTAGATGGGGAATGGTTTGCCATCAGGTTTCCAGAATTTTGTCCAGGAACCTGCATATTTTAAATATAAACTTGCGACTCTGTTCCACAAATCACTTTTGGACTCGTCAGGAAAAAATGAAAACGAATCTTCCATCCCCAATGGTTCAAGCAGGCGTTCGGTAATAAACCGTTGCAGCGGCGTGCCGGAAGCCTGCTCCACCACAGCCCCTAATACATCGGTACCCGCATCGCTGTACCAATATCTGCTACCGGGTGTAAATTGCGGACCTCTTTCGCCAACCGTATTTGCAAAGTGAAAAAGGCTTTCAAAACCATCGAGGCTGGTAATGTCGATTTGTACTGGAAGACCACTGCGGTGCGTCAACAACTGTTCAATCGTGATCGATCTTGAATTTGAATGGTCAAAACCAGGTATGTAATCCGAGACTTTATCATCTAAATTTACCAGCCCTTCATCAATCAATATATTCATCGCCGCCCCTGTAAACGGTTTGGACATGGAACGGACATTAAAGATCGTGTTCTTTTCCATCGGTCTCTGTTCTTCAAGGTCTCTCCAGCCAAAGACTTCATGAAGAACGGTGTGCCTGTTTTTAATCACAACCAATTCCGCGCCGACGATTAGATCATCCTCAAAATATCCTTGTACGATATCAGCAAGTTTGTTTAGATTTCCTGAAGAAATCCCTTGACTTTCCGGCGTTGCCATTGGATAGCCAGGATTGTCTTGCCCCACACATAATTGTGGGGAAATATATATTACAAATATAATAATACAATAGATCCCTAGTTTTGAAATCTGATTTCGTGCTGACGATTCATTTTTTTTAATCACGACAATTCTCACCTATATCTTTATGATAACAATATGATATCACATTTATATATAAGATCAAGCCCAATTTCAGATTTTGTGGAATTTACTGAATGAATTTATAGGCAGGGTTTAAATATGAGATTAAATTATCGTGATTAAAGAAAAGTTAGGTGTGTGGTGTTCGGGTGATTTCTGGTTATCGGTTTTCCACTTGCGTCCAGATTGGGGAAGACCACGCCATGACGATCCGGTTACGGATTTTGTATTTTTGCTTGAGACGAACGTAGTAGATCGCGCCGGGTTGGTAATCCTTATCGGTGTAACGTCCCTTGAATTCACGGCTGGCCGGACGCCAGGTGTGGAGGATTCCGAATGTCGCTTCGTTCGGCAGGATACGCAGCAGTTCAACCCACTCAATCGCATCGGTTCCAACCGCTTCGATTTCGAGAAGCGGATTCGATTCAAGCGAAACGGTTTCGCCCATCGGCTGTCCGTTCAGGGTGAAATCCAGGATGATCTTCGCGCCGGTAACGGCGTAAGTATGACGTTTGTAAAGGCCCTGAAAGATCGCGTCGCGGGTCAGGCGGGGCGCGCGTACAGCGGCGAGGCCGTAATGCGGCTGGCCGGGGTGGGCGCGATGGTCATCCGACGAGCCGATGGCCGATAATTGGAGGCCCTGCCGCCAGACATCCTGCGCGTGGGTGGGCGTCTTCAGGCTTTTTGCGTCGGACGTGAACAGGCTGTGCTCGAAGGCAAGGGGGTGTAAGGGATTGTAAACCTCGCTCAGGCCGTGGGCGGAGTAAATCTCGAAGTTGCGACGGAAATCCGGATTCTCCACGGAGAAATCAACGCCCTGGGGAAACTTGCCGGTGTGGTGCGGGATCGTGAGCGCTTGGCCTTTGCTAAGTGTTTCCCAAATTTTCGGTAGCGAGGTTTTAGCCGGGAGCACCATCGGGCCGGGTTGGCTGCGGAAGAAAATATTATGATGTCCCCAAGGTTTCCCGAAGGAGATTTCATAAGCGTGCAGTGCGACGAAGTTGGGTGGATCGTTGTACTGGTCGGGCAATTTGATATATTCACTCGAATAGACTTTCTCAAGATCGTCCGTCGCATGGTCGGTCATGGCGTAGAAATCGAGACCGGAGGTGTACCGGGCGTAATCGTACTGATCGTGACCGACGCCGTCCCAGCTGAAATGCGTGTGGGAATGAAGGTCGCCCCAGTAGATGTTTTCCTGAAGCGGTTTGGAGACGATCCGCGCCGGATTGGAGACGGTCTCCAGTTCGTAGACTTTCGTTCTCGCCCGTAGTCGTATGACGCCTGTTGTTTTCGGGATGATCTCGAATCGAACGTGTCCCTTGCCCGGCGGGACCGTCACGGTCGAGGGGAATTCCGCATTGCCGGTCTCCGCATAGAGACCGATGAAGGTGGAATGATCGATGGGATTCCCTTCTGCGTCGACGAGCGCGATTATTCCCCGCAACGGTTTGCCCGCGACGCCCTGCGAGGGTAAATGAAAGAGCATTTCCACGGCTGAACCGGGCCGGGATTCGATCGTTGCCTGATGCTCAAGTCGCGTGAAGCGGCTGTTTCCCTCCACGTCGAGCGCGGCCAGAAGCGGCAGGTGCTTCGGCGAGACTGCCGAGGCGCGGATGCCGGGGCTGCCGCCGGTCCGGTCGCCGTAGATGACGGAAATCGTATCGTCCGGATCGAGTTTGCCTTTCGAGACAATCGCTCGAACGACAAACGTATATCGGTGTCTGCGGCCGTCGAGAGAGAGTTTCGCGTGTTTAATTAGCAAACCTTCCCGCTCGGATTCGACGATGGTTTTGATGACGGTGTTCGGGTTGGAGGAGACGGCGCGGACGTAATGGTCTCGCCGGGGATCGGAGGTTTGCAGGCGGTTGGCCGAGTTGCGGGGTCCAGCATGCCAGGCGTCGGGAAGCTGTACGCGCACACCTCCGCCCTGCTCGATCCCGCCTGAGCCGACGGCGTAAGTAACGATCCACGTTCCGTATTGCGCCGCCGTTCCCCATGTGGGAGAGACGGTCAATTGTCCCACGGCCGTCGTGCCTTCCTCGATGACGGGTGTCGGAATTTCTTCTGCGCTGACGGGGTGAAGAATGAGAAGCAGCAACGCCGTCAGTCTCAGCGATAGTATCAAGCGACTTGTGTGATCATACATTGTTCAAAACCTCCATCCGGTTTATTCGATTGTGAACCACGTGATCGACCGGGCTTTCATTTCGATGGGCAGCATAACGTTGTATTCGCGGTCCAGCTTATATCGCTTCGACCGGCCTTCCTCTTGACGGATACGGGCGGTTTTCGTCAGACCGGTGTAATAGAGCGGCAGTTTCAGCGTCGTGCGGACCGGCTCGTCCAGCGGATTGTAGACCATCGCCAGGCCGCGTTGTTTCAACTTCGGATTGACGTGGAGAATGCAATCGATGGATTTATGATCGGGCCGCCGTACGTGGATGATATCGGAGGTGAGGATATCGCGGTATCGCTTGTAGAAATCGACCCATTTTTTGACAACATTTTTCGTCTCTTCCGTGTCGTAGAGACGAGGTCCGCGATAGCAGGCGATGACACCGCTGCCGAAGTTGAGCGCCAGATGCCATTCGTATTCGGTCAGATGTTCGGACAGGGGTTCCAGCGTAGCCGCCGGTCCCCCGCCGTGGTATTCGACCAGTGGTACGAACATCCACCCCATCGAAGGCGGTTTTAAATAAGTGCCATCGAAGATGTTCTGGCGGGCGATCAGAATCTGACGCCAGCGCGGCAGGCTCCAGTTGGTCTCGCGGTATCCCATCGGATACTTTTGCGAGCCGTTGGTGTAGTAGCGGTCGGGGGTGTTGATGTACATCCCGCGATTCAGGCACTCGGCGTAGAAATCGACGCAGCGTTTCCATTGCTGGAACTGCGAGTCTTCCAGTCCGTGATGATGGGCGTGGTCTTTGGAGGCGCAGAGGTCGCCGTGGTAGGGGCCGTCGGTTTCGATCATGTCCATACCGGTGGCGTCGATGAAATTCAATACGCGCTTAAAATATCCGTCGGACCACGAACTGGCGAGACAAGCGCTCTGTCCGAATCGGCTGCCCGGTTTGCCGGTGGCGGGATCGATGCAGTTATGTTCGCCGCTCACGCCTCTCGACGCGCACATCAGCGTATACCCACCGATTTCGATCCCTTTGCTGTGGGCGTATTCGACATCGGCTTTGAAATTGGCGATGTAGTCCGGGTCTTCGCTTTCGATCTTGAATCCGCTCCAGAACGTCAGGATCACCATCTCGAAGCCCACTTCTGCGCATTGATCGATCGCCAGGCGCACGCTTTTCGAATCGGAACTGCGTACGTGCATGAAGATGGGATTTTCGGTCACTTGCGGCATCAGGGTCCGGATCGTTCGGCGGATAAAAAGCCCCTGCCGCTCGCGGTCGTCACTGTCGAACAGGGTTTCGAAGGTGACGAACGACTCGAATGTCTCCCCTGGCTGAAGCGTGATTCCGGGGCCGAGCGGGTAGTAACTCGTGAAGAGAACGGGCGACTGGTAAAGGTAATTCACCTGGGATTTATATTCAGCGTCCGGCCCCCAGTCGTTCGTCTCCATCCCGGCGAAGGTGTAATTGCTTTGGGCGTGGAAATAATGTTTCTGTTCTTCGTTGACGGCCAGAATTTCACAACTGACCGAATCGATCGTCCGTTTGCTCGACGAACCATTCTCGATCGAAATCCATTTAGCGATAACAGGGATGCCGTCGTAGAGTTCATAATGAACGGCGAGTTCGAGACCTTTCGGCAGTGATTGGGGCGGTTTGAAATGCGCGGTGAGCGAAACGCCGCGTGGCGGCCAGGGTGTTTTTTCGGAGAAGCGTTTCGGTTTCCAGGGATAGCGCGCTCGGGGTTTGCCCTGGGTGAAGTGGGTGAACGAAAAAGATTTGGATTCGCTTTCCATTTCCCCAAGCCAGCCGGGATTCAGGTAGGCGTAATCGGGTTGTCCTTTCAAACCGCCAATTTCGTAGGTTTGGCCGTCGATGGAGACGGCAGCTTCCGGTTTAACGCCCCGCAGTATACCGTCGCCGGTCATGCGGTTGACCAGGTCGATGGTGGCGAAATTCGGGGCAGTTCTGAAGACGCGGGCGATCAGGCCGTTGTCCAGAACCAGCGTTTGCTCTTCCTTGTTGACTTCCAACTTGGCTTTCATCTTGACCGGTTCAGTCAGCCAGTCTCCCTGCGTCGGGACATAGAGCTGTGTTGAATATTCACCCTCGGCAAAGGTCAGCGTTGAAACAAAGAAAGCGATAAAAAATAGAGGTAAGTTGATTCTTATCATCGTTGTCCCTTTCAATACATTCGGATGGGGTTTTTATCCGTCATGCTTTCCACGTGAAGGCTGTATCCGGCGGGATGATCGATCCGGTAGCGAATAGTTCCCTTCTCTTTCCACCAGCGCATCTCCGTATCGCCTTCGGGAAGAGGAATGCGGCCTTCACACCAATCGAGTTTTAAATCGGTGAACCGAAGGCGGATTGTTTTCTCGACTGGATCGATGTGATAGACGCCCAGCACGTCGCGGTAGAGCGTATGGATAATATGTGATGCGAAACCGTGGTTGCAGCTGGCATACGCGCCGTCGTTTTCCCAGAGCGTGCCGGTGCGGTCGGCCATGTAGAGCAGGTAGGCGATGGATTCATCCAAAATCTGCTGGCAGTGTCCGTAGCGGGAGAGGATTTCAAGCCGAAGCACGTTTCCGATAAATGAGTTCGCGGGATGAATATCAGGAAACGCCTGGGTCTCTTTGCGTTGGGGGCCGAATTTGTCGCGCAGCGTCTCCCACAGTTTCGGATGCGATTCCGGGGTGGCGATGTCGAAGAAGAAAGCGAAATACTGACAGACTTCGCTATGGTTGTTTGTCAATTCCAGTTTGCCGTCCTTCCGAACCGCGTTGTCGATAAAGAACTCGCCGTCGAACGATTGCTTGTGGATCGTTTCCCGAATGGTCTGCGCTCGATCCAGTAACTCTTTCTTGCCGTACATCCGTCCCGCTGCCGACAGCGCTGCCGCGTAGAGCATATTGGAGGGGTAATTGACATCCTGGACGAAACTGTTGGCTTTCGACCATTCCACGAACACCCAGCCATCCAGTTTTTCCAAAAGCCCGTCGTTGTTCAGGAACGGCTTGAAATACTCGAACAATTTTTGAACTTTGGGCTGAAGCGCATCGACCAATTCACGGTCTTGCGATCTCGTCAGATATTCCTCTAACTGGACGACGAAGAAGAGCGCCCAGTTGGGGATGAAAACCCCGTCGTAATGGTCCGCGGGGTAACACATCGGCAGCATCCCGTCCGGCAGAAACTTAAACTTTTCCGGCAGCAGATAATTTTCGATGAAATTCTTTTCGACGCTGGTGTCGTGGCAGAGATCGAAGGCGACGCGCGCGGTGAAGAAACTGTCGCAGAGCCAGCCCGCCCGTTCGCGCGAGGGGCAGTCCATGAAGATATCGACCGCGTTCTGGACGAATGTCTGCCGACCCGCCTCGAACAGTTGGTTCAGGCGGCGGTCACTGCACGAAAACTTCGCTTCGGTGGTGTCGGGATTGACGTAGTCGCGCAAGTATGGATTTTGAACCTCGCAATCGCCATCCAGCACGATCAGTTTGAGATAGCGCAGGGTGTATGGCTCGAAGGATTCGAGGGTGTATGTTCCCTTCTCCATTTCGTATAGTACAGCGTTGACGCAGCCGAGCCGTTTGAAATCGACGTCGCCGCCGGTCAGGATTTCGTCAAACGTCAAATAGAGGCGTGTTTTTTTGCTGCACGTGACCTTGGCTCCGATAAAGCCGGAGAGGTTCGTGCCCAGGTCGAGAATGGCGAATGAATTTTTTTTCAGGCGGATCGTTTCATCGTTTTGAAATGGCTTGCCGAGTTCTTTGACGTTCGCCGTAGCGATGGTTTGAAGTTCCTGTGACGGCACGATCTCCAGTTCACTTTCCGGGTAGCCGCTCAGTTGCGGCCCGGTGTTCGACAGAGAGCGGTCTTTCCAGAACTTTTCCGGTTTCAGCCCGGTTTTGATCGATCCCCTCGAAACCAGCCGCACCGGAGGTTGTTTTTCAAAACGAGGGTAAGGAACCCGTCGGGGCAGCAGTTGTTCTTTACCTTTGGGAGTGCTGTCCCGGTTAACTGCCTCTAACGACACATCTTTATCGGGAAGAACGGAGGGGTCGTATCGCCAACGGTCGTAATCCGGCTTTAATCGATAGACTTCGATAAAAGGGCGCTGGAAACTGTACCGCTGGACCTTTTGGACTCGTTCCCTCAAGACGAAAGGCGAAAACTGTTTCTTGCCGTCTTTTTCGGATAGGGCAGTCGTGGCCAGGACTTTACGGTGGGAAATGATTTCCGCTTGCAGAAACGAGGGCTGATCGAGCAGGTAAAAACTGCACGCATTATACCCCGCCACTTCGATCGCGACCGTATTCTTCCCCGGTTTCAGTCGGTCGGCAATATCCCATTCATCGACGCGATAATACCCATGTGGTCCGCGCGCGGGTCCGTGCCCGGCAAACTCGCCATTGACGAAAATCCGGTAGAGCGACGAGGCCGTCAGGCGCACCCACACCGGATAATCACGATCCGGTGCATCAATCACGGCTCGAAAACCAACGAACACGTTTTTATCTAGATCGCCAATTGCAGATTTTTGAAATCCCCCCGGTTCTCCAGAGAGAATCGGCCAAACCGGTTCCGAAAAACGTAAGGCCGCCGATTCTGCCACACTCGCAGCCAATACGAGAATGATGCCAAACAAAAAACCTATCAATCGTTGTCTCATGGGTCTTTGTCTCCCTGGATCGAATGTAGTGCGTTCCTCCCGAATATGAGGTGAATGTGTTATCTTACCAAAAAGCTTGGTTGAATCGAATTGTTCCAATCGTTTTTCTTCATTCTATGATTGAAAGAACTGAACGATGAATCTTGTAAAATACGCATCGATTCGCCTGATGATCGTTGTGTGCTTATAGGGATAGAGTTATCCCGATGAAAGGAGCCGTTGCCGAAATGAATTCGCCGTCCAACACTGATACGCTGTCTGTCACCGTGGTTCCCAAACCGTTGAGCGTTCGATCCGGGCCGGGATTTTTCAGCCTGAGCTCGACGACCGTTATTGAGTTGGATCGCGACGTGGAGGCGGTTCGATGGCTGGGGGGCTATCTGACTGATTGTCTGTCCGGCGAGACGAATGAGCGGATTCAAGTGCGCGATTTATCCAAGGCGCCACAGAAGAACGTCATCACGCTGCAACTCGTATCGTCCAGCGATTCACTGGGTGTTGAAGGCTATGAATTGAGCGTTAAGGCCGATTCGATCCAGCTCCGCGCCTCCAAACCGCAAGGCCTGTTTTACGGTATCCAGACGCTTCGGCAACTGACTGAGTCCGACGGGAAGAACGAGGTAAAAATTCCCTGTGTGAAAATCCTGGACCGGCCCCGCTTCCGCTGGCGGGGTGTGATGCTGGATTGTGCCCGCCATTTTATGACCAAGGATTATATCAAACGAACGATCGATCGGATCGCCTTCCACAAACTCAACGTGCTCCACCTTCACCTGACCGACGACCAGGGCTGGCGCATCGAAATCAAGAAATACTCCAAACTAATGGAAACCGGGGCCTGGCGGGGCGAAAACCAGGACCGTTACGGCGGCTATTACACGCAGGATGATCTCAAGGAAATCGTAGTTTACGCGAAGGAACGATTCGTCGAAATCGTTCCCGAATTCGACATGCCGGGCCACGCTTCGGCCGCTATCGCCAGTTATCCAGAACTCTCCTGCCACGGAAAAACGATCCCCGTCGAGACCGGATGGGGAATCTTCGACGAAGTCTTCTGTCCGGGCAAGGAAAATACGTTTGCGTTTCTCGAAGGCGTTTTGGATGAAATCATGGATATTTTCCCCTCGCCGTATATCCACATCGGCGGAGACGAAGCACCTCGAAAAAATTGGGAAGCGTGTGCCCACTGCCAGAAACGCATCGAGGATGAAAAACTTGAAAACGAGCACGAACTGCAGAGTTATCTGATCCAGCGCGTGGCTCGTTTTCTCTCGAAACGTGGGCGGATTCTGACGGGCTGGGACGAAATTCTCCAGGGCGGCGGTCTTCCGCAGGGAACCGTGGTTCAGTCCTGGCAGGGAATGGAAGGGGCGGTCAGCGCCGCGAAAAAGGGCATGGATGTCATTTCTTCACCCCTCCAATTCGTCTATTTCGATTACCCTCAAACCGAAAAACAAGTGGCATCCAAACCGGATTGGATGCGCCTGACCACATTGGAAACGGTTTACACGTTCGATCCCGTCCCGGACGGCCTTACGCCGCAGGAAGCCAAACACGTGCTGGGCGGCGAATGCACTGTCTGGACCGAACACGCCCCTCAGCCCGAAGTGGACCGGCAGTTGTTCCCCCGCACGTGTGCGTTCGCCGAAACGGTCTGGACGCCCGAAGCGCTACGGGATTGGGATGATTTCTCTCAACGCCTTGAACCTCTTTTAAAGAGACTCGAACGCATGGACGTGGATTATTATAGAGAGTGATTGATGATCTGGTTAAATTGCAAAAAAAGTTATTTTCTATAGAAAAAGGAGTATTAATAGGCTAGAATTGAAAGGCTTAAAAATATTCTATTTGGAAAAGGAGAAACACTTATGCGAACAGGAATGATTTTAACACTGATGTTGGTTCTATTTGCGGGAATCGCAATGGCGGACCGGGCAACATTCGATGAGACAAAGACACGGATCGCGATGCCGCTGCCTGAGCCACCGACCATTGACGGGTATATCGACATCACCGGTGAGGAATCCTGGGTTTACGCCGGTGGGGTCCAGCCCAATGGAAGTCCGTACTGGACGATTGAATACGATGATTTTAAGGAAGATTGGACCCGAGGTGGAAATGTGGCCTCTGGCGAGGGACCATTATCCCCGGAAGATTTCAAAGCCGAGTTCTATGTCGGCTACGACAGCGATTATCTCTACGTGGCGGTTCGAGTGATCGACGATGAATATTTCAGCGACTCGGCGGAAGCCGGTTCGCAAAACGGCCAGACTTGGCACGATGACAGCGTCGAAGTCTTCGTCGATGGTGATAACAGCAATCATCCCGACCGGGATACGGCTGGCGACAAACCCGAAGGATGGTCGACCGGCGGTCAGTATGTCGTAACCATCAATAACGCCTATCGCGAGGCCGAAGCGGGGGATCCCGGCTATGGACCGGAAGCGGCGTGGTATGGGCTTTCGGACATTGATGATAACGGGAATTATAACTTTGAGTTCCGGATTTCCATGGACCTGATCGGCAATCCCCAACCGGGTGATATTATCGGTTTCGATATCGCTATCAACGACGATGACGATGGAGATACATTGGAAAATCAATACACTTGGGCCGGCGCAACCCACGAAGAGATAACCTACGGAAACCTGCTCCTTGGACCACGCTCGTATACGGCACCGAAAGCCAGCGCACCGGCAATCGACGGGGTTATCAATGCCGCGGAATACGCCGGTGCGGAAGAGATCGTTATCACCCATCACACGGGTGTCTATAACGGCGACGACGATTGGGTACTTGGCGATCACGATTACTCCGCCTGGGTAATTCACGACGACGAGGCGATTTACGTCGCTGTGAGCGTCACCGATGATATTCTCATGACCGATTCCGCTGAAGCCGGATCGGAAGACGGACAGACCTGGGTCGATGACAGCGCGGAAATCTTTTTTGATGCCGACGCCAGTGGCGACCGGGGCCGTGGAGCGGGTGAATTCGAAGGCCAATACGTGTTCACTCCCAACGGCGCATGGCGCGACAATGAAGCGAATAACCCCACTTTCGGCGCGGACGCTGATTGGTTTGCGGCTTCCCAGGAAACATCGACTGGATACGAGATTGAATTCAAGATCACCAAAGCGGCCCTTTTCGATCCATCGGATGGCAGCACGATCGGTTTCGACATCGCCGTCAACGATGACGACGAAGGCCCGCGAAAAACTCAGCTAGCCTGGAACGGGCGTCCCCACAATGAAGCTTCATACGGAAACCTGACCCTCGGCGCGGGTGGAACCCACGTCGCTGATTGGTCTCTGTATTAATTTGACTTAAAGCAACAATGTATTACAAAAGGGCGGCTTCGATCGAGGCCGCCCTTTTTTTATCGTTATTCTCAATTTGTTTTAAAAAAATATCCAATGATTTGCGCTCCTCGCCGCAAACCAGCTGCCGTTTTTAGGTTTGAGGTTTTCTGGATCACACCTTATCTTCCCGGCAGCAACACACGGCCGCGAATCATGCCGAAAAAGAATGGACTATTGGGATGATAAATCCGCGCAGACCAATTCCCGGTCATTTCTTGCAAAGACATGCCGATAGGCGAATGCGGGATGGGACCAGCAAACACCATTTGTTCGCTGGTTCTGTTCGGTGGTCGGTTCGATCAATTGAGCGCGGCTGATTTCATGAAAACCTCGAGGGGAGAGTTTGCTGATAATCAACTCTCCCAATTCATTGAACATCCAAATCTTTTCTTGATTACGAATCAAATGGAGCGTCGCCCATCGACCTTGGGGAACGGCTGTCAGGTCTTCCCAGACTCGCTCGCCACTCGCCGCATCGAGACAACGCAATTGACCGTAACTCCCCAGACCATAGACATGGTCTCCTTCCAGGATTGGAGTCGTAATCGTCGAATGCAAGGCGTCGGACCTTCGTTCGTTTCGGCCTTTGCGTCTCCAAATTTTCTCGACTTTCAGTTCATCCTGAAGAAGCGCAAGCATGAGCGAGCCATCGAAGAAAGCCGTCATGAAAAGGCGGTTTCGATGAAAGACAGCCGTCGCATTGTTGTGAACCATTTGCGATGGTTTGATGGGATATTTCCAGTACACGTCTCCGGTTTCGGGTACAAGCCCGGCCACGTGGTGCCCCGTCCAGCAAACCAGCACTCGACGCCCCGCCTGCTGGATGATGATTGGAGCGGAATAGGATACCGGATCGTCCAGCGCGCGCCACTTTTCCTGTCCGGTTTTTTTATCCAGCGCAAGAATGCAGGCTCCATCCGAACCGCCGATATGCAGTATCACCAGATCGTTATCGACAAGAGGCGCTGCCGCAATCCCCCATATAGGCATTCGGATTCGATAGGCATCGAGTAAATCTTTTTTCCATAAGACATGCCCTTTGGCTGCGTCTAAGCAGTGGAAATTTCCCATGGTTCCTAACGCATACGCGCGCCCATCATCAAGGGTTATCGCTGCTCGAGGACCTAAGGGATATTCAATTTTATACGGACAGTCATAAGATTCGCTCCACAATGTTTCACCCGTTTTCCAATCGAAACAGTGGATGCGTTCGATCTCTTTCGGCTCCACGACCCGGTCCATCACATAGACGCGCCCGTCGGCCACCGTGGGACCGTTATAGCCGGCACTGATAGGAACACGCCAGCGAATATCAATCGTGGGGCTTGTGAATTTTTCGAGGATGCCGCGTTCATTCCAAACACCATCGCGATTCGGTCCACGCCACTGCGGCCAATCATCGGCAAAACTCCGAAGCTCAGGACTATTGAAAACGAGCAGGCTTATAGCGAAAAGAAGATAATGATTTCTGCGAGTCAGAAAATTGAGCATGATGACGGTCCGTCCTATTCCATTGATATGAGGAAAGTTCATATTTCAAGATCGACTACACAATTATATCAAACCGAGTGAAAACATAAACAGCGAAGTCCCGTTCAGAGCCGAAAGTCATCGCTTGACAGAAAGAAGATAATGTGGAAAATTCGTAACAGGCCAGCCATAAGAAGTGATAAGATAACAACCTATTCGAGAGGCAACCATGTTAACCAAAAGAATTTCAATCCTTTTTTCTGCTGTTGCACTTTGTTCTTCCATTACGTGGGGCGACTGGCCGCAATTTCGCGGACCGAACAATGACGGACATGCCCTGGCGCAAGATGGAAGTCGAGAACGGGGAATTCCCACTGAATTCGGTGAAAACCAAAATGTCAAATGGAAGATCCCCATTCACGATCGAGGCTGGTCGACACCAGTCATTTTGGGAAAACAAATTTGGCTGACCACGGCAACCCCTGATGGACAGGATCTATACGTTCTCTGCATCGACCGGAATTCAGGAAAAATCCTTTTCGATCACCGCCTCTTTCACATCGAGTCTCCCCGTCCATTGGGCAATGACGTGAATAGTTACGCCACGCCCTCCCCCGCGATCGAAGCCGGACGGGTCTACATCCATTTCGGAAGCTACGGCACGGCATGTATCGATACTCGTTCATTCAAAACCCTTTGGGAGCGGCAGGATATCCCCTGCAACCACTTTCGGGGACCGGCATCGTCTCCGGTGTTATTCGAAGATAAACTGATTTTGACTTTTGACGGTGCCGATTTGCAATACCAAATCGCATTGGATAAAAATACGGGGAAAACACGGTGGAAAACCGACCGGAATTCCAATTTCAAAGACTTGGACGATGAGGGAAAACCCAAACGCGATGGAGATCTCCGTAAAGCGTTCAGCACCCCCTTCATCACCACGATCGACGGTTCCCCGCAAATGTTGATTTCGGGTTCTTACGATCTATTCGGTTACGATCCAAGGAACGGGAAGGAATTGTGGCGAATCGATCATAATGGTTATTCGAATGCCTCGATGGCGCTATACGGGCATGGCCTGATCTATATCATTACAGGGCGCAGTCAGCCGGAGTTGCTGGCCATCCGTCTAAGCAGTCAGGGAGATATTATGAAACCAAACGTGCAGTGGAAGCTGGACAAAGGCATCCCCTCGATGGTCTCTCCCATTCTTGTCGACGATCTGCTCTATATTTCGAATAATGGCGGGGTAATCAGTTGTGTGGAAGCGAAAACAGGGGAACTCGTTTGGAAGAAACGTTTGAAAGGGCAATATTACGCATCCCCGATCTATGTGGACGGCAAGCTCTATTTCTGTAATGTAACAGGCGATATCACCGTTCTGAAACCCGGCCGCACTTTTGACGTAATGAAAATAAATAAATTGGATGACGGTTTTATGGCTTCTCCAGCAGTCAGTGGCCGGGAATTATACCTGCGCACCAAATCTCACCTTTACCGCATCGAACAGGGTTGAAATCCTCTCAAGAAGAATTCTCGATCGCATACAAATGGGTTGAAGTGCTCACATACAAAATCCCGTTTGCCACGATCGGAGAGGAATATACCGGTGTTCCCATGTCGATAGTTTGAAGCACTTTTTCAGTTTTATCTGCCGCCAGCACCGTTAAATATCCATCCTCATTGCCAAAGAATACTTTCCCATCGGCGACAAGCGTCGATCCCCAGATATGGCTTTGCGAATCGTGAACCCAGTAGACTTCGCCGGTATCGGCGTTCAGGCAAT
>CAZSIZ010000040.1:0-26705 GCA_964606645.1 uncultured bacterium
GCTCTTGCGGAACCGTTTTTCGGTTAAGTCAACGACATTGAGTTAGAGGGGGGTTGCGAATCGAAGAATCAACCCCCTCCTAACCTCCCCCAGGCTTGGGGGAGGGATTATTCACTTCAGTCGGCTGACCAATTACTTTTTATTTTTGAATTACGAAAAAAAAGTTTGCGTTCAACTTCCAAGTGCAACACAGGTGATAAAAAAAGGTGAGCGGGCATACACTACTTGTTTATCACAACAAAATCTTATCACTGCTTTCGGGGGAACTCGATGCAGGAGACGGTGCGTGCCGGGAGGAGAATCCGGAGGGTGTTTCCTTGATATGAGATTTCAGAATAGGAGATGCTTCCGATCTGCACTGGTTCTCCCTGAGAAGGCCGATCATTAAGTCGTCCTTGAAGCAAATAATGATTCCCCTTGCCCGTCAGTGCGCCCATCGCAGATACGTCGATCGTGATCTCGATGGGTTGCTCGAACTGCCGGTTGATCGCGTGGAAGAATACGGTCTCCTCATTCGCCGTGGCCAGAGCGTCCAGGGAAGCCACTTTCTTCTTAGGACCGATACCGCCCATCTTGAAGGGTTGGGAATACGATGGAACACCCGTCGCGTCCATCGCCAGCAGCCGGGAACCATGATGCTGGGAGTAAAGCGCCGTCACTTGACCGCTGGGCATATAGTAGGGAGGCGTTTTCCCCTGTCGGTCGGCGTGAATGGCGTGGATGCCCCAGGAATTGCCCACCAGCATGGACTGGCAGCCGATCTCGACAACGTCGGCGGAGCGCATGAGAGCATGGACGAAACCCGCCGCTCCGACCCCTTTCGCGAATGCGGAACTCAAAGGTCTTGGATCGGTACGCCACCATCCATTCCAGTTCCATTCCGTCACGGCAAGTTTGAGGTCTGCTTTGCGTGCTTCCGCCAGAAGTGGATGTCGCAGGATGGCCAGCCCTTCCTCGTTGAATCCCGGAGTGGCTACCCAGGCCTTCCAGATATCGGCATCGCTCAGTTTTTCCACCGGGAATGGCTTGCCGTCTTTCTTAACTTCTCCGATCGCCCAGGGTGTGTAAACGTGGAAGACCAGGTATTTGATTCTCTCTCCAAGTTCCTTTTTAGCGAGTTTCACCGCTTCGAGCGCGAGGCCGTCTCCATCCACGATGAACTCGATGTTTGGATCCACAGACAGCATGGCTTGAGCGACCGCCACGAGGCACTCGGCATAATGCCGTTCTGGATTTTGTGGCGCGAGTTTCTTTAACTCATCGAAGAAAGCCCATGTTTCGTTGCCGATTTGCCAGTATTTGACGTTGTATGGTTTGGAATGGCCGTTCCTGGCTCTGATGGAGGGCCAGTTCGGCATTCCTTCGGGACGTTTCGCACTGACCGTCCCGTTGCAATAAGCCACCAGACCGGCGGCGTGAAGCGCTGCATCCCGAAGCGGTTTCTTTCCCAACAACGCATCGCGGAAGTTTACGACGATAATCGCTTCCGAATTCAGGTCTGCCTGTAATCGAAGGAATTCGTCATATCCAAAATGGTTCGTGACTTTGTGGCCCCGGTGACCCGTACTGACCGGCCGTTCCGCACCGCGGCCGGGAACGTTGCCGACCATGTCCCGCCAGTCCATAAAATCGACATCGGTCCCGCCGGGAAAGCGCAGGATTGGGATTCTCATCTGACGGATGAGTTTGATGACATCGGGCTGGAGCCTGTGGGTTCCGGGCACGAGAGCGCCTTCCGGGCCGATCTCACCCCAGCTGGGCCGCTCCATGAACTGCCCGAAAAGACGGGGATTGATCCGGTGAACCGTCTCGTCTCGAATGCGAAAAACTACATCGTTCGCCTGCGTCGCTGGAGTAAAAAATGTGGAGAGATAAAGGAAACAGAATAGTAGAATTCTCATTTTGAATCCTCCTTAAGTTAAGGCCGCAGGGAACGACACCTTACTGCTTCGTTTTAGATCGTGACCTTCGTGCAATCTTTGTCGAGCTTGGCAACGGTCTTGTTGCGATACGCGAGGTTGGCTAGATGACAGGGAGCGGCCGCCGTATGGCCGACCTCGACAGGCGCGTTCGGTTCTTTGCGGCTGCGGAGGCATTCCAGCCAGTTGGTTATATGCGGCGCGGTCGGAAGGTTCTCTTCGCTTTTATAGATAGGCTCTCGGTTTTCCATGTCCCGCCAAGGTTCCTTGTAAATGCGATAGCCTGTCTCTCCTTCCGCAAAGATCGGTTCGCCGATAACCAGCGTGCCTTTGGTTCCGTGGAATGTGACCTTCCAGCCGTTGTCGAAGCAGTTATTGTAGGAAAGAATCCATGACGCGGTGAATCCATCATACTCATAGCTCGCGCTGAATACGTCCGGACATTCGCCTCCCAGCCGGTACGAACCGCCCTGCATTACGGCCGAAAGTGGTGTTCCTTTGCCCATGAACCACTGGATCAGGTCCATCAGGTGAACGCCCTGACCGGTGATCATTCCACCGGAATAATCCCAATACCAGTTCCATTGCATGGCGCGTCGTGGATCGAACGGACGCTTGGGTGCGGGACCGAGAAAAAGTTTCCAGTCGAAATCGCCCTCGACTTTGACGTTCGGATTCAAAGGCCCCACACTCCAATACCACTGAGCGCGAACCAGGGTGACCTCCCCTAAAACACCCTCGTCAACCAGTTTCTTGGCTTCCAGACACATGGGGGCGCTGCGGCGCTGCATCCCTGCCTGCACGATGCGGTCGCTTTTACGTACTGCCTTGATGATGCGAACACCTTCTTCAACCGAGTAGGTCATCGGCTTTTCGACGTAGACGTCTTTACCGGCGGCAACGGCGTCCAGCAATTGAGTTCCGTGTAAATGCTCGGGGGTGGCGATAATGACGGCGTCGATATCCTTCCTCTCCAGAAGGTGGCGATGATCGACATATTCTTTGGCTTTCGACCCAGCGATTTCCATGCCCCGTTTACGTTTCGGTTCGTAGGCATCGCTGATCGCGACAAATTGAACCGCCGGATCGATCTCTTGGGTCAATACCATGAGCCGCCGTCCACGACCGCCGGAACCGATCAATCCAATTCGGCATTTGTCGTTGGCCGCGACGGAATGACGCGGTTTGCTTAACGAGGTCACTGCGGCAAGCGCCGTTCCTGACTGGCCGGCTTTTCTCAGAAACCGTCTTCGATCAATTTGATTCGTATTCATATTTCTTTTCTCCCTTGGTTTTACTGCCCTGTATCGAATAGATATCTCATCAGGCTTATGCCCGAACGATCAAGTGATTGTATCATAGTGGGCCGGTGATGTTGAACGGCTCCCCGAAAGCAGTGTTTCATTTGACTGCCACGTCATTTCGGGGACTTGATTGCGTGTCGCTTGACGGCATCGCAGACCGATTCGATATTCTCATGGGTCATGGAGGGATAGAAGGGAAGGGTGACTTCACGGGCGGCCACCTCCTCCGTAACGGGACAGCCCGGATCGGTTTCGTTCAGCAGGCGGCGGTAGGCGGAAAACGAGTGAATGGGCGGATAGTGGATCGATGTCTGAATGCCTTCCGCTTTCAGGCTCTGCATAAACGGTTCGCGTGCGTCCGGCGAATCCAGCAGGATTGGGAATATGTGAAATCCCACGTCATCCCCCGTTCGTTCCAGGAAGGGAATGGATATCCCTTTCACGTCGCCAAGCGCTTCGGTGTAGATTGAATAAACATCCTGCCGTTTCTGGAGATTGCTGTCCAGGCGTTGAATTTGGCTAAGCCCCAGGGCGCTTACGATCTCGCTGGGGCGGTAGTTCAATCCGAAGGCAGCGACGTCGTAGGAGAACGCCCGGCCTTCGTACCGGTCGAGCGTCGGCGACGTCATTCCGTGCGAGCGCAGGAGACGCAGCCGGTCCGCTATTGCCTTATCCCCCGTAACGGCCATGCCTCCCTCGCCGGTGGTCATGTTTTTATTGCTGAAGAAACTGAAGCATCCGATATCGCCGAAACGTCCGCAATTCGTTTCCTGCCGGGACGAGAAAAGTGCGTGGGCGCAATCTTCGATGATATGGAGCCGGTGCTTTTTGGCAATGGGAACGATGGCTTCCATGCGGCAGGGGAATCCGGCGTAATGAACGGCGATCACGGCTTTGGTTCGGTCGGTGATTTTTGCCTGGATGTCATCGGGCGATACGGTCCAGTCGTCCAGACCGCAGCAATCGGCGAAAACCGGTTGTGCGCCCACTGCGATGATAACGTTGGCACAGGCGACAAAGGTCAACGACGGGACGATCACTTCGTCGCCCGGCCCGATGTCGTACGCCATCAACGCCAAATGCAGTGCGGCGGTTCCGTTGCTGACCGCCACTGAATGTCCCCCGCCCAGCCGTTGCGAAAAGGCTTGCTCGAAGCGCTGAGTTCGCTCGCCCATCGTCAACCAGCGATCGCGGATCGGTTCGGCCGCCGCGTGGGCGTCTTCTTCGGTCAAATCCGGTTCAAATAGTGGGATTTTCCAATCAGCCATTCGGTAAATACCGTTCCCGGTTCGATTCGAATTCTTCGATCGCGCGATCGAAATCTTCCGGCGTTCCCATATCCAGCCAATGTCCGTCAAACTCGAAAACGGAGACGGATTCCTTGGCATCGAGAAGTTTCAGCATCAATTGATCGAAACCGAACGGCTCGTTTGGTGGAATGAACGCCATGATTCCGGGATCGAATACGTAAATACCCATGCTGACGTCGTAGTCGAATTCGGGTTTTTCCTGAAATGACGTGACCTGCCGGTCTTGGTTGTATTCCAGCACGCCCAGCGGGATTTTGACGTGACGTTTACAGACGGCGACGGTGGCGATGGAACTGTTTTTGCAGTGTTCATCGAATAGATTCTGGTAATCGAGATCGGTCAGAAGGTCGCCGTTCATGACCAGAAACGGTTCGTCGAGAGCATCGATCAACGTGAGTGGGCCGATCGTGTTGAGGGGAATTTTCTCCAGCGAATAATCGATCTGAACGCCCAGGCTGCTCCCGTCTCCCAAGACGGCCATGATGAGATCGGCGTGGTATCCGACGGCAATCGTGATCCGGTCGAAACCACGGGCCGCCAACTGGCGGATCACGATTTCGAGGATCGGCTCTTTGCCCAGAGGGACCAGGGGTTTGGGGAGAACCAGCGTATAGGGATAGAGCCGGCGTCCCATTCCACCCGCCAATATGACTGCACGCATCGTTGTCTCTTTTATATTGTTAGAATGAACGAATTCCGCACATTATACCATAAATGATCCGGGTGGGTATACCGGAGGAAATGGGGGAATGATTCTGAAAATGATGCGTCTGACCGGCCCAATGGTACGGGTGTAAAAATGGAACCTTCCATTGACGATCGATGAAATGAACTTAGAATTTATAGCGGAAAAAGTTTTTGTGAGGTTTTAATCGCACCCCCGAGGAGGAGCCGCTTCCCCCCAACGCCGAACCGGCGGCTCCTCCTCACCCCCTATTTGCCGCTTTGTTTTTTCTCTGTTTATGTTCTCTCTTTTTTAATCAAGTTAAGTTGGGACCAACTTTTGGGTGGGGCAATCTTCCTTTCGGGGATTGACACCCAGCAGGTTTGGAATTGCTTGCTATGCGGAGTAATGCTGCACAATGGTGGGTCAAAAATCGTGACCCACCCTACCTTGTCTATTTGCCGCTTTGTTTTCTCTCTTTTCATCGATTGTCCGTTTTGATTTTTTTCTAATGGTGGGTTATGTTGGCGCTTTGAGGCTAATCTGCGGGGTGTGGTGGTGTGGGTTGGTGGGTTTTTGAATCACGATAAACCGGGATTACCATCCCTGGCTCGCACGAAAAATTTTGAAGGGCACGAAATTTGGATGGCGGGGGGGATTCGGTTTATTGTTCGGTTTGGGGGGGTGCTGGGGGGTGTTATTTGTTCTTTTCTGTTTGGAATTGTTCGTAATTCTTTTTAACGCCGATTGTGTTGGGGTGGTTCTGGCCTAGGGCTTTCTCAAATATTTGTATGGCTCTTTGGTAGAGGGGTTCGGCTTGGTCGTATCGGCCTTGGGCGCGATAGAGTCCCGCCAGGTTGTTGAGGTCGATGGCTAAATCCGGGTGGTTGGGGCCGAGGGCCTTTTCATCAATTTTCATTGCTCTTTGGTAGAGCGGTTCGGCTTGGTCGTATCGGCCTTGGGAATCATAGAGTGCCGCCAGGTTGTTGAGTCGGATGGCGGTGTCGGGATGGTCGGGTCCGAGGGTGTTTTCGGTGATGGTCAAGGCTCTTTGGTAGATGGATTCTGCTTCTTCGTATCGGGCGCGAGCGTTTAAGCAATATCCAAGTTTGTTGAGAAGGTTGCCTGCTTCTTGGAAGGCGAAATTGTGTTTTTCGATTAACTGGGCGACGACGAAAGTGTGGGGGATAAGACGGTCTTGTTGCGGCCAATATTTAAAATCTGGACCTGGGTATGATGCATCAACGGCGCGGACGGTTTGTTCGGCCCATTGGGATATTTTGTTTTCTTTCATTGGGAACTTGATGGCTTGCTGGACCAGGCGGTGGATGGAATAGGTGTTTGCGTCCGGGTCTTTGCGGATCAGGGAATAACGCAATAGGGGGGTGAGTAATGCCTCTTCTATCGCTAATTGGTCGCTGTCTGCTTTTTTGAGTGCTTTGGCGACGTTTTTTCCCAGTTCTGCGCCTCCCTTTATGAGCAGTTCCAGGGGGATGTTGTCGGGGGCGGTGAAGGCGCTGAAGCGCAGGATGTCTGCTGCGGCTGGGTGTTGGTTTTCCACCTCTTCGAAATTGATTGTCCAGGTGGTGGCGATGGTTTTTTCATAGTCGCCTGTTTGCCCTTTGGATTCCAGTAAGTGTTTTGGATTTTTTTCGCGGTAACTGTTCAGGTAGGCTTGGACGGAGACTTTGTTGGTCTGGATGTAGGCTCCCGCCTGCTCCAGGGCTAAGGGGAGATTGCCTAACTCGGCGGCCAGGTCTTTTATTGCTTTCTCATTTTCTGGATTGGTGATGTCGGTTTTGGTTCTTGTGCAGAGGAAATCGACGGCGTCTTTTTCCGGGAGCGTCTCTATTTCCAGTTGTTTTTTAATGCCTAATTGGGCGAAATCGTCGGTGCGGGTGGTGATCAGGATGCTGCCGCTCGTGGTGTGGGGGTAGAATTTTTTGAGCAGGGTTAAATCGTCGGCGTTGTCGTAGATCAGCAGCCAGCCGTTTTGTGTTTGCAACCAGTGTTTGACGGCTTTGATGGTGATTTTTTGATCCTGCTGTGGTTCCATACCGAGCATTTCGGCGATTTCGGTGTAACTGGCGTAGATGTTTGCCTCGGTTTCCGATCTGACCCAGAGGACGTGGGGGTAGTCCTGGCGGTGGCGGTAGGCGTACTCGACGGCGGTCTGGGTCTTGCCGATGCCTCCCAGGCCGTAGATGGCTTGCTGGGAGAGCGCCGCCGTACCGCCGTCGGTCAGGGTTTGGTGGAGCTGGATTAGGATTTGCTCGCGGCCGGTGAAGTATTCGTTGCGGGTAAAAGGGACGTTCCAGGGTTGGAAGAAATCTGTTTGCTGGTTGCGGGGCAGTAACTCGATTAGTTTGCCAAGTTCCGGTTTTTTTACGTCGGGTTGTTTGGTGAGGTGGCGGTATAGGTTCCAGTAGCCTTCTTCGTCGAGGGGATTGTAATAGTTGACTCCACGGAGGAGTCCGGGGCGATGTTGTTCATCATCCTTTGAGAATAATAGGGGGATGTACTTTTCATTGATCGTTTCAGCATCGTATAGGTCTTGCCGGATGATTGCCCCTTCCCATTTGACGCCCTTGCCATCCCCTTTTCCCTTGAAACGCTGGTGGTACTCCTGCGTGCAGACGACCAGGACGTAATCGGCTTCTTCGATCTGCTCGTCCATCCAGCGCGGCCAACCCTGGGGGGGCGATATTTCGTATTGGTCGATGCGGCAGTCGATTCCATCACGGCGCAGGCGGTTGGATAAATTCAATATGCGGTCCTGATGGGGGCGGTCGTCGTGGCTGTAACTGATGAAGACTTTTGGGGAGTCGGGCATTGGGCGGCCTTTGTTGGGAATTTTTTGTGTTGCTTGTTTGGCAATTTGTTGAGTATAGCGCATATTGGGGCGGAATGGTGATTGGTTGGTTCTTTTTGGGGTGTGGTAGGGGGGATGGTGCAGCTCGCAGGCGCTTTTAACCCACTCTACGGAGTGATGCAGGCTGGAAGCCTGCGCAACAATTTTGGTTATGGTGGATCGAAAAGCGTGACCTATCCTACAATTCTAATATCTGATAACTGACAACTGATAACTGACTTACCAATCCACAACCGATCCATCGTCTGCGTCGTAGGTTTCGGGATTGCGCCAATCGTGATCGATTTTGCCGGCTAACTGGTTCTCGTCCAGTTCGATCCCAAGACCGGGCGCGGTGGGAAGCGGGATATAGCCGTCTTCGACCTTAAACGGCTGCTTCAAATAACCCTCACCGAGTGAGACCTGTTCCTGGCATAGAAAATTGGGGATCGAGGCGGCCAGTTGCAGGCCAGCGGCGAGCGAGATCGGTCCGAGCGGATTGTGGGGAGCGATGGCGGCGTAGTAGGCCTCGGCCATCCCCGCGATCAGGCGCACTTCCGTAATCCCGCCTGCGTGACAGAGATCGGGCTGGAGAATACTGGCCGCGCCCTTCTCCAGGATTTCCCGGAAACCCCACTTGGTGAAGATGCGTTCGCCGGTGGCGATGGGGAGAAACGTTCCCCGCGCGATCTCCGCCATCACGTCCACGTTCTGGCACTGCACCGGTTCTTCGATGAACATCGGCTGATAAGGTTCGAGCGCTTTAATCAGCAATTTAGCGGTCTGGGGAGAGATCGCGCCGTGGAAATCGATCCCGATATCGCATTCCGGCCCACCCGCTTCACGCAAAGCGGCGAACCGTTCGGCGGTATAGTCGACAAATCCTTTCGTCTCCACGATCCGGGCGGGACGCTTCTTCGCGACTCCGGTTTTGAAGGCAGTAAAACCCAGTTTCTTTCGTCTCTTAATATCTTCAGGTCTTCCGGCTTGGGTATAGACTTTGATTCGGTCCCGTGTCGGCCCACCCAGCAGCTCGTAGACGGGAACGCCCAGCGCTTTGCCCTTGATATCCCATAGCGCCTGATCGATTCCGCTGAGCGCGCTGGTGAGAATCGGTCCGCCCCGGTAGAACGCGTGGCGGTAGATCGCCTGCCAGTGATGAACCACCCGCCGGGGATCCTTGCCGATCAGATACGGGGCGATTTCCTCGATAGCGGTGGCGCAGGTTTTCGCCCGGCCTTCCGTAATCGGTTCGCCCAGCCCCACGATTCCCGCGTTGGTGTGAACTTTCAGAAAGAGCCAGCGGGGTTTGACGAGAAACGTTTCGAGTTTCGTGATTTTAAGCGAATCTTTGGCTTCGACCGGTGCATCGGCATACACTTTTTCCGCTTGTGAAAACAGGCTCATTCCCGCCGCACCGAACGCGCCTTGGATAATGGAACGCCGGGTGAATCCTTGTTGTTTCGATCGTTCGATTCCCATTGAACTCCCCTTTTTTGAGATAACTTCAATCAAATCATTGAATAGATGAACTTCGATCATCGTATAAAGAATAGGACAGTCAATAGGTTCACACAATAGAGGATACTAGTGACATATCATGTGACTGGCGTGATAACCGAATAATACCGGCGATATTCCAGTTACTTGAAATAATCATGATTCGTAACACGTTAATACGAAGAGGGTTTTGAAAACATAATTTTCATTGAAAAAACTGTTTCCCACAGACTTTGAGTGTGTCATAATATAAGGCCGGTTTGAGAATGTTATGAAAGCCTTGAAGGGATGCGTGAATGAAAGTTTGCGATGTCGTTCAGTTCTATAGCCCGCTGGGAGGCGGCGTGCGGCGGTATCTCGAAGACAAAATTCGTTTTCTGGACGACCGGCCGGACATGGAACACGTGATGATCGTTCCTTCGGACCGGGACGCGATCCGGCTGCAGGGCCGAACCCGTGTCTACGAAATCAAATCGATACGGCTGGCCGGTTCGATCAGTTACCGTATGCTACTCAACAAAAAGCGGATTCACTCGATCATCGAGGATGAAAAACCGGATATCATCGAGGTGGGCGATCCCTACCGGTCGGCCAGGAACGCGATGGAGGCCGCCCGCCGCCAGACCAATCCCATCATAGCGTTCTATCACTCGGATTTCCCCCGTGCGTTAGGCCGCACCATCCATCGTTTCTGCGGTGGACTGGTGGAAGGCGTGTTGTCGAACTGGATTCATCACTACATCACCGGCCTTTACAATCGCATGAGTGCGACCGTGGTTGCGAGCCAACGTCTGCGCAGTGTCTTGCAGGATTGCGGCATTCAGCGAACGGTTTGTATCCCGCTCGGAACCGATGTGGGAGTATTTCACCCCAATCCTGATGAGGGGAACGCCATCCGGTGTGAGTTGAATCTCCGGGAAAACGACCGGCTTCTTCTGTTTGTCGGGCGGCTGGCACGGGAAAAAAATATCCGGCGGCTGATCGGAATGATGGATGAGCTGAACCGGCATCCCGATGGGAACGGGCGGTATCATCTTCTGCTGGTCGGAGATGGCGAGTTGAGAGGATACCTCAACCGGGTTTTGGAAAAACGAAGCGATGTCAGCTGGCATCGGTACTGCAAATCCAGCGACCGTCTAACTGGCTATTACACTGCCGCCGATTGCTTCGTCCACGCAGGGATTTACGAGACGTTCGGCATCACCAGCCTGGAAGCGCAGGCCTGCGGTCTTCGGGTTTTGGCGGTGAAAGGGGGTGGACTGGATGATACGGTCGCGGGTGAAATGCCACTCGTCACAGCGAATTCTCCCGAACCGGCCGATCTCGCCGAAGCCGTTCGGCGTACCGAAAACCTGTCCGGTGAGCAAACTCCTTTCCAGCGCTGGGATCGAATCGCCGATGAGTTTTCCATTCAGCAGACATTTGAACGTATGACGGCGCTTTACGGGCATATTCTCAAAGGGCTTCCTGTGGAAGAATTCGTTCCACCCGCCAGGGTGAGGAGTGAAGATGAGCGTCCTTATCCGGCCGTACTCACCGTCTGACCGGGCCGCCGTTCGCCATATCTGCTGTGAAACCGGATTTTCCGGCGATCCCGTCGATCCCCTCTTCTGCGACCGGGACGCATTCGCCGATTTCCTGACCCGCTACTACACCGATTGGGAACCGGAAAGCACACTGATCGTCGAGGATGACGGTCAAGTGACGGGTTACCTGACCGCCTGTATCCGCTATCGATATTTTAAGGCCGTGCAACTGTACTTGTTTACATGCGTCATTATTCCCAAGATCGCCTTCCGTCTGTTGACGGGCCGCTACAATGCGCAAAGCCGCGCATTTCTGAAGTGGATTTGCCTGAAAGGGAACCGGGAAACGCCCGCCGCTCCCAAACGGTCCGCCCACTTTCATTTCAACCTGCTCAAGGATTACCGCCGCGCCGGGATCGGATTGCGATTGGTCGTGCGGCTTAAGGAAATTCTTAGATCGCGGGGAGTCAAACGGGTCTACGGCCAGATTCAAACCTCTGACGGCCGACGAACGGAACGGGTGTTCCAGCATTACGGCTTTGAATTTTACGACAAATGCAAAGTCACCAAATTCCAGGATTTCCACGACAATACGATCTACTGCTCTACCCTTGTTTACGACTTTGAAAAAGAAACGGAATCGATGTCCGAGGATTCCGCCCTTCACAAATTTCCTGCGAAAGCATCTAAAAAAAACTATGATTAATCCTGATATGAGAGGCCTATGACACAACCGGATACGACCGACCGAATACTCATCGTTTCTTTTCACGATCTCTCGCCACATTCCAGGGAGCGTTGCCGGGATTTCCTGGCGGACATGCGCGAGATTGGGGTGGAACGGGTTTCCCTGCTGGTTGTGCCATGCTGGCATGGGGACAAGGCGTTTACCGAAGACACGGCGTTCGTCGAGTGGCTGCGTTCCCTGGCCGAGGCCGGTCACGAATTGTCTCTTCACGGGTACACGCATCAGGCCGAAACCGTGACCGGCGGACCCGTCGCGCGGGCGATGGGAAGAATCTACACCGCCAGCGAAGGTGAATTCTATCAGATTTCCCGTTCCAGCGCGAAAGAGCGGCTCTCGAAGGGAATCGGGATGTTTCGTGAGGCGGGCCTGCCGATGGAGGGTTTTACGCCCCCGGCGTGGCTGCTGAGCGATGAGGGCCGCGAGGCCTTGCGCGAGTCGGGGATGCTATATACGACCTCTCTCCAAAACGTGGAGATTCTTGCACCGGATCGCCGCATCTACGCCCCGACGTTGGTTTTCAGCAGCCGAAATTTATGGCGGCGGATCGTCTCTCTGGGGTGGGTTCGCGTCTGGTCGTTTATCAACCGGAAGACGCCGGTGCTGCGCCTTGCCGTTCATCCAGCCGATTTGGATTACCCGTCGATACGCGCCACGATAGTTCAACTCGCGCGCCACGCCCTGAAAACCCGGACTCCGGTCACCTATCGAGACTTGGCGCATCGGTTCGACTGACACACATCTTATATCACTAAGTAGGATTCTCCGGTGAGGGTGCGGGCGGTTCGTTCTCCGTTGAATTTTCTTGTCGCAGATAGAGCGTTTGAGTCGGGAACGCGATTTCGAGTCCCATCTCGGCGACGATGCGCATGATCTCTAAATTGACATGCTCGCGCACGGCGAGGTGTTTGTCCCAATCCGTCGTTTTTGAAAAACAATAGATAAAGATATTGAGCGTACTGTCGGCGAATTCGGTGAACCGGACCAGAATGAGATTCGGCCAGATTGCTTCGTCCGTTCGCAGAAACGATCGAATCCGTTTCAGCAGCTCTTCCATCTGTTCCGGGGACGTATCATACGAAACGCCCAGGTAGAACTTGATCCGGCGTACTTTACGGCGGCTGATGTTATCGATGTCGCGGTCCACGATGGACGAGTTGGGGATCGTGATCAGCGTTTTTCCGAATGTGCGGATTTTGGTACTGCGGAAACCGACCGTTTCGACGATGCCTTCGGTCTCTCCCGCGATGATCCAGTCACCGATCGAGAAGGGCCGGTCGATCAGGAGCACGACGGAACCGAAGAAGTTTTTGATGGTATCCTGTGCGGCCAGACCGATCGCCAACCCGGAAACACCCGCCGCCGCCAGCAGACTGTTGACGATCGCTCCGAATTCGAAATGATAGAGAATCTGCAACGCGGTGATAATGATGATGAAGATTCGGGTTGTGCGTTGAAGAATGGGAACGAAGGTATTGTCCAGCAATGTTTCCCGATCCTCAACGACGCGGGTCAGGTATTGCACCCCGACGTCCGCCAGACGCATGAACGCCCAGGAAATGTCGATCAGTATGACCAAATAGCAAATCCCGCGAAACAATTGACGCGCTTGATCGATCAAGGATTCAGGTGGGACATTGGGTGGCTGGCCCCGGAAGAATACCTGCACGGAGATGTAGATGCCCGCCAGTGCGATCGCCGTTCGGATGGGTGGAATCAGCACCTTGAAGATTTCGACCAGTTCGTCGTCGAGTTTCGTCTTGGTTTTAGACGCGAACCGGACCAGGAAAGCCAAAACGGTTTTAGCGATCGATTGGCGAAGACTGAACGCGAATAGGATGATGAAAAAGGATAGAAGATACTGCGATATCGGCCATCCAAGAAAATCCTTTTGGACGAAAGCAAAGAGGTTATCAACGAATTTCCCGACGACGGCATCCGGGCCGCCAAGCAAGTTGACGATCCAGTTCCGGGAGGATTCGATCGTATTGTCCATCACATCGACCATGACTTCCGCGCTCTTGTCCATTCCTTTCAGCAGCGTCGAATTTTCGGTCGCTGATGAGACCGTCGCACTGGCAACGGTGGCCGTCGCAGAAACAGGCGGTTCAGCCGCAAAGGTGGCCGCATTCCATCCAATCAATAAAATCAATGCAACAGAAATGAGCGTGGTTCTTCGATCAAACATGGTTGGTTCCCGATCCGTTTAAAGTGAAAGATAAAGTAATGATGAACCATTCCAGTCAATTACGAAAGGGCATCCACGACGATCGGGATGCCCTTTTTTAATCCGTATTGCCTAGATAAATTACGTTAGTGGATAATCCCGGTTTTATATTTCAAATCTCATAAATTTATGGTATTCTTAATCACGATCCGGTAAAAAATCAGACCTTGCAGACGGAACGGCAAGATCGAGTGTTTCATAAGTCATTCTTTATACTACATCTTGTAGTCACTGAAAGTATTCTAGACTTTTTGCCGTTTCGTTTTGGCAATAATTGAATAATCTTGTGTGGATATTGTTATTGTACAGGGCGGTGATAGACCATGAAGATACCAGAAGGATTTACATTAATTGAATTATTGATTGTTGTGGCCATCATCGGTATTTTGGCAGCCATCGCGGTGCCAAATTTTTTGAACGCCCAAATACGCTCAAAACTTGCAAAAACCGAAGCGGATATGAAATCGCTGGAAACGGCGATTGAATCGTATAAAATCGACACCAATCAGTATGTTGGCCCTTTTCAATTGTTTAAGCTTACGACTCCGCTTCCCTATATCAGTTCGATCCCGGAGGATCCGTTCGGCCCGATTATCGAAACGGATGTCGGCTACAGTTCCATTCTCAATGCTTATGGAAATCCAATCAAGAAATTCTACATATACCACGGACCGCCGACGTTCGATACAAATCCGAATATGATCCGTCTTAATATCAAATGGGTGCTGACCGGCCTGGGACCGGACAAGGGGTGGTTTGATGGTTCATCCCCTTCTGCGTCCTACCCCCGCTATCATGCCTCCAATGGCTTGATTTCCCGAGGCAATTTCGAACGGGTAGGCCCTGGGAACATTCCTCAGAGAACTTTTCGCAGTGCCTGGGATAGCAGCCAATAGTGTCTTTTATCCTAACCCGGCAGAGCCGGAACCAAACAGGATTTCGTATTATCCATACGTGAGGAATGGTGGGTCCAAAAGCGTGACCCATCCTACATTTTGCTTCAATTCACAGAGCAGGCTGGAAGCCTGCACCACAATTTATGACCGTTTTGCGATCGATTTTACTGATAAGGGTCTAAATCCTGATCCCTGATTTCTTCTGTTCCCGTTTTTCGGTGATGATCTCTTCGGCGATCAATGAGGGGACCGGTTCGTAATGCTCGAACTGCATCGTGAAAGTCGCCCGGCCGGAGGTGATGGTGCGAAGTTCCGTCGCGTATCCGAACATTTCCGCCAACGGAACCATCGCTTTGATGATGTTGGTGTTGCTCATCGCATCCATGCCTTGGATGCGTCCGCGTTTTCCGCAGAGGTTCCCGTTGACGCCGCCGGCGTATTCGGCGGGCGTCGTGACGGACACCCGCATGATCGGTTCCAGCAGATGAGGTTTGCATTTCATAAAGAGTTCTTTGAAGGCCTGTCTGGCGCAGATACGGAACGCCCGTTCGGATGAATCCACATCGTGGTAAGACCCATCGAACAGTTGGACTTTCACATCGACGACGGGATACCCGGCGTAGACGCCTTGCTGCATGACATCCACGATTCCCTTCTCCACGGCGGGGATATATTCCCTGGGGATCGAGCCGCCGAAGATTTTGTTCTCGAATTCGAAGCCTTGGCCGTGGGGAACGGGTTCGATGGAAAATTCCGCATGAGCGTAGTCGCCTCTCCCGCCGGATTGTTTGACGTAGCGGTGATTGATCTCTTTTTTGACGGTAATCGTTTCGCGGTAGGCGACTTGGGGGCGTCCGACGGTGGCGGAGACGTTGTACTCCCGCTTCAGCCGGTCCACGATGATATCCAGATGCAGTTCGCCCATTCCGGAGATGATCGTCTCTCCGGCTTCTTCATTGCTCGTCACGATAAAGGTCGGATCTTCTTCGGCCAGTTTGGTGAGGCCGATTCCCAGTTTATCGCTGTCCGCTTTGGAATCGGGTTTAATACTGACGGATATAACCGGCGCGGGAAATTCGATTGCTTCCAGCATGATGGGATGGTTGACGTCGCAAAGCGAGTCTCCCGTCACGGTGTCGCTCAGTCCGACCGCCACGCCGATGTCACCGCAATAGATCGCATCGCGCTGTTCCTGCTTGTTGGCGTGCATCTGAAGCAGCCGTCCGATTCGCTGTTTGGCGCCTTTGGTCGAGTTCAGGACATACGAACCGGCTTTCATGGTTCCTGAGTAGATACGGAAAAAAATCAATTTGCCCATGTGTTTGTCGGCCATGATTTTGAACGCGAGGGCTGCCAGGGGCGCGTCGTCGGTGGGATGGCGTTCGGTCTCTTCGTCGCCGTGCATTCCGATCACGGGGGGCAGATCGATGGGGGAAGGAAGGTAATCGACGATGGAGTCGATCAATCGCCGGACGCCCTTATTCTTGAACGCTGCGCCGCAGAGAACGGGTGTCACCGTGCGGGCCAGGGTTGCGCGGCGAATCCCATCCATGAGTTCTTCCGTCGTGATTTTTTCGCCCGCGCAGAATTTCTCAAGCAGATGGTCGTCGACTTCGCTCACTTTTTCGACCAGGTTCTTGAACCATGTGTCTCGTACCGCAGCATAGTTCTCCGGGACTGGTACGTCGTGGCGTTTCTCACCGGTGACGTCGTCGTAGAAATGCGCCACGTTACCGATCAGGTCGATTACTGCGACCATCTCCCCGTCTTCCATGATGGGGATGACGATCGGCACGGGATTGGCGCTGAGCTGATCTTCCATCGATTCCAGCACCCGGAAGAAATCCGCCCCGGCGCGGTCCATTTTATTGATGAACGCGACCACCGGAACATCGTATTTTTCCGCCTGCCGCCAGACCGTCTCCGTTTGAGGCTCAACCCCGGCGACGGCGCAGAACAGGGCAATCGCGCCGTCCAGCACACGCAACGAGCGTTCGACCTCGACCGTAAAATCCACATGGCCCGGCGTGTCGATGATGTTGATACGGTGATCTCTCCAAAAGCAGGTCGTTGCTGCCGAGGTGATCGTGATACCGCGTTCCCGTTCCTGTTCCATCCAGTCCATCGTGGCTTCGCCGTCGTGGACCTCACCGATTTTATATGTCCGTCCGGTGTAATAGAGAATGCGTTCGGTGACGGTGGTTTTTCCGGCGTCGATATGGGCCATAATGCCGATATTGCGCACGTTTTCGAGTTTGATCTGGCGTGTCATTTACTTCACTTCCTTTTAAAAACAATCGTATTCAGCGTATTGACCGAATCTTCGTAGCACAGGGATTATAAATCCTATTGATTGAAACTGGCTCGGTATTCTGTGGTTTATCATTCAAACGGTGGGCCGGACGGCTGTTCGCACCGGCATGATCCGTGGAAATACCTAGTTACTTGTCCGCTACCCATCAATGGCAGGCCGTCATGGCGTTATCGGCAGGCGATGCGCCTTGAAACAGGAACCTTTACTCTCCCCAATGGAATTCCAGGGCGCACACACAGCAAACCGGCTCTTCCAACTCATGGAAAAGCCGGTATTTATGAATTTTAGCCTACGATCGCCGATAGTCAATAGAAAATTTTCACTGTGTGAGGACATCCTTAAAAAATACTTGTCTTTCTATTTAATGTTTGTTAAGATCAGCGTTGCATCTTCATCCAAAACGGAGGAATCATCATGTTCAAACGAAAAGTTATTTTAACGCTATTGTCAATCTGCGTTGCGATCGGCGTAACGCACGCTCAAGACGTAGGCATTTTTCAGAACCTGGACGATATCGGCGAACCGGATATCCCTGGATGGGCTGAATTCGCTGACGGCACGTATGTTGTAGACGGTGTTGGCGCATCGGTCGGCAATGAAACGTTAGTCGACCAATGTTTCTTTCTCAACAGCGAAATGCCGGGCAGTTTCGCGATCGAAGTCTTTGTTGAACCGCTCGATGTCGGCGAAGGTGGATTGATGATCCGTGCCGGTTTTGATCCCGGTGCCCCCAGTATTGCGTTTTTAATGGATACGCAATTCCGGTCATACCCGCACATCCGTACGATTCAAGGGGGCGGAACTATTTTCGACGGCGATCCCGAACCGCCAGTACAAACGAAAATGCGCCTCGAACGTTTGGGCAACAGCATTCATTTTTACCAGTACGACGATGCGGGAGCCGCCCAGTACATTCAAACCGAAGTGGGATTATTCGGAGAAACGGTCTATGCCGGTCTGGCCGCAACCGGCGGTTCGGCGAGTGGACTCGGACTCTTTTATTTCACGGAAGTGGCGATTGAAGAGTTCCCCTTGAATGTTATCCGCGCACTCCCGACGACCGAACTGACTCCGGGAACCGTGTTGACGGGGATCACCGTAACCGCAAAAGCCCGCTCCGGAGAGACGGTGGATGCGGTGATTCAGGAAATCGCGCCCGATGGAGCGGTCGTCTCGAACGTCGTTGTCTCCAGCGGTGATGTGACTGCGAACGATGACGGAACGATCGACTGGAATCTGACCGGCGCGTCCGGCGAAGCGACGATGACCTACGACCTGACGCTCGGCAGCGACGACACATCCGCCGTCTGGCGTGGAACCTTCAACGATGGCGTCAACCGGGAAAGTTACATCGGTGGTGATATGCTGCTCCCCAAAGTCGCGACCTTCACACCCAAAGGCCCCTTTGACGTCGATCCCATATTCCCAACCATCATGCAGGCGGAATGGGGAACGCCGACGGAGCGCGCGCAGAATGAAGACTTCGGACTGTTTTTCGATCCCCGAAACACGAACGGTATTTCGGTGATTGACATCGACGAGGGCAATCCCGAATCGCTCATTCAATTCACACTGAATATCCCGGAAGCGGGAACCTACTATTTCTTTGCCAACGCGCGTGAAGAAGATGGAAACAGCGACTCATTCCATACCGAAATCGACGCAACTCCTGTCGGAGACGACTCGACCCGCTGGAACTTGTCGACGAATAAAGATTTCCAGATTCAATGGGTTAGCCGGGAATCTCCCAGCGACGATCCCCGCCCCTTCGATCTGACCGCCGGTGAGCATGTCTTCAACCTGATGGGCCGCGAAGACAGCGCCAATATCGACTGGCTCGGAATCACAAACAATCCGAGCCTGGATTTAGGCAACCTCAATCTCGACGCCCGCGCTATCGCTTCCCGCACGGTGTCGGATGATTTTCTCGAAGAAGACGAGTCCGGCGCTTCGGTTGAACTCTCCGTATACATCAGAGACGGAGTGACCGATACGGCGACCCTGAATGAAATACCCCCTTCATCCGTGTTCGGTGTCAGTAACGTCAACACCAGCGCGGGCCAGGCCGCTCAAAACGCCGATGGCTCCATCACCTGGGAACTGACCGGCGTCACCGGAGAGAAAGTGACGTTAACCTACGATATCAGCCCACCTGCAGAACGTGGAAACGCGGCGGTCGCCGGGGCGTTCAACGGAGAGTTTGTCGTTGGCGGAGACGATCCGATCGTGATGCAAAACACGCTCGCCGCCGCAGGCACACCCATCGCCTCAATCGGTAAAACGGCGTATTTCTTCGGAAACATCGATGGGGAAGATATCTATGACCGGATCACCATTTCCGACCTAAAAACCTTGTTTGGATTGGACGTGGAACTTTTCGACGACGGCAACAGCGCCGGTTACGAAATGCCGGGCGATCTATCCGGGGCCGACATCGCGGTGATCAGCGGTTCGGTTGGGTCGGGCAACGTGCGGGATATGAACTATCACCTCAACGACGATATTCCGATCGTCAGTTTTGAAAGCTATCTCGCCGACGATTTCACCTTCCAGCCGGATACACAGGGCGGAACCGACAATACAGAACTTGAAATCACCGATAATACGCATCCCATCACCGAAGGACTCGACCTCGGCCCCCTGCAAGTCTTCAGCGACATTCACGGCATGGGTGGTTTGAACGATCCGCCGGAAGGCATTCACCTTCTCGCCACGGCGGTGGGCGATCCGAGCATCGCTCTGCTGTGGGTGTTAGACAAGGGAGCAACCGCGAACGGTGAAACGGCTGTGGGAATGAGGATTGGGATTTTCTCCGCGATCGATGCCGGGGCGTTAACTCCCGCCGGACGAAATTTGCTCAACCGTGCCTACGCCTACGCCCTGGGAATCGACACGCCCGACACTGCCGTCGAGAATTTCATGCTTTATTAAACCAAGTTGTTCCCTCTCCCTCTGGGCCATCGCGTCGTGCCGTCAGGCGGATACGATGACCCTAAAGGGTTAGGGTGAGGGTAATTTTGAAATAATTTGGTGAGAAAAAATTGGGAGAAGAGATCATGCGACAAGTATGTGCAGTCATGATATTCCTATTCTGCTTCGCATCATTAGGATTCGCCCAGGATACCCCGCCCCGCTCGAAAGTGGCCCATTACATACCCGACTATGAAGGATTGGAAGCGCCAGCTATCGATGGGATACTGGACGACGAGGCATGGACCGTCACCTCGAACGGCCGTGGAGAATCGGCCGGTTTCAATTCCTGGTGTGGTCAGTTTCAGGTGGATTACGCCATCGACGATCCGCGCCAGTCCATGATCGTGGAAGGCAGCGAAACACCTACCGATAACGACGATTTATCTTATCGCGTCTGGGCAGTGTACGATGACGAATTCCTTTATATCTCCGTCGCCGTCCTGGACCTGGACTGGGTGAATCATCTGGGTCCAGGTGATGAAGACGGGCAGACATGGATCGAAGATTCCGTGGAAATATTCATCGACGGAAACCACAACGCGGTCGAGGGAAACGTCAACGACCACCCGGAGGAATACGCAACCGGGGGTCAATTCGTCATGACATCGCTGGGTGCGCGGCGTGACAAAGAAGCCGGTGATCCCTCATTCGGCGATGGTGCGGACGATGAATGGTTTGCGTCCGTTCTTGAAAACGAAGCGTTCACGGGTACCAATTATGAATTCAGGATCAAACTGTCGAAAATCGGTAATCCGAAAAAAGGGGACACGATCGGTTTCAACCTGGCGGTCAACGACGCCGACGGCGCATCGGATACCAGCAATGATTACCAGGCCCGATGGACAGGTTTGGCACACGACGAAAGCACATACGGGGACCTCTATTTTGGCCGACGCGAACTGACCGCGCCCTTGATCGATCAGCCCATCACGATCGATGGTAAGTTGGATGAAGGGATATGGTCTCAAGCAGCGTACGCTCACATCAGCCAATACGACGGATCGGTGAACCAAGGTTATTATCCCCGCGATTTAGACGACCTTTCCGGAGATATTTATGTCCTTCACGACGATCGATATCTTTACGTCGCGGTGGATGTTCTTGACGATATCATTCGTGCTGATACGGAAGCGCCGGGAGCACCCGAAGCGGCTTTTTGGCATGACGATTCCATCGAAGTGATGCTCGACAGCGATTACAGCCAAACGGCTGGCAACAACGTGGGATTCGGTCTGAGCGGAAAGTTCTCGATGACGGCCAACAGCGCCCGGCGTGCGGTCGCATTGGGAGATTATTTCTTTGGACCGGAAGACGATATGGATTGGTACGCCATCCATACAATCACGGAAAAAGGTTATCTCGTCGAATATCGTATACTGAAGGATTCGATTCTCTCTCCTCGCGACATCGAACTGATCGGTTTCAACATTGCCATCAACGAGGATGATAACGACGATCCAGGGCCGGGCGACCGGGACAACCAGATGACGTGGGATGGAGAACCCAACCAGGAACGCACCTACGGCGCACTGATACTGGGCGGCCCTCCAACCGGCATACGGGATTGGGAACTCCATTAAAAAATTGTAGCCCACCAACACAATCGAATGAAATCTAATTCTCTCTCTCAGGGATAATAAACCTAACCACTTGGCGAAACATTCATGTTAGGAGCGTCAACCATGAAACGAGAAGATGTGACAGATCGTCAAATAAAAAATATCATCGACCGAATTGTCGAAGAGATCGTTCCAGAGCAGATCATCCTTTTCGGTTCGAGAGCTACAGGGAAACAGGCACTCGACAGCGACATTGATTTACTCGTTATCTATCAAGGGGATTTATCCAAGCGTGAAGTTAAATTAAAAATTCGCCATCTTTTTTCCGCCCCCGATTTCTCTCTGGATTTATTTGTGCTCACTCGTGAGGAATTCGATTTACAAAATAACGTCAATTCAACGTTGGGATGGATCGCTTCCCAAGAAGGGATTGTCTGTTATGGATGAAAAGTTAAGTAGGGTGAGCTAAAAGCGCAGCGAACCGTACCATTCATTCGATATCAATCCATACATTATCGTATTAAACCACTTAGATTGCATTCCCCCTAATCCATTTCATACCTACCCTAATCAGCCTATTTCATGAAGGTTGACTATTTCCAATCTGTTAGGGAACTGAGCTCGCCATGCTTGATTACAACATTTTACATAATGCTGTTGCATTCGTTGCGAATATGAATTCAATAAGATGAGTCATAGCAAAGGAGGAAAGACATCATGCGTTGTTTGATCGTTATATTTTCAATAACCTTTCTCGTCTTTCCGGTTTGCCCGCAAACGGATGTCCAGATAATCGACGAACCCATCTTGACCATTCCTCCAGGCTTCGAACCAGGCGCGTTATGTTTGGCATTTTCATCGGACGGCAGACTGCTCGCCGGTTTCGGCGATGGCTCAGTACGTATGATACGTACGTCGCGTCATAGCGAGATCGTCCTGGTTGATGCCGAAGCGGCTATTACGGTGATTACGATATCTCCCGATAATCGAGCCGTTCTTACCGTGAACGCAAACGGGGCCTTAAAATTGTGGGATTTCGAGACGAAAGAATTTATGGAACAGCTGGATGGACATGAATCCATTATCCAAGTGGCTGCATGGTCACCGGACGGTTCTTATATTTTGAGCGGAAGCGCTGATGGCAAAGCGAGTTTATGGGACGCCGAAAGCGGTGAACGGTTGGATCGTTTCTCCGTCTCTACTCAAAAGATCGCCTCGGTTGATTTCTCACTCGACAGTGAACGATTTTTGATCGCGTCGTCTGACGGCGTCCTTGCCATTTACGATTCGGATGCACCCGCCGATCCGATCTATTTTATCCAAACCAACGAATCGATTACTGACGCCGATTTATCGCCAGCCGGCCAACGAGTGGTTACATACGATAAGAACTTGATATTGTGGGATGTGGTGACAGGAGAACGAAGCGACGTAAATATATGGAAATACAATGTTCAGGGCGTCTCCTGTGAATTTTCACAGGATGGAAAGAAACTTTATCTTGCCACCGAGAAAATGTTTATAGACTATGAGATTGAAACGAATAAGGTACGTATGTATAAGAGTGAATCCTCTGACTTTCCGAATACGATCGCCGATTTGGCCATAACGGACCAGTTCCCTGATACTAACCAAGAGAAGGTTTTCGCAATCGCGTATTGCGTTCGAAACTGGGATGATGCAGTTGAAATTCGTGGATTTGAATCAAGAAAACTTCTGGCCTATTTGCGGAGTCCTAATTTTTATAACCAACAACACATCTGTGATATTTCTTCCGATGGTTCACAATTGCTCTCAGCGATCGGTCGATCCGGTTACAAGAATTCCGATGTAGGTACGATCGCCTTATGGAACCTCGAAAACAGTGAATTATTGCAAGTCTTCGACGAGCATGGAGAATGGGGGAACGCACAGTTTCTTCCGGGAGAAAAGCAATTGATTTCTGGAAGCGATCTGGGTTTGCGCTTGTGGGAAACGTCTATAACGGAACCGGTTTTCTCCTATCCGCAATTTTCAAAAGCGGTTTGGCTTGCATCCATCTCGCCGTTTGGAGATCGGGTAGCAATCGTGAATTTATCAGGCCCACGCAATATTGTCGATGTTCTGGATGTTCAAACCGGAGATCAACTTTTCTCGCTGGAGGAAAGCGATGAACCTCTCATATCAGTAGCGTTTTCCCCCAACGGCGAATCCATCGTCGCGGGAGGGCGTGATGAAAGAATATACATTTATGATGCTGTTGATGGAAATAAGATTCGTTCGATTGAATGGCCTGACACCAGGTTGGAATTTCATGATATCGTTTTTACGCCTGACGGTGAAACGCTCGTCATCGCCAACCATTTTACCAGCGTCTCGGCGTGGGATTTTGCAACGTGCGAAATGAAATTTTCCTTTGATTTTCCTTCTGATCCTTTTGATTCTTTGTGTATATCACCGGATGGTCGGTGGGTTGTTGTGGGCAGTTATGGAATATCTCCAGTCTATATCGGTGACATGAAAACGGGAAAACTGGCTGCAAAATTGATTGGCAATCAACATTGCGTTCAAAGCATCGATTTTTTCCCGGACGGAAAAAGACTCATCACCGTCGCCGCAGACGGTTCAGCGATGATTTGGGATTTAAGTGATCTATTATTCGCCTCCTCAATTGATGGATGGGAACTGCATTAGAAACTCCGTTAGGATGAGTATAGCCCATAGGGTGGCTAAAAGCGCCAGCGTAGCCCACCATCGTTCTAATTCCGCATAACAAGAAATTCCGAACCCGTTGAAAGGCAATCGCGGAAGGATGATTGCCCCACCCAAAAGTTAGGCCTAACTTAACTTGATTAAAAAAGTAAAAGAAGAAAGAGACGATTTTAATAGAGCATGAAATGTGGGATGGCTGTTGGTCTGTTTAGTTCGATTGCTTCGATCAGGCGTTCGGCCAGCATGGCGTGGGTTTCGACTGTGGGATGCCGTCCATCGGTCGTGCCGGATGCGTGGAGCCAACCTCTCGTATCGATGTAAAAAATGGCTGAATCCCCTTCCGCCTGCCGCTGGGAAACCACGTTTTGGATCGGCTCTTCGTGAAACCCCCGGAACGGAAGCATGCAGAAGATTTCGGCGTTCGGGTAATCGCTTCGGATTATGTTGATATACGACTTGTAAGCAAGTTCGAATTCGCGGCCGTTGTGGTGGGAATCGTTTTCGCCTAAATGGATGATGACGGTATCCGGCTTCCAATCATCTTTTTCCACTCCCAAATAGACGTATCCGAACGTATTACGCGCGCGGGGAACCTCGCCGTTGCCGTATATCAGAATGCCCTGGCCGGAAAGCACGCAGTAACGCAGGTCGGCGTCATAGTGCATGGCGGCTATATAACCGTACGTCCGCCGGGCGTCGGAGAGTTGTGCGACATTGCTGAATCCGTCGTATTCCTCGATCAGGATGCCCTCGGTGATGGAATCGCCGAATACTTCGATTTTCGGCCCGGCCGGTTTTCGCCCGGGGAGAAGCGTTCCCCCGCCGGACAGCGCGATGCCCTGGAATGCGACGACCGACAGCAAGGGAGGCCGCCACCGGTTTTTCGCGACGAGAAACGCTTTCACGACGATCTCGACCGAATGAGGGACACCAGGTTCCACATTTAAAATCAAGGTCGGTTCGATCGTCCAGTCGATCCATTCTCCGTCATCGATCCGGTAGCTGAGTGTGGGGTGATCGACATCGACGTAATACGATGTGTCAAAGCGCAGCACACACGTACCCGCATTGAAACCGAACCGGATGCCGCTGCCCGAATAGACCGTCAGGGCGACGTTTGGATCGCGGAGGTCCCACCGTCCCATGTATACGATGTTCTCGTCGCTGGGAGGATATAAGAACTGCGCCCGCGCGACTTCGGGGAAAACGGAAACGAATGTGAGTAGAACATAAATCCATCCGCTGGACACGTTGCGTCGAATTAATGATTTCATGGATACCTGCCCGATCGAATTTCACTATTTTATTGATATCTTATCATCAATAGGATGATTGGAGAGGATGATCCTGGCGTAATCGGCCCGTTTCTTCCTTTTCTTCCCTCCGGTATCGGCGAATGACTCCGGCTTCGGTTTGAAATAAAATGGTCTGCCGCTCTATACTCTTATTCCTATCTGGGTTTAACATAAGAGGTGAAAAACCACGACAGGTACGGCTCTTAGCCTCCATTCGTGATTGATTTTTAAGGGAGAACGATAATGGCATCAAAAGAAGAACTGAAACAACTACTCGAACGGCCGATCAATCTGGCGCCGAATACCTATTTGCACTTCTATAATGGTGGAAAACTGCGGGCAAAGTTCGTCGGCGAACCCGATCCCGCCGATGATTTCCGTTCCGAAGAATGGATATTTTCGACCAACCGCGCGGTGACGCCCGGGCGCGACAATCCGCCGGAAAAAGGGATGAGCCGTGTGGAACTTCCCAGCGGCGAAATCGTTCTGCTCGAAGATATCCTCAAAGCGTTTCCCGATGAAACGCTGGGGAACAAGCATATTGAGAAATTCGGGACCAAACTGGGCGTTCTGTTGAAAATATTCGATGTGGGCGACGACGCGCATATTCCGGTCCATTGGCACCCCTCGCCCGAATTTTCATCCAAACACCTCAATTCACCCTTCGGGAAAAACGAAGCTTGGATCGTCATCGACACCCGGCCAGGGGCGAAAGCCTGGGTTGGATTCAAGGAAGATATTAAGAAGGAAGATTTCAAAAAGTGGATGGAAGCGCAGGATGTCGAAACCATGCGCAGCAAAATGCACGTGCTCGAACCGAAGCCCGGCGACGTGATCTACCTGACCGACGGCTGGGTTCATTCGCTGGGTGCGGGGCTTTGCATCCTCGAACCCCAGGAACCGACCGATTGGAATATTCTTTCCGAATGGG
>CAZSIZ010000040.1:26715-27202 GCA_964606645.1 uncultured bacterium
CGCCGCCTGCGGGCTTGATTGGGATGTGGCGCTGGATGCCGCCCGCTTCGAGGCCATGCCGGATGATTATCTCAACAACACCGTTAAACGCACGCCGAAACCGCTCCGGGAAGAGAACGGGAACGTCGAACAACAATTGGTTCCCGATTCGGCCAAGAAATATTTCTGGGCCACACGGCTTTTCGTCTCGAGTGAAATGTCGATGCCCGATGGCCAGGATTTTCATTGCCTGGTGACGGTCAATGGGAAAGGCACAATCCAAGGACCGTTCGGCGATGTCGAGATCAGCAAAGGGAAATCGGTCTTTATCCCGCGCTGTCTGCCCGGTTATAAGATCATCAATGGCGGGCCGGAAAAATTAGAGATTATCGCCTGCTATCCACCGGAGTTGTAAGACGGAAGTCGAATGGTGAGGCTTGCCCACACTACGTCGAATGGTGGGCTACGCTGCCAGGCTGTGTCACAATACGGATTACAGAATTATATA
>CAZSIZ010000041.1:0-27100 GCA_964606645.1 uncultured bacterium
CGATCACCTTGGCTTCACGATTCCTGCGGCGTAGCCGCTTCGTCCAATATGTTTTCACGGATATATCATCCGATTCTGTCCAATAATCTATCGAAATAAGCGCACTCAATACAAATTTTATACTCCTATCCAATTCATAAAACTTTTGGGTGATTGATCCAACATAATGTACCGCTCACTTGTCGATAATGTTGTCGATACATGCCTCGATCGAGTCGACGAGGGTGTCGATTTCGTCGACCGTCGTGATGAGGGGGGGGACCAGGATCAGCGAGTTGCCGAGGGGGCGGAGCCAGATTCCATGCTCGCGAAGAGCGAGACAGATTTTTGCGCCCATCTTCTCTTCGACGGGGAAGATTTTATCCCGCTTGCGGCTTTTCACGATGTCCACAGCCGCCACCAAACCGCATTGCCGGATGTCTCCGACACAATCGCTTGAGTCGAACAGGGAGTCCAGACGTTTCTCCAACCGCGCGATGACCGGCTGAATGCGGTTGAGCGTATCGTCCTTGTTGAACAGGTCGAGCGAGGCCAACGCCACCGCGCAGCCCATCTGGTTGCCGGTGTAACTGTGGCCGTGGAAGAACGCCTTGAATTCGGCATACTCGCCCAGAAATCCATCGTAGATTCGCTGGGTGGCCATCGTCACCGCCAGGGGCAGGTAGCCGCCGGTGATCCCTTTGGCTAACGCCAGGAGGTCGGGGGAGACGTTTTCGTGCTCGCACGCGAACATTTTTCCCGTGCGTCCGAAGCCGAGAAAGACTTCATCCAGGATGAGGAAAATATCGTGGCGGGTGCACAGTTCGCGCAGGCTTTTGAGAAAACCCGGTGCTTGAGTTCGCATTCCCGCCGCCCCCTGCACGAGCGGTTCGATCACTACGGCGGCGAGTTCGTTTTTGTGTTTCTTCATCAATGCTTCACATACGTCCAACGTGTGCTGACTGATGGTTCCCGGTTTTTCCTTCGACGTGTATTTGGAATAAACCGGGTAGGGCACGGTGAAATTCTCGAACAGCAGAGGGCCGAACAGACCATGGAAGAGATCGATGCCGCCGACGCTGGTGCTGCCGAGGGTGTCGCCGTGGTAGGCGGTTTTGAAGGTGATGAATTTCAACTTTTCGGTCCGGGGAGAGTGAGACTGCCGACAATACTGAAAGGCCATTTTGAGCGCGACCTCGACCGCCGTCGAACCGTTGTCGGAATAAAAAACTTTTTCCAGGCCATCGGGCGTGATATCTGCCAGCCGTTTTGCCAGTTCGATCGAGGGAACGTTGGCCGGTCCCAGGAGGGTGGAATGCGCGATGCGGTCCGCCTGGGACGATAGCGCCTCGATCAGTTCGGGGCGGGTGTGGCCGTGGACGTTGAGCCAGAGCGACGAATTGCCGTCGAAATAGCGGTTGCCATGAACGTCGTAGAGATACGCGCCTTCACCACGCTCGAAGATCAGCGGTGTTTCGCGTTCGTAATCCTGCATCTGGGTGAACGGATGCCAGACGTATTGCTTGTCCCAGGCTTCCAGCTGCTTTATTTGTTTTTTTGTGTATGTCGTTTTTGTAGAATTCGTTCCCATTGAATAGTGTCCTTTACTTGTGTCCATAGTGATTGGGGATCGATCGATTCGGCGTTTTCCACGAACGGCACGCTGCCCAGAATCTCCGCCTGGCCCATACGGCGGACCGTCTCGATATTGTTTTCAGCCAAGTCAAGTTCGATATCGGGCGAAGGATGGGTGAAAATCACTCCCGCCAAATCGACGTTTCGCTGACGGACGGCATTCAATGTGAGCAGCGTATGATTCAATGTGCCCAGCACATTCGCCGACACGACGATCACGGGCAGCCCCAATCGTTCCGCATAATCCGCGATGGTGATTTCATTCGTGAGGGGAACCAGCCATCCACCGATACCCTCAACTAGCAGCATATCGTACCGCTGGGAGAGTTGGCCCAACGTGGAATCGATCTGCGCGAAAGGAATTTCCTTTGCTTCCAACTCGGCGGCGAAATGAGGCGAGGCGGGGCGTTTCAGGCAGAACGGGCTGAGAACCGATAACGGTTCGCCGACTTCCGCCAGCCGTTGATAGACGAGCGCGTCTTCCGAAATCAGCGCGCCGCCCGAAGAGACGCCGCCCGATGCCACCGGTTTAACGGGACAGGCCGAAATTCCACGCTCGCTCAAACCTTTCGTCAGCAGCGCGGTGACAAACGTTTTACCGATTTCCGTGCTGGTCCCGGTAATGAAAAATCCTTGCATTTCTTCGATCCACTCAACGGTTTCAGTCGAAGGTTTCTGAAGCCGGATTTTACTTGAAGAGGGCAATTTTACTCGCGGATGCAGATAATCGAAACCCTAACCCAGACGAGCCTGCGCTACAATTAAGAGACTAAAAGCACTTTTCTCCTTACGAACCTCGCGGATGGGAGTGAAATTTCATATAATGACAATCGTTCATATATCTATTCATGGAAAGACGGTTGGTGATGACTGTTTCGACTGATTCTGATATTTACAGGCGCAACCTTACGCTGCTCGAAAGTATTTACCCCCAATACGCCGGCGTTCTTTCCAAATTGCCGCTGGACGAGGGAATCTACGAAATCGAGTCCATCGCCCCCGGCACGTTCACGTGCAAGAATCGTTCCACTCCCGACCAGTGGATTCACGGTCCCGATAATCCCTGGCGGTGGGCGGAAACCGTTATCAAAGAATCCGACTGGCAGCAGACAAGCACATTCGCCGTGCTCCGGCCCGGGTTGGGTTATATCCCTTTTACGCTCTATCCCAATCTGCGGAAAGGGCGATTCGCGCAACGCATGCTGATCTCCGAAGACCGGCTCGATCTCTTCAACCTCTCGCTGTCGCTCTTCGACTGGACCGACGTACTCCGTTCGGACCGGACCATTCTGATGCTGGAGCAGAATCCGGCTCAGGCGATTGTCAAGTTCTTCACGATCAATCCCAGCGCGATCCTGCCGACGCTTCTCCTGCAAAGCGGAGGGCCGATGAGCGATGAAGAACGCCGGATCATACAAATACTTCAGGGCGAACTTTCGTCGCTTTCGAAAACCGTGTTTGGGGCCTCACGGCAATATATCCAGGAACTTCACGATCATTACTCACAGAGGTCACAGGAGAAGGATTTTCGGCCCAAGGTGCTCTTTGTTGAACCGGAACACGATTACCTGGCTCCACCGATCGCCGAGGGATTCAAGCAGGAGGGGTGTCCGGTCGAGACGTTCAACGGCAACCGGCGTCTGCTGCGCTTTTTGAATCCGTATCTGTGGCTGGTCTACACGCGGGAACACTTTCCCGACGTGCTGCTGTGGATGAACCGTAACACGCTCTCACCCGAAGGCGCGGAGACGCTGGCCTCGCTACCGGTCAAGAAAGTGCTCTGGTTTCTTGACAGCCCCCGGCGCGTACAAACGTCGAAAGAAGAGTTGGAGACGACCGATTGTTATTTCTCCTTCGACGCCTCCTACCTGCCCATGTTGAAATCACTGTGCGGCAGGGACGGCCATTACCTGGCCACCGCCGCGGGAGTCACCCCGCTGCCGGAATGCGAACCGGGAAAGAATTGGCCCAAGCGGGACGGGCCGCCGGTTGGATTTCTTGGCGCGCTGGGCGCGAACCGGTTTCAGGACGTGCGCCAATTCTGGCTTGGACGCGATCCGGAATTCGTTCGTATCCTGGACGGCATCTCCGACGCCTATCTGGATGATCCTTCGCAAACGCTGGAAGATCGCTTCAACGCCTCGCCCGGGCGTGAGCGGCTGCCCTACAGTGGTTTCGTGGTGCTCTATCTGGAAGAACGGACGACTTACCTTCTGCGATTACGTCATTTAAAACAGATCGAAGATTTGGGACTTAAAACGTACGGATCGAAGGAATGGAGCCATCCCGACTGGGCAGAGGAACTCGCACCGCACTATTCCGGCGAGTTTCCCGAATACGATAAAGACGCCGCGCGAGTATACTATCATACACAGATCAACGTGAATGTCTTCCACGTTCAGTGCGTCAACGCCGCCAATCCGCGTGTGTACGACGTTCTGGCGTCGGGCGGATTTCTGCTGTCGGAGTATAAGCCGGTTCTCGAAGAGGAATTTCAAATTGGAGAGCATCTCGTCTGCTTCAAGACGCCGGAAGAATTGCGTGAGAAGGCGGAATACTACCTTCAGCACCCGGACGAACGGGAAGCCATCGCGCGCGCGGGACAGGAATTCGTTCTCAACCACGCAACGTATCGCCACCGGGTCCAACAGTTACTATCAATCGTGATGAATTCGGAAGGTTAATATATAATGTCTAGTATTCACTGCCATATCGTCTTGATCGGGATTATCGTTTGTGCAATGGCCAGTATAGGGTGTAATAAAGAAGAACCGGCTCGGACACCGAATCGGCTGCCCGCGCTGGAGACCGTGAAGTTCGAGCTGAACGGTACACCGGTGGAGATCGAGATCGCGTACACGATAGCGGAATCGACTCAGGGCCTGATGTACCGCGACTCCATGCCGGACGATCACGGGATGCTGTTCGTGTATTCCGAACCTCGCTTTATGGGCTTCTGGATGAAAAACACGAAAATCCCGCTTTCGATCGCCTTCATCCGGGACGATCTCATCGTTAGCAACATTAAAGACATGAAACCGCATCACGGCCAATTCGATCCAACCGAGCGCTATGAATCGAAGTACCAATGCCTCTACGCCCTGGAGATGAACCAGGGCTGGTTTGTCAAGCATGGAATCAAGGCCGGAGATAAAATCGAATTACCCCTGGAGAAAATCCAGGTAATAATAGGGTCTAGGGTTCAGGGTTTAGGGTCTAAAGGATAGAAGATGATGGGGCTTAAAAGTTATCGGGAGTTGAGTGCATGGCAGAAATCGATGGATCTAGTTGTTTCGGTCTATCAACTCTTAAAATCATTTCCTTCCGATGAGAAATTCGGTTTGACTTTGCAAATGAAAAGAGCGGCTGTGTCTATTCCATCGAATATCGCCGAAGGTTATGGACGCAGCCATCGAAAAGAATACTTGCATTTTCTCTCAATCGCCAAAGGATCGCTAATGGAACTTGAAACGCAATTAGCCATTGCCGGACGGTTGGAATTTATCCAAAAAGATGAAACATTAGAAACATGGGGACTGTCTCAGGAAGTTGGAAAATTGCTGTCAAAACTAATGAAATCTCTTTCACAAGAGTAAAAAGTAGGATTTAGGGTATAGGGTTTAGGATCTTTTGGCCTGATAATGTAAAAGAGTTATCGAATTATCGATACGCTTTCGCATTGCCACCCTCACTCTTAAAAGTCATCGTATTCGCCTGTCGTCGCGGATATTTGATTTTATAACCGTTTTGCGAACAATTTGATTACAAGAGAATAAACCCTATACCCTGAACCCTAAACCCTGATTTTATGGGAGGAAAAAATGAAAATTCGACGAATTGGATTGATCGTGCTGCTCGTTATGTTTGCGGTGGTTGTGACGCATGGTGACATCAAGCCCGTTACCACAGTGGACGTTCCTGCGATTGTGCTTCATCAGGAAGGAACCTTGCTGTTTGTCGGCGGGGCGAACGCGGTAACGATTTTGGATATCAGCAACGAAACAAGTCCGACAACCGTGAACGTGGTTCCCATTCAAGGTATCGTGACCGGATTGGCGGTATCGCAGGGCGTTATGGTCGTGGGGACGGACAGCCAAAGCGACAATAATCTTTTCGTCGTGGATGTCGGCGATCTGTCGTCGCCTCGATTATTGGCGGAGCGGCGTACCGGCGAACAGGGTAAGATGATTACGTTTATCCGCGCACAGGGACGGATTTTCTATATCGGTGTGGACGACGAATCGCTTCAGGCCGTCCAACTGGATGACAACAATCAGTTGAACGTCATCCTGGGAACGCTGCCGGTCAACACCGTCATCACTGATATGATTTTTCATGGTTCCTTAGCCTACGTTTCGACATGGGACGTCGGGATTTTGATCGTTGATATCAGCGATCCATCCGCCTTGAATCATGTCGGCACGATCGAGACTTTCGACGTCGTAAATGGCTTGTCGATCGAAGGCAATCTGATGGCCGTTGCCGAGGGCTACGAAGGCATCTCCTTCTTCGATATCGGCAATCCACTGAATCCAACTTTTCTGAAAACGCTCTACCTCTACGGCGACAACGAAGCCTACCGGGTGGCGCTTAGGGAGGGCTATTGCTACGCGACGACACTCTTTCGCGCGTCCACCAACATCTTTGAACTGGATGTGCCCGGCGGCCTGCGTATTCTCGATGTGGAGCGGGTGAACAGCGTGCGGGAGGTGAACCGTAACGAAGTGGAATGGAGCGCCTTCGACGTGATCGCGGACAACGGTTATGTTTTCGTGGCCGAGGACGGACATCTATCGATATTCAGGCACGGACCGGCAGGAGTACGGCCGACCTCGACCCCCGTCGTTCCCACGGCCACCCCGACACCGACGTTTACGATGACTCCGACCAATACACCGCCGCTTCTCGTCACCGCTACGCCAAAACCATTGGCGCACACTCCGACTAAGACCTCGACACCCAGCCCGACGAACACACCGCTTCCCGATCAACCGACACCGGTTCCCGTTCAGCCGACGCCGACCCCTCCACCTGCCGTTCCGACTCCGATCCCGCCGGGTTCCGGACTGCCCGCCGCGATCTTCTTTACGGACTTCGACGGTCCGCTGCTGGCCAATGAAGCCTTCGCCGTGCAACCACCGAACGCCTCGTTCACCCTGGCGGTGAACGGTATCGGACCGATCCCCTCCGACAACGCTTACGAGGGCGCGACCAACGGACGGGGATTGAGCGTGACGGTCAAACCGGGTGAAGGCGCGACGTTTTGGGGGCCTTACCAAACCATCGAGCAGAAAGTGCCTCTGCTGATTCGAGTGAACGCGCGCGCGACCGGTCCGGGAGCCAGTGTGGCGCTCGCGGCGCTGGACGGCAGTTTCGACGGATCGATCGCGACGCTGATCCCCGCCGACAGCGCGAGTCTTACCGGCGCGTACAAGCGAATGGCGATTGTCTACAAACCGCCGACGAATACGATTGTGCCGCTCTTGCAGGTCGTCGCCAACGGATCCGTCACCGATCCAGTGACGGTCTATCTGGACAATCTGGAGATCATCCCCCTGCCGCCGGGAACCCTAATCCCCTCCGAAGCCCTAGGCGCAGATGGAACCGCACCATAAGGGTATGGATAAAAAATCGTTCAATCGAGGGGATGCCTTTACCGGTATCCCCTTTTTTCGTGAGAACGGCGGAGTGATTTGTATTCTGGCAGTGATTGTCTTCGCGCTTGTATTATCCTTATTTCGACAGAGGTAGTTTTACGGTAAACAGCGTACCTTTTCCGATCTCGCTTTCGACGGTCAGCGTCCCCTCATGCCGTTCGATGATTCCATAGGAAAGCGACAAGCCAAGGCCCGTGCCTGAACCGACCGACTTGGTCGTGAAGAAAGGATCGAAGACCTTGGAGAGATTTTCGGCGGGGATACCGATTCCGTCATCTTGGATTCTCACGACGATACAATCCTTTTCCAGAGAGGTTGAAATCTGGACGCTACCTTCGCCTTCGATAAATTCCGCCGCGTTCTTCAGGACATTCACGAATACTTGATTGATCTGACCGGAGGCGCATCGGATTTGTGGGATATCCCCATAGTCCTTAAAGACCGAAAGTCGCTCTTGATACAGGTTATCCAGGAGATCCAGACTCGAATCGATGGCTTCATGGACGTCGAACGTTGAGTAGAAATCATGTTCGATGCGAATATACTGCTGAAGGTCTGACACGATCTTCTTGATGCGTGCCGAGCCTTCTTCGAAGGATTGAATCAATTTCGGGCTGTCTTCTACCGCATAATCCAATTCATTTTCCGTTTCAATGGTTTCCAGCTCCGTTTGTAATTCCTTGGTGATTTTTTCCTGGTTTTCCTTGACCGTATTGAAATAGGATTTGAATCCATTGAGGTAGTGCTTCAACGGTTCGATATTGCTTTTGATGAAGTTGATCGGATTGTTGATTTCGTGAGCCACTCCCCCAACCAGTTGGCCGAGGGACGCCATCTTTTCCGATTGGATCAGCTGTTTTTGCGTGCGACGCAGGGTTTCATAACTCAAACGCAGTTTGGTGTGGCGCTGAATCGCGAGAGCGGCGAGAGCCAGGATCAGGATCGAACCAATCAGTCCGGAAATCCAAACGGCCGGTTCCCGATACCACAGCAAAGGAACTTGAAATTTCATCGTTTGAGGAATGCTTATGTTTCGATTTCGGTCCATCGCGCGAACGTGAAACACGTGTTCTCTCGGTTCCAATTGGCTCACGTGGGCCACGTTTCGAGTGGTGAATTCAGACCACGGTTCCTCATCGACGCGATATGAATAATACAGTCGGTTTTTATCCGTATAATTCCATTTATCAATACCGGAAAAGAAGAACTGACCTTCTCCACTTGGAGCGATTTGATCGGGGTTGTTCGGATCGACGATCGTGATCGGTCGATCCCGGTCGGCTTCGGGATGAAATCTCGTTAAACCATTCGCCGTTCCCGCCCATAGGTTGCCGTTACGGTCTTCGATCACGTCGTAAACTGTCGTGGACGGCAATCCATCTTCTTCCGTATACGTCAACCACGATCCATCTTTCAAATGATGCAAACCGTTGAAAGAAGCCACCCAGATACTTCCATCCGAGGCTTGAATCAGTTTACAGACTCGACCCATGTTCTCGCGGATCAGTTTCCACTGATTCCCATCGAATTGCCACACCTGATTCGTGTAACCGGCCCAGATCGTTCTCTGATTGTCTTCCATGAGAGAGGTACAGGCACCGGATGGGGATTGGGCTTCGTCAGGAAACGGTATCTCTTTTCCCTCTCGAAATCGAAAAGCGCCATTGAAACTTCCGATCCACAAAGTTTCATCGCGTGTTAGTAAAGTATCTCTAACGCCGAACAAGACTTTTATGCCGTTCTTCTCTTCAAGAACGGTTTCGTATGATTGCCCATCATAGAAATCCAAACGAATTGAATCGGGCGATTTTACCAGGTTGATTATCAATCGATTGCTTGACAATTGTTTGACGTAATTCCGTTGGGGGAAATCGGATATGTAATCCATCAATTCAAACGATTGGCTGGCTGGATTGAACGACGTGACTGCTCGTTCTTTTAATGATTTGAAACTGGGAAAAAACATACGGCCATCGGGGAGAGACGCCAGACAATTTGAATAAAAATGCATGGATACTCGACCATCCGGAATGACGTATTGTTCCCAACGGTTATCTTGATACGCAGCCAAACGGTCTCTGCAAAGAAACCAAATCGTTCCGTGACGGTCTTCATGAACGGCATGGACGACAGATTGAATCGATTGAACGGGTGCTGGTGTTTGCCAAATAGCGGGAGTGTAACGAGCCAGGCCTAGATCGGTTCCAAACCAAACGATACCGTCATCCTCCAGTTCGATATAGTTTGAAACGCCGGACATCACTTGGCTCCGTTGGGACACAACCGATTCACCGCTCCTAGGGATTAAAATATTACCCTCTTCAAGAATGAATCTCCCATCGCTAATATCTATTAGAGAGAGCGTATTAGGCGTATCGTGGCCACTCTGTATCCGAAAAGAATGACCGTTGAATTCGATTGCGGCGATCTTCTTTTCCTCAAGCCGCGAGAAACCCAATAAAATTCCATTCTTGGTCTCTCCGTAAAAGGTAAGCGGTTTTTGTTCTAAACGGGTGGGATAATTCCACGTTTGTAATTCATTATCATCGTTTGAAATATATCCCAAAGCAATCTCTCCATTGATCCAGGCTCCACCTTTTCGAGAGGGGAAAATAGAGTCGATCTCTCCAAGCGGAGTATCTGTTAAATCGACTCGAACCGTCACACGTTCGGTCAATACATTGAATTCACAAATCGATTTCCGGTCTTCAGACAGATAATAAGCACGGTGTTGATCGATCGGGATCAGCTCATCCAAACCTTTGGACGGGGAAATCGAGTAAGAAATCCATTTTCCCTGCAATCCCTTCTGCCAGGCCTTAAAATACCGAATCAATCCCGGATTATTGCGAATAGCGTTCCACAGCGTAAATTCCGGTCCTTCATAAATGGGTGTATAGAAGCCTGGTTTTGGAAACGGATGCATGGTGTAGCCATCGTAATGAATTGAAAATTGATTGGCCTCACCGTGACTGATCCATACATCCCCGTTTGGCCCGACAGTGATGCTCGCACACCAGGCTTCATCCAAGCCGTCGTTCACCGTCCAATAACGCCAGAACCCTATTTCTTTTGCCTCGATGGATTGAAACGTGACAAAAATTAACGAGAAACAGATAAATAGACGATTCATTTATGATATTCCTCAATATTGTGGAAAATTCTTGTTGTCATCATGGCAATTATTTGACCAAATGAATAGAGGAATCGATGACTTGAATGGTTAAGAAAGCGGGAGATGGGGATAAAGGCCGTCAATACGATCGGGAGAGAGATTCCAATCGGCAGAGCGGGAAGAGGGATTTATGGTTTTGACATTTCGCTGATGGTTTCCAGGCATTCGATCATGGCGCGGCCGTTGTGGTACATGCACTTCCAGGGACCGGCCTTGTCGCCGGTGGGAATACCCTTTTCGGGAACGCTGGAGAACCAGTCTCCGTTTTTTCTGTCCGCCTGGTGATTCTGAACCCAGTCGAGCGTCTTGGTAAAGACTTTGAAATACCTCTCGTCACCCGTCAATTGGAGCATCTTCAACGCGGAGACCAGCGCCTCCGCCTGTACCCAAAACACTTTGGCCCGTTTGTCGGCCATCGCGTTGAATCCGCCGCTGTCGTAAAACCCTCCATTATTATTATCGTATCCGAACTGGACCGAATAGGCGAATAACTTCCGGTATAAATCCGCCAAGGGACCGTTGGAAAGCCCAGCCGCCTCGCAGGCGTCCATGAGCAGCCATATATTTTCCAGATCGTGACCGTAGGAGACACGGTCGTAATTCGGGCCTCGCAGTGGAACCCAGCTGCGGGAATATTTATCCGAACACGCCCCCAGTTTTTTGCGCAGAACCGCATTGCTCTGGATGAAGATCAGTTCGACCAGCCGTTCGCGTGCCACGGGGTCTTTACTGGCCCGGAGGTAACAGGTCAGAGCCTCCATGAGGTGCAGGTGAGTGTTCATGAGTTTGACATCGTTGGGAACGGCCATGTAGTTGGTTCCTACCTTGGGCGGCACGGTCCAATCCCGCCGGAATGATTCAAGGTAGCCGCCGTAGACCGGATCGTAAGCGTAATACTCCAGCAAGCCGAAATGTTTACGGGCGAACGCGATCACGGCGGGATCTTTGGAGGCCATCGCGTATTCGGACAGGGCATAGAGCGCGAAGGCCTGGCCGTAGAGGTGCTTTTCGATCATGGTGGCCACGGTCCCGGCCGTGTCCACTTCCCAGTAGAAACCGCCGAACTGTTTGTCCCACATCGCGTCGCGAAGAAATTCGTAACCGATACGGGCGGCTTTAAGGTGATCTTCCGTCCCCAAGCCCGAATTGTAGAGCCGCGAATAGAACCAGACGCATCTCGCCTGAACGATGAGGCGTTTGTTCAAACTGCCTTTGGGCTTCCCCGTGATATCGTGGTTCAGGTTGTATCCCCCATAAACGGTGTCGATCGTCTGGGGGAACCAGAAGGGAAGGATGTTTTCAAAAAGCAGTGATTTGACGTTTTTTTCGATGGGGTTCCAGTTGACCTCCAAGACGGTGACTTGCGCTTGTACCGGGGGGCCGGTAAGACAGGCGATTGCCAGCAAACAGAATGCGAATCGAAGTGAACGTGATGTCATCGGAATTCCTCCCAAGAATAAAATAGCGTGATTCGGATGGCGGGATCATATCACAAGCCATTGGATTGTATTGAACTTCTTTGAATCGTGATTTCATAAAGAGGAGTAGCATAGGGATGGGTGAGAGTCAACTCGGAGCGGTGTTTTCGCAGAATATTCGATCGACCGCAAAAAAAAACGAGGCGCGTTTTGTGTGTCGCGCCTCGCTGCTGTGTTGTACGATTGTGGAACGCAGAATTGCGATCCGGGAGTGTTTACTGAACGGTACAGCTCAGGATTTCCTCGACCGTCGTTATGCCTTGAATGATTTTTTCCCAGCCGTCTTCACGCAGAGTACGCATTCCGTCTTTTCGGGCTTCGCGGAAGATGACGGAACTGGCTTCGCGGTTGAGAACCAGTTCCTTGACGCCTTCCGTCATTCTCAGGAGTTCGAAAATCCCCGTCCGGCCTTTGTAGCCGGTATAGTTGCAATCGGCACAGCCTCGTCCGTGGAAGAAGGTGATATTGGCCACTTCGTCCGGCGAGAAACCCATTTCTTGGATGAGTGCCGGTTCGGGAGTATAAGGCTCTTTACAATCCTGACAGATAATCCGGATAAGACGCTGTGCGAGAACTCCGGTGATGGCGGATGTGATCAGGAAGGGTTCGACGTCCATATCGATCAAACGGGTCAACGTACCGGGGGCGTCGTTGGTGTGAAGCGTGGAAATCACCAAGTGACCAGTCAGGGAAGACTCGATCGCCATCTGTGCGGTTTCGAGGTCACGGACTTCACCGACCATGATGATGTCGGGGTCCTGACGAAGGATGGAACGGAGGCAGCGGGCAAAAGTCAATCCGACTTTCTGGTTGATGTTGACCTGCACGACGCCGTCCATCTGATATTCGACGGGGTTTTCTGTGGTGATGAGTTTGAGCATGGGGCTGAAGATCAGTTTCAGCGATGCGTAAAGTGTGGTCGTTTTTCCACAGCCCGTCGGTCCCGTAACCAGAACGATCCCATTCGGCTGGTTGATCATCTTCTCGTAGATTTCCAGCGTGTCGGGCAGCAGCCCGATGTTTGCGAGGCCCAAATTCATGACCTGGCTGTCGAGGATACGCATAACCACGCTCTCCCCGTTAACCGTCGGTAGGGAGGAGACACGAAGTTCCACGTTACGGTCGGCCATGGTCAGTTTGACACGCCCGTCCTGGGGAAGGCGGCGTTCGGCGATGTTGAGGCCGGACATGACTTTGATACGGGAGATGATCGCGTTGGCGAGGTGTGATGGGGGCGGGACGGTTTCGTGGAGGATTCCGTCCACGCGGTACCGGATACGCAGCGTGCTCTCGAAAGGTTCGACGTGCAAATCCGAAGCGCGGTCCTTGATGGCCTGGAGGAGAATCAGGTTCACCAGTTTGACGATGGGCGCTTCGTGGACGATCTTTTCCAGGTTCCCGAAACTATCGTCTTTTAGATCGATTTCCAGGTCTTCCGAGTCCAATTCGTGCAAGACCTCGTCGACCGAATCGGTCCCGGTTCCGTAGAATTCGTCGATGGCGTTTTGAATTTCCTCTTCGGATGCGATGACGCCTTTGACATCGTGGTCGAGCCAGATGCGGAGATCGTCGAGCGTCTGAACGTTGAGGGGATCGGAAATCGCCACGGTGATGACGTTGGTTTCCTCATCCAGAACGAGCGGGAAGACTTTGTACTGGCGAGCGAGTTCGGCTGAGAGAAAATCGATAATCGCTTCGTCGATCTCGTAGTCGCTGATCTTCACCAACTCCATCCCGACCTGTTCGGCCAGGACGGTTAGAAGGTCTTCTTCCGAGGTGTATTGCCTGGTCTCTTCGGTGGCGGCGGAGACCTGTTCCAAAACCGCATCGCGAACGGCTTGCCCCGCTTCGTCCGGAGCGAGAACCCGGTTTTCGTCTGCGGTTCCCACCAGGGCGGCGGCTTCGGCCCCGGCTACCTCGGCGATGGCTTCGTTCGTATCGGCTTCTGGCACAGCAGTGGATTTATTGTCACCGGCTGCTTCGTCTGTTTTCAGTGGCTTGTCCGAGTCTTTTTTCTTCCGTCCCAATCCCAGCATGGGTATATCCTCTCCAGTGAGTGTATCTTATCTATGGTTCGTGAATTAATCGAATAGAATCTTCTTCCGCATTTCGTCCGGTTCGTGTGCCCGTTCGATGCAGTCTTCGGCGGTAATCGTTCCTTCCTCTAACAGTTTGAAGAGGAACTGGTCCATGGTGCACATACCGAGTTTACCCCCGGTCTGAATGGCGGAAACGATCCGGTTAGTTTTGCTCTCGCGGATCAGGTTCGCGATAGCCGGGGTCATGATCATGATTTCATAAGCGGCGACGCGGCCTTTTCCGCTGGCCCGCCCAAGCAGGGCTTGGGAAATCGCCGCGATCAACGTGACCGAGAGCTGCATTCGAATCTGTTCCTGCTGGTTGGTGGGGAAGGCGTCGACGATCCGGTTGATGGTGGCGGCGGCGCTGTTCGTATGAAGTGTGGCGAACACTAGGTGACCGGTTTCGGCGGCGGTAATCGCCGACTGCATGGTTTCCGTATCCCTCATTTCACCCACGAGAATCACGTCGGGATCCTGCCGCAAAGACGAGCGCAGGCCATCGGCGAATGTTGTGACGTCGACGTGCAGCGCGCGGTGGGTGACGATGGATTGTCGATGGGGATGGTAGTATTCGATGGGATCTTCGATCGTGATGATGTGTGTGTCCCGGTTGCGGTTGATGTAGTCGATCATGGTGGCCAGGGTTGTGGTTTTTCCGCAACCCGTCGGACCGACGACGAGAACGAGGCCGCGATGCCGGTGTAAAAGTTCTTTGGTTGCCGCGATCGGCAATCCTAGATCTTCGAAGGTGAGAATACGCGACGGGATCAACCTCATGACCATCCCGTAATGTCCGTCCGTTCGGAAAATCGACACGCGAAAGCGCGCCAGGTTTTGAAACGAGTATCCGTAGTCGGCGCTGCCGATTTCCGCAATGGCTTCGCGGTGCATATCGGGCGCGTTACTGTTCATCAGGTATTCTACAATGTCCGGGGTTAACGGTTCGTTGCCCAGGTTTTCCAAACGGCCGTCTACCCGGATCACCGGAGGGCGTCCCACACGGAGATGGAGGTCAGACGCGTCGCGTTCGACGACGATTTTAAGCAAATCGTTCATCTCGATTTTTAGTAAACCGGTATTCATAAAAAAAACTCCTTCTAGAGCGGTTATTAAAAGTATCGTCGAATTGAATGCGTTACGACTTGAAAAATCCCGTGCTTTTTTTGGATTTTTCAAACGCCATCACGAACGTATTTTTAAAAACAGTCTAAACAAACAATAATGATCCAATTATATAGCGTCTGCGGCAGTAATCCGAGCCACTTCAACCATTGTGGTTATGCCGCGAATGACTTTTTTCCAACCGTCTTCGCGCAAGGTTCTCATTCCTTGTTTCCGGGCGACTTCACGGATCTCGTCGGTGCTGGCGTTGGCGAGAACGAGATCGCGGATTTCATCGGTGTTTTCCATGATCTCGTGGATGGCCGACCGGCCTTTGTAGCCGGTGTAATTGCAATTTTCGCAGCCTTTGCCTCGATAGAAGGTCGTATCACTGTATTCGTCCGGATCGAATCCAAGGTCTTTGATAATCATGGGATCCGGCTCGTATGTTTCCTTGCACTCCTTGCAGATCGTTCGGATGAGACGTTGAGCGATAACGGCCTGGATGGCGGATGCGACGAGGAAGGGTTTGATCCCCATTTCGACGAGACGGGTGTTGGCGCCGGGGGCGTCGTTTGTGTGAAGAGTGGAGAAAACCAAATGCCCCGTCATGGCGGCACTGATCGCGATTTCCGCAGTCTCGAGGTCACGGATTTCACCGACGAGAATGACGTTCGGCGCTTGCCGCAGCATGGAACGAAGCGACAATGCGAACGTCAGGCCGATATCGTCGTTGACCTGAACCTGATTGATTCCTTCGATCTGGTATTCGACGGGGTTTTCGACCGTGACGATTTTCGTGTCAACGTTATTGATGACGCTCAATGCGGAATACAGCGTCGTCGTTTTTCCCGATCCGGTTGGCCCGGTCATCAGGATAATGCCGTGAGGACGGCGAATCATGTGCTTAAATCGCTCGACGTTGTCTTCGAGAAATCCGATCTGTTCCAATCCCAGGAGCACACCGGACTGTTCCAGCAATCGGGTGACGACACTCTCTCCATGCAGGGCGGGAAGGGCGGAGACGCGGAAATCGAAATGGCGGTCCAGGATGATTTTTTGGATACGGCCGTCTTGAGGAACCCGTTTCTCGGACAAGTCCATCCCGCTCATCAGTTTCAAACGGGAAATGATCGGTCCCTGAAGTTTTTTACTTGGTGCTTGAATTTCATGACAGACACCGTCGATTCGGAACCGGATAACGAACTTGTCTTCAAAAGGTTCGAAGTGAATATCGGAAGCCCTCATGCGGACGGCTTCCTCGAAGATCAGGTCGACCAGACGCATGATTGGCCCTTCGTCATCAGCACCGATATTCGATTCCAGCATATCTTTATAACTTTTGCCTTCGACGCCGTATTGCTGGTCTTCGCTGATTTCGTTGAGCATATCTTCGACGATGGCCTGGTCGCCTTTGAAATAACGCTCGATGGTCATGCGGAGTTCGTCTTCACGGGCCAAGACCCACTTGATTTCCTTTCCCATGAACCTGAAGCGAATCGTGTCGTGCGCGTCGAGATTGAAGGGATCGGAAATTGCGATGGTGACGAGATCGTCTGTGTTATCGACGACGATCGCGTTGTAACGGCGAGACAATTTTTCGGGAAGCAGATTGACTGTATCCGGATGCAGACGCAACTGACGAAGATGCACGATCTCCATGTTGGCTTGTGCGGCCAACGAAACCAGCATATCCTCCGAACCCATTTCGACGGTTGCATAGTCGACGTCCTGCAACCGTTGTGCGCTTTCTTCTTCAAGCTGGTAGGACTGGATACTGGTCTCTTTGATTTTCGGTTCACTATTGGCTATAGCCGTATTGTCGTCCGGGGTTGGCATCTTTTTTCACCTTTAACGTGATAAGGATATAAGGCAGGGAATCGAATCGTGCTTAACGTTACATCCTTAAGTTTCTGAACTATATATTATACCGCGACATGGAATGGACCGTCAAGGATTTAACCATCCGAATCCATCCATCCTCGGATTTGAGTGATAATTGCGGAAACGTCTTCCTGCGAGGGATCGAAGCGGATCGCATTCCGCAACGCTTCTTCCGCTTCTTCGAATAATCCCAAGTTGCAATATAAGAGGCCTAAAACGCGATAGGATATTCCCAGGGAAGGATCGCGGTTGACCGCTTCCTGCAAAGCGTTTTCGGCTTCGGCGTAACGTCTAAGTTTAGTCAGCGCAATCCCTTGATTCAAGGGAGCGAACGGATCACCCGATTCTTGCTGCCTGGCCTTGTCGAACGCCCGCTCGGCCAGCTGCCATTCCTCTTTTTTGGCCAGGATCAATCCTTCGGCCATTCGTACGGTCCCTGATGGGGCGGAGGAGGTTTTTAGGGAATTGAAGATCGATTCCGCTTCCGGTAATTGGTTGCGTTCCAAAGCGGTCAAGACTTGATTGAATCGGATCGAAGGGTAATCAGGATCGATCGCGACCGATTCTTTCAGGAGGGCTTCGGCTTTCTCGTACTGACCCAGTTTGATATTGGCCGCCGCCTGGTTGTTGATGGAATCCACTCGGTTCGGAGCGGCTTTATGCGCTCTCTCGAACAGGATATCGGCATCCGTGTACCGGCCTCGCTTGCGGTACAGTTCCGCCAGATTGTAGAGCGCGGGCAGGTAGGACGGATAGCGTTTGAGCAAGTTTTCGTAGGCATCGAGTGATTCGTGATAACGCCCCAGCAATTCCAGGAAGAGCGCTAAGTTGTACATCGTTTCGGGGAGAACGTTCCGGTCGGCCGAATGGGCTTTCAATTCGTCGACCTGTGCGCTGGTCGGTTCACGTTCCGACAGCAGCGCTGAATTGACTGCGTTCATCTGGCGTCCCAATTCCGAATTCGCCTGGATCGATTCCCACACGTCCATTGCTGCTTGAAAGTCGCCTTGTGCGAAATGGATCAGACCGGTTCCGTTTCGGGCTTCGGCCCAGAAAGAGGGGGGCAGCTGATTTTTTCGTTCGGAGAGATCGCTGTAGATTTTGGCGGCCCGGGGATAATCACCCAACCGATAGGATGCGTGAGCCACACCGATTTGGGCGCGAAGATTTTCCTTGTCGATCTTCAGTGCTTCTTCAAAAGCGGCCAACGCATGCTCGAACTGGAAAAATCGGATCAGGATTTCTCCTTGAAGCACGTAAGGACCGGCTTGTCCGGGTTTCACCTTCAGGGATTGCTCTAGATGACGCAGTGAGGTTTCGGAATCGCCGGAAAGAAAACGTTCAAGTGCTTGAGCTTGTAGCAGAAAAGGATTGTCTGGATATTTCCTGGCGAGTCCCTGGAGGTAGGTTCTCATTTCCAATTCGCGTTCGATGGCCAGCTGGCTCAGGGAGAAATTGATTTGCGCGGGGAAATACGCTTCATAGTTTTCTACTGCCGCCTCGAAATAATCCGGAGCCTGATACAGGTCGCCCCGAAGCGTGGAGATATATCCAAGATTATATAAGGCAATGAAATTGTTCGATTCGTTATCTAAAACGGTCTGATAGGCCGAATAAGCGCCTTGAATATCGCCTGCCTGAAGCAGGCGATGGCCCCGCTCCAGGTGCGCTTCGCTCACGAACGGCCAATTCGCTAAAACGGCGTCCAGAATTTTCTTCGCTTCCTTGTCCCGGCCCGACCGGTCCAACGCCTGATAGAGTTGCATCCCGGTCAGGGGATTATTCTTGATGCTCCAGGCTTCCTGAAGATATTGGACGGCGTTTTCTTCGCGATTTAACAATTGGCAAATCTTGGCGGCGTCGAGAAGTGCTTCACGGCGGGGGCCGGAGTCGTTTTTCAGCAGTTCTTCCTCTAGTTTTAGCGCTTCACTCAACCGGCCCTGAAAGTAGAGCGAGCGGGCCAAATGAAACGTATTCTCGCTTTCCGATGCACCGTTTTCCAATCCTTTTTTGAAGGCGTCTTCCGCTTCGGCATGTTTTCCGTTGAGTAGATACGCCCGGCCGAGCAGCACGTAAGGTTCCGCCCATTTGGGCGCCAGCCGGACCGCTTCCTGCGCGGATTCGATCGCGTCATCGTATTCGTGCTGAAGCGTTTTTAACTCGGATAGGACCGAGTGGACCAGAGGATTGGACGGGTCTTTGGAGATCGATTGCCGCAGGAGAATGAGCGCTTCATCCAGATCGGAACGGCGGTAGCCTTCACTGCGCAGCAGGGCGACGGCTCCCATCCCTCCTTTGGATTCCGCTTCCAATCCTAACCGGCTCGCTTTGTTGAAACGTCCCTGCGCCTGGATCGGGGAATTGCGCTCGATCCAAATCCAACCGGATAACGCCACGGCCTTAGGATCTTCCGATCCCGAGCGAAGCAACGGATCCAGAACGGCTTGAGCGCGATCGTATTCCCGCAGCCGGTATAACGACTGGGCGGTCAGGATACGTTCGGCGGCGCTTCCGGACGTTCCTTCCACCTTGGGACCAAGCATATCGATTACTTTTTGGTAATCGCCCCGATTGAAAAATTTTTCGCCCTCGGAAATGACGCCTTGCTGGTGGATTTTGAAAGCGATGACGCCTCCAATAATTCCCAGCAATACGATGACGGTAAGAATAACAAGATTTTTCTTGGACATGATTCTTCACGTATCCTTTTTTAGGGCAATTCTAAAAAGGATTGCTGTAAAACGAAACGGCAAAAAGTCGAAAATAGTTTCAGTAACTACAAGATATCGTATAAAGATTGAATCTTGAATACCTATCTCTTGTCGTTTCGTCTGCAAGGTCAGACTTTTTACTGGAACGTCATTGATAACCGCTCTAATGTGAAGATAACTCTAGTCTGCTCAAGCGTCAATTGAAAATTGCCTAATTTACATGGAATTCTGAGAAACTGTTTTTAAATGGATTCTTTCTGGGTAATGGAGTTTGGGGGCTTATTGATATATCATTGTGCATTCTCAACGTGATTTTAACTGCTTTTCAAGGAATTCATGATATAATCATCCCTCTTTTGAAAAAGAAATACGATTGGTTTGTGAAAAAGCTTATAAAAATGAGTTATGAGTCGATACATAATAGTAACGATTTTATGGTAAATAAACGCATGGTAACGCAAAGTTATTTTACATAAATAAATAATATTTTACGTTTAATTTGCCTTTCTCCCAGTTTGATGCTATAATAATGGAGTAGATCAACAATCATTTTTTTCAGGTGAAGGGAGAAAAAAAGTGATCGTTCAAAAACTGAACCATCGCCTAGATAGAAGGAGACAAAATCATGGATACGACAAAAGAAAACCCGGAAGTGGATGAATACACCGCGAGAATGGATCGAATGGTCAATGGTTTGAAAAAGCAAAGCGAGAGCGAACATCATAAAAACCGTTGTAAAATGACGCTCTGGATCAGCACGGGACTCGTATTATCAGTCTTGCTTCTCTGGATTATGTTCAACATCTCATCAAGCGGTTTTAGCGACAGTTTTCAGTTCCTGGCAAGATAATTTGGAATAATGTGGTATCAACGCAAACCGCACGTTAACAGACGGATTATTTCTTGTCCGGCGAAGGAGCGCTGTCTGACATCTTTTTCATCTCAGGTACGCGCTTGACCAGTTTTAAAACCCCCAGTACATCCCGCTCGAAAGGCGGACTTTCCTGCAATAGGCGTTTGCTCCTCAAAGAGAACTTTCCCCGTGGATATTTTTTGATTTTCTCGATATCGAACCACTGTTTTTCATAGACTCCCTCAATTGTCGAGGCTTCCAGTTGCGCTTGAGATTTTCCCGGCTGTTTACGCAGAATCCAGTAAATGCGGTCGTATCCCGTCAGGCTTTCCACGATTAAATACGTATCGCCGGGAATCGTTTTCTGGGGAACGGTGATCTCTCTCGGCACACCGCTCAGGTCCAGACCGGGCATGACGAACTGCAGCGTCTTAATCAGGTTCAAGTCCGAATCGGGAATCCTCTCGCGGCTGCTGGATGTCTGCGGCATCAGAAACGAGGCGCTCATGGACGCAAACGACGACCAGAAGAGGTTGCGGGTAAACATTTCCCGCTCGTGCGGCTCGCCATTCCATCTGCTTTCTACGACAAAAACCGGCTTCTTGAATTGCTTGTGAATCGCCCGAATGTACGACGGGATGGAATTCGCCGTATCGATGGCATCATTGGCGATCACGTTGATGAAATAGAGATCGATTTGAGGCAGATTGAACAAACTCTCAGGAAAGGTGTTGGGGAGAATGGAAATGGCGATCGGATTATCCGGGGCCTCTTTTCGGATCGTATTCGCCATACGCACCGTCCATAAAGCGACGCCCTTCATTAATGTGTAATTGGGACGCCAGTTCAGTTCCCACAGGTTGGCCCCGCGTGCCAGTTCCCAGGCGAGCAGGTTCCGGGTTTTATAGCGCGAAACGAGCTGCGCCACCCGTTCCATCGAACGCATGAGTTGATTGGACGACGTAAAAAAATCGTCGAGTTTTTCACACGCCCCCCCATTGGCCCGGTTATAGGGAGAGTCTTTCCATCGTTCGCCGATGGTTTGGAGGTCGAATATCGACAGGATGATAAACATATCGTGCCGCTCGGCGGCGTCGAAGAGGGTGTCCAACCGGGAGAGAACCGGTTCTTTCAAACGACCGTTCTTCTCCTGATACGTTTTCAGCGCCGCATCGGGAGCGTGAGCGTCGTCTATGCCCAGCCGAAGCGTATTCACGCCTGCTTTCGCCAGCCCGGCAATCGTATCGCTAACCTCATCGTCAGGGAGCGCGGGATTCATTAGAAATCCCACATTGACGCCGTGAGGATAGAAAATTTCCCCGTCCTTGCTCAGCATGAAAAAGTTGGTCTTATGAATCGTAATTCCGGCGTGGGAGGAGAATGCCGGAAACGTCAGGAGAAGGAACCATAGCCAAAATCGGTGTCTGCGAGAAAAAAAGATTTTCATTGATTGGGAGCCGTTTCTTTTATAAGATGATTATACTATATCTCAATCATTCGATAATATCTCCGATTCCGTATGCAATTCGGGAAATCGAAGGTTGGCAAAGAAACATTAGCAACGAGTTATCGAACATTAAGGAACGGTGATTATGATGTCCCTTCCAATCAAAATCAATCAAGAAGAAATCGGAGCGTTTTGCCGAAAAAATGGAATGAGGAAACTTTTTTTGTATGGTTCGGTGCTCAGGGATGATTTTCAGCCGGATAGCGATGTGGATGTTTTAGTCGAATTCGAACCCGGTCGTATCCCTGATTTTTTTCAATTCATTCATATTGAAGATGAACTATCCGCATTGCTGGAGGGACGTAAAGTTGATTTAGTAACTGAAAAATTCCTCAATATTCGAATTCGTGCTGATGTGATCGACAAAGCGGAGTTATTGTATGGGTAACCGTGAAAAATAAAATTCCAATTCTTATTGAGATACTTGAGGAAATTATTGAAATCGGATGAATAAGGGAGTTATTTCTTGGCGTAATAAGGAAATATCGAATAAAATAGATAACAGAGAAGAGAGAAGAAACGATCCCAATTATAAAGGTGGTAAGAATGATGAAGAATTCAGGTTTTACGCTGATCGAGTTGCTGATTGTCGTTGCCATTATTGGAATTCTCGCCGCGATCGCCGTGCCGAACTTCTTAAACGCTCAGATTCGAGCGAAAGTCTCACGCTCCTATGCAGATATGCGTTCCATCCTGACGGGAATTGAGCAGTTACGGCTCGACAAGGGAGTTCTCCTGGTGGATTTCTGGGACGATAGCGGCAGTGCCTGGGGCTATAAACGCATCCGGGAGGTTTTCAATGGTGTGGGAGACGTGCCCGAAGCGGGTAGGCGGCAGCTTCACGTGCTGGCACCTTTGACAAGCCCGATTTCTTATATGTCCTCCGTCCCAAAGGATCCTTTTACACCAAAAGCTTTGACCTCCACATCCGGCGGGCATTCCGAACTATTTGGAATCACGGGCAATGATGTCTATTACTACGCCGACAATGACCCGGCGACAACCGGACCTGATTATGGAGGAACTCGGTACGATCCCCCTTTGAAAGAGGGCGACTACATCCTGATGGGATTCGCTCCAGCCGCTGAAGCCATGTATGGCGGCAGCAACGGCATTCGTTACGGGGTTCCCTACGACACGTCCAACGGCTTGTCGAGCATCGGCGACATCATGATGAGATCGGGCGGTGGCCCTGTTCGTATCAACCGTCTCGGTGGCCGCGGCTGATCGTTATTTCATTTTCGTCAAGAGAATCTACAGCACGATCGAACCGCCTTTTTCCAGCAGCGAACGAACATCATTCGGGTCGAGCCGATCGATGCGCTTATTCGACGACAGAGCCAGCCAGGCGGCGATTCCAGCCGCTTCGCCGGTTTGGTTCATGTTGACCATCACCCGCACGGCGGAAAACGCCTCCGGCTCGGCATCGAGCATCCGGCCCGCCAGAATAAGATTACCGTATCGGCCGGGGATCAACGCGCGCAGAGGAATCTGATAGAACGTTGGATTGCTGGAGGTCTTTTCCCGCCAACGCCCTTCCTGACGGGGGAATCCCGGCCGGGAATAATGCTGCCGCCCGTCGAGGTATTTGAGCGTGATCCCAGGCTTGTCCTGGTGATGAACGTCGATTCGGTAACTGCCGTTCGCAATGGCGTCCTTGAATCGTTTCCCGTACAGCACGTCTTCATCTTTCAGTGTATACAAACAGCGGACGTGGCGGGTTTCGCGTAATCCAAGGTGAGACGGGAGCGCCTGGAGCGATAGATTGTTTTTAGGCACGTATTTCCTGATGGCGTCCATAATCGCCCGAACCTGGCGGCGGCCTTCCATCTCGGCGTGGGTCAGATCGTCCGCCTCGGCGCAGTTGACCCCGTAGATGCGGGTTCCGGCCAGCATATAGGCATCCGAGTCGGGAACGTAACTGCCCCACATAAATCCTTCCGGTAGATCGAATTCGTCTCCATGCTCGCGTATCAGTTTTCCAAGATTGGTATCTTGGAGGGATTTCCATCCGTTGAACCGGGCACACGCTGTGGGCGGCTGAAGCCGATCCCGCGTGTAGGTTTCCAATCCCAGGCGGAAGCAGAGGTCTCCATCGCCGGTCGCGTCGATGAACTGCCTGGCCCGAATGGCGCTGCGGCCGGATTTATTCTCAACGACGATCGCAATCAATTCGCCGTCTTTGAGAAGCGGCTGGGAGAACAACGTGTGAAAATACGGTTTGATATTCGCTTCCCGCACCATCTCGTCGAGTTCGATTTTCAGTTCTTCCGAGTTAAATTCGAATCCACGGCTTCCGCTGCCGGGCAGCGCCACCGAAGCCTTGCGTTTTTTCAGCCGTTCCATCACCTCCAGTGTCAAACCGTTCATGATTTGCTTCTCGAAGGTTTCATCCATCGGGCTGTGCCAGACGTTGACCAGCGAATTCGTTGCGGTTCCTCCGAATGCGTTCTGTTTCTCGATCAGAACGACTTTCGCACCGAGCCTGGCCGCCCGGATCGCGGCGAAAACGCCGGTGCAGCTTCCGCCCAGTACGCAGATGTCGCACTCCTCGATAACGGGAATGTCTCTCGCTTCTTCCCGAATCGTGCCGCCTTCCGCTCGTTCGGAACGGGCGGTTGGAACGATGCCCATACCGCCAAGCGCTGCCAGACTGAAAAATGAACGCCGCTTCATGGCTGCTCCTTCATGGTCGATTTTTCCCGCTCATTGTCCTTGTGTCGCCCAATTCGGCACGGTGTTAAGGTCCACACCGATGAGGGGGTTGATGACGAGCAGGGTGATGATCGAAATTGTGATAATGACGATCAGGTTCATCCAGAATCCGGTGCGCGTCATCTGGTGGATCGTAACGTGACCGGAACCGAAAACGACCGCGTTGGGCGGGGTCGCCACCGGAAGCATAAACGCCATCGACGCCGCGATACAGCAGGGGATCATCAGGAAATACGGATTCTGCCCGATCCCCACCGCGATCGATCCCATGATGGGGATGAAGATGGTCGAGGTGGCGGTGTTGGAGGTCAGCTCGGTCAGGAATGTCACCAGCCCCACGCAGGTCAACACGATCAGTACCGGATGGAAACCTTTGAGAAATACCAACTGATTGGCGAACCATTCCGAGAGGCCGGATTCCTTGAATCCATTCGCGAGACAGATTCCACCCCCGATGATGAGCAGCAGATCCCAGGGGATTTTCCTGGCGGATTTCAGGTCCAGAACGAATTCCCGTTTCTTGATATCCACGGGGATGGCGAAAAGAAGCAGGGCCGCACACATGGCGATCGTCGCGTCGGTGTTCACCATCGGGAAATAGGATTGAATCCCGTGGAAGGTCCAGTCGCCGAGATGAATGTCCTTTCGGAGAATCCATCCCAACGCGGTGAGGGAAAATATCACACCGATGATTTTCTCTCCCCGGCTCATCGATCCCAGCGAACACCGTTCGTTGCGGATGAGTAGCACGCATTCATCACCCATTCTGGAAGGCAGCGGGAACTGAATCCGCACGAGATAGAACCAGGCCATCGGTAAGACAATGCAGACAAACGGCAGCCCGATCTTCAGCCAGTCGTAAAAACCGAATTCCTGCCCGTACAACGCATCGGCCTGGGCGACGAAAACGGCGTTGGGACTAGTCCCGATGATTGTCCCGACTCCGCCGATGGAAGCGGAATAGGCGATGCTGAGCATCAACGCTGGCGCGATTTTATCCCCGATTTCATCCCCCGCGACCTCCCGCACTTTGGTCAGCACGGCCACTGCCACGGGAAGCATCATCACTGCCGTCGCGGTGTTGCTGATCCACATGGAGATGAAACCCGTGGCCACCATGAATCCCAGAACGATCAGGCGGGGCGTCACGCCGATGGTGTCGATAATCACTAGGGCGATCCGTTTGTGCAGATTCCAGCGCTCCATCGCCGCCGCCAGCAAGAAACCACCCAGGAACAGAAAGTTCATCCAATGAGCGAAACTGCGCACGGCTTCGTCCCCCTTCATAATTCCAAGAAACGGGAACATCGCGAAAGGGATCAAAGCGGTCGCGGCAATCGGGATCACTCCCGTCAGCCACCAGACCGACATCCACCCGGCAACGGCAGAGACCTTTTGAGCGTCAGGGGGGAGCGTTTCGGAAATGGGAGAAAGCAGCAATACGACAAAAAGAACGGGGCCGCCGATCAGGGATAGTAGAAACGTCCAATTCGACGAACGTCCGTTTGGGGCAGCCGTTTTTTTACTCGTTTGTTGCATGGCAGGCTCTCCGCAGCAGTAAGCCTAGCGCCAATTCCACCAGACCGAAACCGAAAAACAAGGGCTGAAGCCAGTGAGAATACCCAATCCACCAGACTTGAGCCGTGATCCATCCCATTAAGAATGCGCCTAATGCAATGGCCATATTACTGGCATAGGAATGGCGTTTGAAGGAGAGGATGCCACCTGCCAAACTACCAACGCCGTTGATCGCGAGCAGGACAATCCCTGGGATGAGGTAGTTTGTGAAAGGCGTGTTATCAAGCAATTCCAACGGGAAACCGAGGTTTGCACCGTTCGGCTCCGAGATCAATCCCCATCCTCCTGACACCCCTCCAAGGCCAATAAAGACTTGAAGTGTGCCCAATCCATAAGCCAAACAGCGGCCTCTTTCCTTTGTCTCATTCATAAACTAATTCCTCCTCCCCAATAATTTCACATTATTCTTAATAGAATAGATTGCCTGACGATTTATTGATCCAATTGATTAATATAAATCCTAACCTGGCATGGCCGGAAGCCTGACCCACAATATTTCCTGATAAGAGATTAGACCCTAAACCCTGAACCCTAGACCCTGCATTTAAAACGAATATTGCAGACCGGTACGAAAGGAAAGATCGTTCTTCTCGATACCGGGGCGGTTCGGAGCGCTGTCGTATTCATCGATAAGGTTGAGCGTCCAGGAGAGCGAGTCGGTGATAGGGGTGAGAAACTGGGTTTGCGAGATGATGCGGATGTCGCCGAAACTTCCGAGGCTGGGATAGATAGTCAGTACTTCCGAC
>CAZSIZ010000042.1:0-26718 GCA_964606645.1 uncultured bacterium
ATGATGCCGAAGCGGAAACGTAATCGGTCGTTCGATAGACCTATCGAGTAACGAGGTTTGAATCAGTGGCGGCAGTGGTTTTGTTGTGTCGGGTCGATGGAAATTTCGGTGGGGTGGAACGGTTTATCCTGACCCTGGCCCGTGGATTGGACCGCGACCGTTTCAAGCCGGTGATCGTCACGATCGCCAATGAAGGCGAACTGGCCCGGCAAGCTCACGAACACGGAATCGAAACCGAATTCATCCCCACGCGCAGCCGTCTGCGAACCTGGCATGCCAGCCGGCTGCTGATGGATATCGCCCAGCAGCGCGAGGCCGGTCTCGTCCATACATTCGGGCTGCGCTCCAACGCTCTGGCCGCTCGAATGAGGAAAACATCGCCCCTACCTTGGATCGTGCGGCTACCAAACATCAACCGGTTCGACTATCGAAACGCCGTTCGCGGCTGGCTGTCTCACAAGACGAACAATCACTTCATCCGCCAGGCCGATGCCCTTCAGGTCATTTCCCCGCAATTGGAAACTTATGTAAACGGTTGGTCCCGCCCTCCCAGTCAGGTGTTCATGATCCCCAACGGCGTCGATCCATCGGAATACGATCCAAACCGGAGTCAGCGGAACGTGCGGGACGAGTTTCGTATTCCCGCCGACGCGCCGATTGTCGGAAGCGCGGGGCGGCTCGATCCCATCAAAGGATACGATCGCTTGATCCGAGCGTTCAAAACGGTGACACACGCCATTCCCGACGCCCGCCTGATGCTGATCGGCGATGGACCGGACAGGCAGCGTCTTGAACAAGTTGCTCACAACGAGAACCTTCAAGACCATATCATTTTCACCGGCTATAAATCCGATGTAAAACCGTATCTCGCAGCATTTTCGTTGTTCGTCTGCTCGTCTCACTCGGAAGGCGTGCCGAACGCGATGCTGGAAGCGATGGCGATGGGCACACCGATCCTGAGCACCCGCGTCGGGGGGATCGAAAGCGTGGTAGATGACGACCGGGAAGGCCGCCTGGTGACAAACAACCACCCCGAAACACTATCCCACGCCATCAACAACATGCTGTCCGATCCCGAAACGCTTCAAACCATGAGCCGAGCGGCGCGCGAACGAATCGTACGCGATCTGTCCGTGGAAAACATGGTCCGGCGAGTGGAACGGATGTATGATTGCGTTTTGTAAGACGAAACGGAAAAAGTTAATAATGGAAATTGAACCGCAACATATCGAAAATTCTCCATATTGACATACAACATATTATGTGAGTTTCGTCCTGCTTTCACTTTTTACTGACCTGTTTTGAAAGAAAGAGATTGAGAGAGATGGAATCGAACGGGACGTCCGGATACTCGATTATCATTCCCGTTTACAACGGGGAAAAAACCTTGCCGGATACCTTGCGAAGCGTATCGGGATTGGCAGGCGGCCCCTTCGAGTTGATCGTCGTGGACGACGCTTCGACGGACCGAACCCCCGAACTGGCGAGGCAAGCAGGCGCAAAAGTCGTCACTCTCCCCCAAAACAGCGGTCCCGCCACCGCCCGCAATACTGGAGCGCATCAAGCGGCGTATGACGTCGTGCTGTTTACCGACAGTGATGTGCTCGTTCCCAAACGCTTGTTGATAACGCTGGATCAGACGTTTCAAGAAAGCGGGGCGGATGCGGTTCAGGGCACGTTTTCGGAAGTCTGTCCATTCGCGAACTACTTTTCTCAATACAAAAACCTGTATAACCGTTTCGTTCTCAACCAACTTCCGGACTGGGTCGATACAACTTTTACGTCGATCACAGCAGTGAAACGTGAGGCTTTTCTAGCGTGCGGCGGATTCGACGGCAACATCCTAGACGCGTCGGTGGAAGACCGTACTCTCGGCCGCCACCTGATCCAGCATGGATTTCGCATTCGCCTGGACAGGTCGCTTGCGGTGATTCATAACAAAAATCTGACGTTTCCCGGATTCGTCCGAAACCAGTTTCGCCGTTCACGCGATCTGGCGAAACTGCTGCTGCGTAACCGCTCCGAGCCGCGAGTTTCCGGGGATCGCGCGGCTCCATCGACGGATGAATCCAAACGTTTCGGGACCAACAGCCTTACGACGATGCTTCGAATTCCCTTGATCTATTTCATCGTGGCGATGGCGGGGATCTCGTTCAAATTGCCCGTCTTTTCAGCCGTGACAGGTTTGTTTCTGTTGCTCTATTTATACTTGATCCTGTCGTTCGAAATGAATCTCCTCCGCAAACGCGGCCCGGTCTTCGCCCTGCTGGGTGTTCCCGTTAATATGCTGGATGCGCTGGTCAGCGGTGTCGGCATCGCGGCCGGATCGGTCGATTTTTTATTGCGGAATAAAAAATATTGAAATGAATACGTGGCGTCGTTCGTAATACAGAAGAAGCCCTATGTATTTGGATAGGGATCGGTTTCTCATTGCCAAACCGTTTTTCAGGTGGGGCAGCTGATGAGAACCGCTTTATAGTAATGGGTCGGCAAAAAGTGAAAGCAGGACGAAACTCACACAATATGTTGTATGTCAATTTTGAGTATTGTCGATATGATGAGGTTCAATTTCCGGTTTTCGGTTTTTAGCCGTTTCGTCTTTAGATGACTTGTTTTTCACACTTGGATAAGCGAAGATAAACCATTCCGGAGACAAACCGCCGATCGGCGCTTTCCCGGTCAATCCCGATGATGAAAGGCAGTATTATGGAACAGGACAATCAAGTTCAAGCCAACGCTCCGGGCGAACCCTCGGATGCCGGAAAGAAAAGCAGTTCAAAGGACCCAGAAAGTACGGCGCTTGTGATCCACATGTGGCCGAAAACACCGATCATGTATCCGATGGCGATTTTGGCGTTGATCTGCGCGATCGTCGGGGCGCTCTTGGGCACGTCACCGCAAATCCACTCGCTACAGGAGTTGTACGCTCCCCCGGCGGAACAGGAAACCGTTTCCGAAGAAGGCGATCAAACCATCCCCGCCGCTCCGGTTGAACTCACAAAGGAAGACCTTGATAAGAAAATCAATAACCTACTGTTGGCCTATAACATCGACCGGATTCTGGGTTTGCTGTTTTTGATCGTATTTGCCTTCTCGATGTTTTCGCTCTGCATCGATCTGGAAATCCGATGGGCATTGATTGCGTTTACGTGTACGCTCGTCGTGATCCTGGCGCTCTTTTTACTCAACGTGAAATACGAATTCATCCCCAACCTGTTGACCCGGCTCGCGTCGCTCTCTCCCATGGCCAACCCCCAGTTTTACTTCGCCATCTTCGCGCTTTGGGTGATCCTGATGATTCTGACACTGGGAGTCATACGATTTCATTACGTGAAAATCGAATCGAACGAAGTGATCGTCGTCGGTGGATTGCTGGAGCGTCAACAGCGCTATCCCACACTGCGGATGCACTACACGAAGGACATCTCGGATGTGCTGGAGTACTATCTTCCTTTCGTGCGGTCCGGCCGCTTGATTCTCACCTTTCACGACAATCAGGATACGATCGTGATCGATAACGTGAGGAACATCGACCACGTCATCAAACAATTGGACAAAACAACCGGCGTCCTGAAGGTCGATCATAAGTAATCTTGTTCCTGCTTTGGGAAAGATCGTTGGGGAGCCATTTTTAACACCCACGGTCTCCCAGCGGTTTATCGCTCGTGAACGAGACGTTATAATAAGAAGGAAGAGGAAGAGGTCTTTTGCGACCTCTTCTTTTATGAAAACAAACGTGTCCTCAATTTTGCGCCCATAGCTCAACCGGATAGAGCATCTGCCTTCTAAGCAGAGGGTTGAAGGTTCGAGTCCTTCTGGGCGTATTTGATTTTACTGGATTCCAACACTCACTCCATAAAAAAATTTAAAATAAACACTTGACAAGAAGATTTTCATAATTGTATACTTGTGCATAAAGATATATACATTTCGGATTTTCAATCAAAGTTCCTATGTTATCTGTTACGACTGAACACGCACTTCGTGCATTGGTTTGTTTGGCTCAAATCCCTTATGGAGAGCAGATGCTGCGCCGAGATATATCTGAAAAAGCGGATGTTCCGCTCAATTATCTCACAAAGATTCTCAATGATATGCGACGGGCGAATATCCTAGATGCGACTCGTGGAACGGGTGGCGGATATATGCTCAAAAAAAGAGCGGATGAAATTCGATTGATCGAGGTACTGGAACTTTTCGAAGGAGATAGAGCGCATCTCGGCTGTCTATTGGGGAATAAGGGCGACTGTTCGGACGATAACGCATGCTCGGCTCACGCAACATGGAAGCATGTGAAAATAGCGTATCTGAATTTTATGGAACAGACAACGATTGCGGTAATCGCCGGTTGCGAAGTTCCAGGTCAGGTAGAACTGTCTCATAACGAATAAACGCTTTTTTTGAATTGTATAGACTCATGGGGAGTATGGGAAATGGGTTCCCAAAAAGCAATTCCGGTTGAAGTACCCGATCGAGCCTATTGGAAACAGCTGATCAAATGTCAGGACGCTTGTCCGGTGCATACCGATGCGCGAGGTTACGTCCGGGCAATCGCTGCCGGTGATTACGAACAAGCCTACCGGATCGCCAGAGGGCCTAATCCTTTGGCTTCAATATGCGGCCGTGTATGCGGTGCGCCATGCGAATTATCGTGCCGCCGTGGATCGATCGACGCCCCGGTAGCAATTCGCGCTCTCAAGCGTTTCGTCACGGAACAGTTCGGTGTTGAGTCCAATCCAGACGCGCATACAAAAGTGGTCGATAGAATTCGTGAAAGTCTTCCTCCCAATTCCGATCTTGAAGAACTCGCTCAAATTATTCAGGCGCAAAAAAACAAACGGCTTCAAGCCCCAAGTGGGCAGAAAGTCGCCATTATCGGAGCCGGACCGGCGGGATTGGCGTGCGGGCATGATTTGGCGCTGTTAGGTTTTTCACCCGTCATTTTCGAGATGGAGCCTGTCCCGGCGGGGATGCTCTACCTGGGCGTTCCAGAATACCGCCTTCCGAGAGATTTGATCCGTGCGGAAGTGGCCGTGATCGAAGCCTTGGGTGTAGAGATTCGCTGCGGCGTGCAGGTGGGGAAAGATATCGAATTCGCTCAACTCAAACGTGATTTCGATGCGATCGTGATCGGCGTGGGCGCGAGACGGTCCCGATGGTTGAATATGCCTGGTTCGGATGCAGCCGGGATTTTCGGGGGAATCGATTTTCTGCGCGCTACCGCTTTAGGTGAGCCGGTCGATCTGGGAAATAAAGTAATCGTGATCGGCGGGGGGAATGTCGCCTTCGACGTGGGTCGAATGGTTCTCCGCCAGGAACAATACGACGTCAGCCGCGAAGCACTGCGGGGGGGAGCGCGTGAGGTCCACCTTTGCTGCTTGGAATCGTTGGAAGAAATGCCTGCCGACGATGTCGAGATTATCGAAGGAACCGAAGAAGGCGTTATCCGCCATAACAGTGTCGGACCACTTGAATTCGTGAAAGATGATTCCGGGCGGGTCAAGAATGTCGTCTTCCAAAAAGTGCTATCCGTCTACGACTCCAATAAGCGATTCAATCCAAAATTCGATCCCAACGAGAAAACCGTTCTCGAAGCGGATACGGTTTTGTTGTGCGTCGGTCAAGCGCCCGATTTATCGTTCTTGGATTCAGATCGATCGGGAATCGAACTCAACCAGCACGGATGGTTGAAATGCGATCCGGTTACGTTATCCACCGGAGGAGAAGGGGTATTCGTTGCCGGTGATCTCGCACATGGAACCAAACTTCTGATCCACGCCGTCGCTTCCGGAAAGCAGGCTGCCCGATCGGTCTATCGATATCTCACGGGAAAATCGATATCGATTCAGGAGTTCCAGCAACATACGGATTTAAGAACCTATCGCCGTGAAGATGGATTCGAATCACTGCCTCGAAACGAGATTCCCGCGTTAAAACCCCAAATCCGATTGGCCAGACCGAAAGCGGCCGTCGAACTCGGATTTCATGAAGACTCTGCCTGCAACGAAGCCAGTCGGTGTCTCGATTGCGGAGTCAATACGATTTTCGATTCTGAAAAATGTATCTTGTGCGGCGGTTGCGCCGATATCTGTCCGGAACTTTGTTTGAGGTTGGTTTCGGTTTCGTCTCTGCAAGGCGGCGAAACATTGGACAAGACGCTCAACGAACGTTTAACGCCAGACGAATTGAACGGCGCTTCGGCCATCATCAAAGATGAAACCAACTGTATCCGATGCGCGTTGTGTGCACAGCGATGCCCCGCCAGTGCGATCGCCATGGAACGAATGACGTTCGACGGACAATGGATGGAGATTTCGACATGAACGAAAAATCGAACGATCACGAATTACAGGAAAGCGCTCGTTTTCAAGCCCCAGTGAAACGGCGTGATTTTCTCGGCTTGGCGGCGGTTTGGACGGCTTTATCCGCCTGCGCGTTTTCGATTGTTGGGATGATGCGGTTACCGATGCCGTCCGTTTTTCCGGAGTCGGATTCGAAAGTGAAGATCGGTTTTCCCGATACCTTTCCGAAAGGATCGGCCACCCATCTATCCGATTTCAGCCTGTGGGTTTTTCACGACGAGGAAGGATTATACGCCATTTCGTCGATCTGCACTCACCTTGGCTGCGTGGCGGTACGGGAAACCGACGGGAGATTTCGTTGTCCCTGTCACGGTTCCGTGTTCGATCCCATTGGCAAAGTAATGGGCGGTCCCGCGCCCAAAGGATTGAATTGGCTGAAAATGGACCTGTCACACGACGGGCAGATCGTCGTCGATCAAATCCAAAACGTGGCGATGGGAACCCGATTGGAATGGAACGCCTCCGAAACAACGGTTTAATAATCAGGAGAGAGAAACCATGCCGGATGTGGGAATGAATACAACCCAACCGAATCCCGATGGATTAAAGGATTCCAGCGCCCCCGGTGTTGCGTCAGGGAACGGAAGCGCGATGAGCGAGTATCTTCGGAATTTAAAGGCGCTGCCCCAAACGGTTCGGGGATCGTTCGTGCGTCGAGGAGATACCGATTCAGAGCGGACTCAATCCGAATCGATTGTCAACAACTTTTTCCTTCACGTTTTTTCATCGCGGGTGCATCTCAATTCGTTGAAATTATCAACGACGATGGGTCTCGGGATTATTACGCTTGTGCTTTTCGTTTTATTGACGATAACCGGTGTGTTGTTGATGATCTACTACAAACCGGCAGTGGATCAGGCTTACAACTCGATGAAAGACATCTCGTTCGTCGTCCCGACGGGGCGCTTCATGCGCAACATTCACCGATGGGCGGCACATGGGATGGTGCTTTGTGTGATCCTGCACATGGCCAGGGTGTTTTACACATCCGCCTATAAGGAACCCCGCGAGTTCAACTGGGTGATCGGGATGATCCTTTTCGCATTGACGCTGGGACTCAGTTTTACGGGATACCTTCTTCCCTGGGATCAATTGGCGTTCTGGGCGATTACGATCGGAGCGAACATCGCACAGTCACCGCGTGAAATTACCGACTTTCTCGGAATAACCAGCGTTATCGATATCGGCGGCTTACAAAAAGAACTGCTACTGGGAGCGCATTACGTCGGGCAGGAAGCCTTGATCCGGTTTTATGTGCTGCATGTGATAATCCTTCCTCTGGTGTTGGCGGTTTTTATCGGCGCTCACTTATTTCGCGTACGTAAAGACGGCGGTTTGGCGCGTCCCGAAGAGCCGGTAACGACCCCTGCTTCCTCCTCGCAGGAAGCAGGTGCGAAGACTTGGGGATTGATGGCGTTAGTCAAAGGAAAAACACCATCGGTCGACAAAAACCTGGAAAATACCATTCCGGCTTACCCAAACCTGCTTTACGCTCTGGCGGCGCTGACTATGGTCACGACCGCGGCGATGTTGTTCCTGGGCTATTTCTTCGACGCCCCCCTGAGTGAACTGGCCAATCCCTCAGTGCCCGAAAATCCGGCCAAAGCGCCTTGGTATTTCCTTGGACTACAGGAAATGGTCGGTTATTCCGCCTTCATGGGCGGCGTTGGAATTCCGATGATCACTATGATCGGTCTTCTTTTAATTCCCTATCTCGACCGTGAGCGGGAAAAGCCGGGGGTATGGTTCAGTGGAAAGCATGGCTTAATTGTCACGTTGTCCAGCGCGATCTTCACGTTTCTGGTGACGGTGGGAATGCTGGTGTTCACAGTGAATTTTAACTGGCTGCGGGAATGGTATCCCGAAATTCCGCAGATCGTCATTACCCTGATCAATCCGGGGACGGTGTTGGTTGCCTTCTATACCCTCTGGTCTTTACTCACCGTCCAAAAAACGAATTCAACGCGAATGGGTGCGATTGCGTTATTCACCTGTTTCATCATCGCTTTTATCATTCTAACCTATTTTGCAACCGTGCATCGCGGACCGAATTGGGACTTTTATTGGTGGCCGAGTCAATGGCCAACGCACTAGTATTGAATAATAGCAACGATCGAACGTGGAAGGCAAATCGCCGATGAATGCAGAACGACCCAATCCATCCATCCATCGCTCGAAGGTTGTTCTCCTGCTTTCGTCACTCGTCACCTTGGTGCTGCTTGTGATGGCAGCGTACCAGGAAAATTTCACGGGTGAGTGGAGAAAACATCAAGCGGCTTATCGTTCACACCTATTGAAAACCGCTCCGGGAGAGACGGCACGGGCTTATAAAGTCGGATTTCAGCAAATTTTCCTGCCGGACTTGGATCGAGTGGATCGTTGTGTTTCCTGTCATACGGGAATTGACAATCCCGCCATGGCCGAGGCCGAACAACCGCTTCGCACACATCCCGGAACGATTTTCGAGCATCATCCTCTGGACAAATTCGGTTGCACGGTTTGCCATGACGGCCAGGGACGCGCGGTCGATCGCGACACGGCACATGGCGATGTCGCGCATTGGCTTCACCCCTTGCTGAAAGGTAAAACAGTCTACCGGAATTGCGGGCGCTGCCATTACGAAAACGATCTGTTCGGCGCGGAAAACGATCTCTACGCCAAGAGTGGAGAACCCAATCCGCTCAATCAAGCGGAATTGACGGCCTTTGTCCCCGGTGGGAAATCGATTGCGCGGGGGAAGCAATTAGTACAGCAGATGGGGTGTCTCGGCTGCCACACATATCGCGGGCGCGGCGGAGTGCTGGGGCCGGAAATCACTTATACCGGTGACAAGGGTGTCCACGATTTCGATTTTACGCACATTCAAGGCGAACACACGGTCCGGCAATGGCTGGTCGAGCATTTCAAGCGGCCAAGCGAAATCTCGCCGGGATCGCTCATGCCGGAATTGGAATTAAACGAAGGGCAGATTCAAGATTTGACCGAATATATGTTGAGTCTCCGTAAAAAGAGTATGTCTGCGGCCTACACTCCCGTTCCTCCCAGAGATGTCAGCGAGGTGGCCGGCGGACAACAATTGTATTCGATGTTCTGCAGCGCCTGCCACGGACGAGATGGCGCGGGCAGCACGGTTCGCGATCCGTTACTGGCCGCCGATGTGGACGCGCCAACGGAGCTCATGGTTCCCTCACTCAACCATCCCGACACCCTTGCGGTGGCCAGTGATGATTATCTCGCTTCCATCCTGTCGAAGGGACGCCCTGAAACTTCGATGATCGCCTGGGGAAACCCGAATGAAGGCGGACTGTTAACGGAAGAGATCGACCAGATCGTGAATTATATGCGTTCCTGGCAGCCGCCTCGTCCCGATGAGATGGCGGTCTCCGCTTCACGGGGGGTCGCGTCGATCGGACGTTCTCTCTACCGTCAGAGTTGCGCCGCATGTCACGACTCAACAGGTAAGGGAGGGATTGGGCCTTCGTTGAACTCACCCAGTTTTCTTGCGGTCGCTTCGGATGAATTCCTGGCTAAAACTATCGTAGACGGCAGACCGAATACGGCGATGCCCGGCTGGAGAGAATACAGTTCACAGCAGATCAGCGATCTGGTTGCTTTCATGAGATCGTGGAGCGATCATCAAAGCAACCGCCAAACCGTTCTCGCACTGCTTGATTCCCCTGGAGAAAAGGGAATTTCCGCGACCATCGGAAGAACACTCTATCGAGCGAATTGTGTCACGTGTCATGGCGCGTCGGGTGAAGGCGATTTGGGTCCATCGCTGTCGACTCAGGAATTTCTAACGCTGGTTGACAATAACTCCTTATACGAAACCATTTCCAAAGGACGCCCCAGCACGGGGATGCCTGCTTGGCGGCAGTTTTCCAACGAAGACATCGCTTCAATGATTCTGTACATTCGCACGTGGCAGCAAGAGGAAAGCCGTTCGCTCTCTTCCCTTCCCGTCACCGGCGATTGGGACACCGGCGAGATTCTGTATTCCGGACAATGCTCGAGCTGTCACGGTGTCTTCGCCGAAGGCGGCGTCGGGCCACAACTGAACAATCCCGTCTTTTTGAGCCATACATCCGACGCCATACTCAAGGAATGGATATCCCATGGGAAGACGGGCACTCCGATGCGGGGATTTCTCAAAGGAGGACAAGGAACCGTTGAGTTGAAGGAGAGACAGATCGACGATCTCGTCTCGTTCCTTCGTTCGCTGGAACGGCGTCCTCGCGTTTCGATGATGCGTTCGCCAAACGGCCGTCCTGAATTGGGACAGATCTGGTACGCTCATTTCTGCACTTCATGCCACGGCGATCGAGGCGAAGGGGCGAGCGGACCGTCTCTCTCGAATCCAGCATTTTTGGGCGCGGCCTCGGATGGTTTTTTATTGGCCACGCTGGCGATGGGGCGGGATGGAACCGAGATGCGGCCGGTCAAGAAGAGTCCGCAATCGATTCTTTCACTCAGCAGCGATCAAGTGAATGATGTAGTAGCATTTTTACGGTCGTGGGAAACCTCACCACCCAGTACGGATATCCCCCATCGTTTTGTGATTCCCTGGGACTTGCATCAGGGTAAACAACTATTCGAATCCAATTGTGCCGGTTGTCATGGATCGAATGGCAAAGCAGACCTCTATGAGCCGGGTGTATCCGCCTGGGCGCCTGCGCTGAACAATGAAGGATTTTTATCCGCCGCAACCGACGGTTTCTTGCAGGCAACCATCGTCAAAGGACGTGGGGGAACGGCCATGCGGTCTTTCGGTCATGGTTCACAAGGGTTGGTCGATCTCACGGCGGAAGAGATCGACAATCTGGTTGCTTACATCCGGCGCTGGTCGACTCAGGCGCAATCACCGATGACGATCCCGGCAGAACTGAGCGTGGAAGTCCCCCGCTCGATGAAGTCTGAATAACGACAATCAGTGAATAATAAAGAGACCGATTATTGAAAGAAATATAAAAAACCAAAGCAGTTCGAGGAGGTAGACGTCATGGCACGTCAGCGAGGGCCTATCAATTTCGATCGGCGTAGATTCATGAAAATGGCGGCAGGGACAGGTGTATCGTGTACTGCAACCAATTTTTTATCTAACGAGTTTATTCAAGCGGCCAATGCCGCACCGAGCGCCCCCCCTAAGGGAATCAAGTTATTGCAGTCTGCCTGTCCTTATTGCGGCGTCGGCTGTGGAACGCTGATTAAAGTTCAGGAAGGCAAAGACGGGCCGAAAGTCGTCGGTATGGTTCCGGATAAGAAACATCCGACCAACCGGGGAATTCAGTGCATCAAAGGGCTAAACGCGCACGAACCGATCTATCGCGACCGGATGACTTACGTGCTGGTCCGAAAAGATATGAGCGATCCCCTGCGAGGGCACGTCTCCAGCACGAAAGGCCGCTTCGATGACGATGTCTTCGATAAAATGCCTTACGAGGAAGCGGAAGAACTCGTCGCGGAGAAGATTGCCGAAATCATCAAGGCGAAAGGCGGAAATAAAGTCGGGCTGAACGGTTCCGGCCAGCTGACGATGGAAGCGCAGTGGATCGAGAACCTGCTGATGAAAGGCGTGATCGGCAGTAACTCCATCGAGGCCAACGCTCGGATGTGCATGACCTCGGCGGTCACCGGTTATTTCCATTCCTACGGTTCGGACGCGCCGCCCACGAGTTATGAAGACATCGAAGAGGCCGATTTCGTCACCTTCTGGGGCCACAACGCTCGTGAAGCCCATCCGGTTCTCTTCTGGCGTGTCGCCGACCATAAAAAACGCAAAGGCATTCCCACGCTGGTTTCCGATCCGCGAAAAACCGGGACTGCGATCGGTTTGGAATCCATCGATCCACGCAACAGTTACCACTTGCAAACCATCAACGGCGACATCAGCTATCACAATGCCATCGCTCACGTGCTGTTGACTAAATACCCGGATGCCTGCATGCCGGAAGCGTGGCTCGACAAACATTCCAACAATTGGAAGGATTACGTCAAAGGTGTCAAAGAACGTTATTCACCTCAACAGGTCGTCGAACGTCTGAAATTATTGGACAACGGCCGAGTGACGGTGGAGCAAATAGAAAAAATCGCCGAAGAATGGGCCAAAGCCAGTATTAAAGGCCGGCAACGTGGTCGCGGGGGCGTGTTGACGTTCTGGGGGATCGGTTATAACCAGATGCTGCACGGCCAGCACAACACGATCGGTTTAATCAATCTTCATCTGCTGACCGGTAATTTAGGCCGGCCCGGCTGCGGAAGTCACTCGCAAACCGGACAACCCAACGCCATGAGTGAACGGTTGATGGGCGGATTGACCGGACGCCTTCCCTTTAACCAGCCACTCAGCAACGAATCCTGGCGAAACCATATTGCGGAAAGGTGGCGAATTCCTCCCGAACGTTTGGCCGAAACCACAAAGATGAAGAATCCGATGGTGATCGGGATGATGGAACGGGCGCTCAAGGGTGACTTGTTAGCCATGTTCTGGATGTACACAACCCACGTCCATCTACCGGATGTGGTAACGCTGGTTCGCCCAGCGCTGACAAAAATGTTTGTCGTCGTGCAGGACATCTACCGCCATGCGCCCAACAATCTGTACGGTGACGTAATCTTTCCCGCTGCTACCTGGGGCGAATGGCCTGGAGGCACGTACATCCAATCGGAACGCCGTGTCTACGTCTGCGATGGAACGAAGAATCCACCTGCGAATTGTATTCCCGACATGGATATGGCCATCGACAAAGGTAAAGTGCTCGCTAAAAAACTTGGTTTGGACGCCGACGCGATCTTCCCCTACAAGAAAACGGTTGAAATGGGTAACGGAATCATGGCGTATGATTCGGAAGAGGTTTTCCGGGATATCGTCAAAGCCAGCAAAGGCTCCGACGCCGATCTAACAGGGATGCTGGAGGTGGAAAAAGAAGACGGGATCGGTCTTTACGATCAATTACGGCGTTTACGCGGAATCCAGTGGCCTGCACCCTCACTGGAAATCGCCCGCAAAGGGGGAACCCCCCGGCGTTACCTCGGTCAGGAAGATTGGGCGGGGAAACCCTACGATGCGTTTCGTCATAAAGATGGGAAAGCCAAATTCAAACTCTGCGAACAGGATTATACCCATCTGAAAGAGGTCTGTGATCAATTGATGGAATACGGTCATAAATCCCGCCCCGGTGCCGGTCCCTATTTCATTGACGAACTCGCCGCTGCCAAAAAAGAGAACCGGAAGAACCTGCTCGAAGTCGCCCGTGATAATGCGCTGACTCCGGAACTGCCCGATCTCGATGTCTACAACGATTCCAGCAAGAGTTTGGACGATCATAAGACCGGCGATTCCTATCCATTCTGGCTGTCGTTGGGAATTGTTTACGAACATTTCCATACCGCCAAAACCATTCGCGGCGCGACAACCATGAAACTGGTTCCCGAACAGTATGTCGAGCTGAATCCGGAAGACGCCGAGCGCTTCGGATTGCGTGACGGAGAAAAAGTGCGGCTAGTGACCCGGCGCGGAAGCTACGAAGCGCGTGTATCGGTGGGTACCGATAGTATGATTCGCCCGGCGCGAAGCGAAGTGCCTGCAGGCCTTCTCTTCAGCCCCTGGAACCTTTCCGTTGCTGACAGTGCCGATCCGAAGAAAAACCGTTGGCTGGTGAACGCGGTCAGCCATCGAGCCTGGGATCCGGTCAGCGGCCAGACCGACTATAAAAAATCGGCAGCGCGAATCGAAAAAATCGGTTGAGTTCCAATCGAAACAGCCGGGCTATGAAACGACGAAGTTTCTTGAAAAATTTGGCCGCTACGGGGACCACCAGTCTGAGTGCGGGTTGGATTGCAGGTCTCTTTCCAACGAGCGGAACAGCGGTCACACATGCCGTGAATCCACTGCCGCTACGCCCCCCTGGCGCGTTGGACGAGTCCACGTTTCTCTCCCGATGTATTCGATGCCGTCGCTGTATCAATTCGTGTCCCAATCAGGCGATCTTCCCCCTCGATGATTCGTTCGGGAAACGGCGTGAATCGACCCCCGCCATTAAAGCACGACGCCAAGCGTGTATGCTCTGCAATAAAATGGAGGGCGACACGCTTAAATGCACCGACGCCTGCCCATCCGGTGCGCTTCAACTCGTACGCAAAGAACCGGGAGACATTCAGCGTAAAGTCTCTATGGGGGTGGCGGAAATCGATCTGGCGCTTTGTTATTCTTATAACAATTGGAGCTGCGGGGCTTGCTTTTGGGCATGTCCGTTTCCCAACCAGGCGTTGAAACTCGGTTTGTGGGAAAAACCCGAAGTGAATGCGGAGGCTTGTGTCGGTTGTGGCTGCTGTGAGCGGGCTTGTATTCGCTATCCCCAAGCGATCCGAGTCCGAACCAGCAACCGGACTTAAGGAAAAATCGAATGAAGATCAAACGGCGACAAGCCTTGAAACAACTGGGGGGAACCGCAGCGTGTATGGGAATCGGAATCGCTGCGGGCCAAGTTCTGCTTCAGGACGGGGCACGTCAAAAGAAGGATTATCCCGCTGCCCCAAACACCGAAAATCCTCCGCCGTTGAAAGCGGATTTAATCCGCCCGCCGGGCGCACTGGAAGAAGATGATTTTCTGGCGGGTTGTATCCGCTGTTACCGTTGCCAGGACGCTTGCGAACCTGGCGCGATTCAGTTTTTCACCGAAAGCGACGGCAGGCACTATCACACCCCTTACGTCGATCCATCCATTCGCGCCTGCACGCTTTGCATGAAATGCACTCAAGTCTGTCCAACAGGCGTATTGAAACCGATGCTGCCGGAAGAACGACGCGAGGTTCGAATGGCGTCGGTTGAACTGTTTAAAGACCTTTGCCTTTCGTATAAAGCCAAACGAATTCGTGACGAGCAGGCGATGTTGATGGAACTGGGGCGGGAACCGATGGAATCCACGGCGGAACTCGAACGCCGGGGACCATGTGGCGAGTGCTACATGTTTTGCCCGCTTCGAGGAAAGGCGATACGATTGGAACCGGGATCGTTTCTCGCGCCTGTCGTTTTCACCGAGCACTGCGCCGGATGTGGATTGTGTGAAGAAATCTGCCGGGTGATGGTGAAAGGCGTTCCCGCGATTCGGATCGTACCGACCCGACAGAAAACTTGATGACTGTGACGGAGCCACCTATGACCGGGCATCGATGTAAACATATCGCCATCCAATGGGCACGGCGTTCTCTCCAGACTGCCACGCTCGTTCTTCTTATCGGACTGGTGATGTTGAGCCTTTACGCGCATTACCGCGCCGCCCGCGTGATGGATGACGAGCAATTGCTCTCCGGCTTGAAGGGTTTTGTTTTGAATCAGATTCATGCCTGGGTTGACGACAGTCAGAATGCCGAAGCGTTTCTCGATGGGTATAAAGGCACGCTTTGGTCGATGCGAATTGCGGGCGTCGATTTGAGCGATCCGCTGGCCGCCGCCGAATTCACCGCCACATCGAAAACACTCTACTTTCCCATACTTCTGTCCATTGTCATTCCACTTATTGTGACCTTGTTATTGGGAAAAGTTTTTTGCAGTTGGATCTGTCCGGCCTATCTCCTCTTCGAGATCACGGGGAAACTGCGGCGCGTCATGCGTTTCGCGGAAATTCCTCCAGCCGAAGTGAATTTTTCCACAATGAATAAGTATGTCTTTTTGAGTATAGGCCTGACCGTTGCCGCATTGACCGCCCAACCGATTTTCGCGTTGATCTACCCCCCGGCAGTCATCAGCCGGATCCTCCATGCCTGGATATTCGGTACGGCGATGACGGGAATGCTGGTTTTGATCGGACTTATTATTCTTTTTGAACTCTGTGTTTCTCCCCGCTGGTGGTGCCGCACGATGTGTCCCGGCGGCGCGTTATACGGATTGCTCGGATGGCCTCGGTTGTGGCGGATTAAATTGAATTCGGAGCGTTGCACCGCCTGCCGTTTATGCGAACCCGTTTGCGAATCCGGCTTGAATCCCGTGTTGGAATCGGATGGAATCGAATGCGACAACTGCGGTTCCTGCATCCGCCATTGCCCGGAAAAAGCCCTTTATTACACCATCGGATTGCCGGGAGGCGGGACGAAAGAATCGGAGAAACAAGAATGAAACTCGTCTCGATTCATATACTTCTAGCCTTTCTAGTACTCGGCGTTTTTCCTCTTGGTGTGTGCGCGCATCACATCCTGGGTCTGCCCCATTATTCTTACAAGGAGAATTATCCGCAGGCCCCGACGCTGGAGTATCCAGCGACCACCGGCCCTTACGACGTTCTGTTGACCAGTTATCCCGGCAAGCCGATCCCGGCGGAAACCGCGACCGTCGCTTTGTATATTAAAAATCGAACGACCGGAATTCCTTACGATCGGCCGATCACCATACGTGTTCTTCAGACGTTTACTTTCGGCCGCAACCAGACCGTGCTTGAACCGACACTCTGTCAACCATTCGAGCAGCCACACAAACTCGCCGTGACGTTTCCCGAACATGGTGAATACATCGTCGAACTGACGATGGACGTCGAAGGGAAAGCGGAGATCATCCCCTTTGCGATTGTCGCAGGTGAACCGACGGCTACGATGTCGGTCCTCATCGCGATCGGGTTGGCACTGGCGGCTTTCATCGTGACCGTTCGCGCGATCAAGATCAAACGAGACCGTCATGCCTTATCGGGAATGAATTCCAAAGCCCCAGTATTGAATCCTGAGAACCACTGAAAGAACGAGATCATGAAACGTTTCAACATCGCTTTTCCCTATCTGTTATTTACCACGATGGCTCTGTTGGTCGTCTGGTCCAATACCCGAAGCGCTCCGGAGAACCTGTCGCCCGTCAACACGGAATCGGAAATTCAGATCGAGAAACCCGATCCCAACATCTGCCCGCCTTGCGGAATGACGGTGGCGGACAATGAGGGTTTTGAAGCCGAAATCGACGGACGGATTCAACGATTCTGCTCGGAGGGATGCAAGGAATCCTATCTGGAAAAACGGCTGGCGGTTGTTTCGACCGCAACCAACAACACTGCGAAAACCACCGACGGAACGAATCGCCTATTCGATCCCGTCTGCCAGATGGAAGTGAATCCCGCCTGGGGCTTCTCGTTCGAGCATCAAAACGAAACCTACTATTTTTGTACGAAACGCTGCCGGGAATCATTCGCCGAACAACCCGATCGTTATACGAGCATCCGCTGCCTGGTCTGTCAACAGAACGTGCATTCGGCTGAAGGCTTTCCGGCGACATACATGGGATACACCTATCTTTTGTGTACGGAAGAACACCGGGTCGATTTCAAGAATGATCCCGCCCGTTTCTTTCTACACCGGATGTGGGGGATTCCCGATTGGCTCTATTACTCATCCATCGCCCTGATTCTGATGGTCTCCTACATGATGTTCGAGGGAAAAACGAGACTTCGCAGGATGTGGAGATCGGCCCCGGTTTCAGAATCGGCCTCCAAGACATCTTGCAGCGACCGGATCGATTTGATGCGCTTTTCACCGGTTCGTAGTTTACTGCTGTCCCGGCCTTTCCGTTTCATGACACAATCGGTCATGGTGATCTTCTTCGTTTTGATTGTCGCCGCCGGACTGTTCGGTAACCAAAATCCAGCCTTGAACATCGCGCCTCTGCTGACCTGGACGATTTGGTGGTGTGGTTTGGTCGTGCTGATCCTGTTTGCCGGGAAGGCCTGGTGTTATATGTGTCCCTGGGACGCGATCGCATCGTGGATGGAAAAACTTCGTTTCTGGAAGAAAGGTGATGGGCTGGGACTGGGGATGCCTTGGCCACGAGTGATACGGAATATCTCGCTCGCTATCATTCTGTTTATCATCCTGACTTGGATCGAACTGGGATTCGGCGTCACTATGCGGCCGCAGATCACTGCTTATCTGGCGATCGCGATGTTAGTGCTCGCGATCGTGTCGGCGTTTCTCTTCGAACGTAAAAGTTTCTGCCGCTACGGCTGCCTCATTGGACGGATCAGTGGACTTTACGCGCTTTTTTCGGGTATCGAGATTCGCCATCGCGAGACGAATGTTTGCACATCCTGCCGGGGCAAAGCCTGCATAACCGGGAACGATTCGGCTTATGGATGCCCCACTTTCGAGTATCCGGGAACGATGAAAATCAACACGTACTGCATTCAGTGTGCGGAATGTCTGCAAGCCTGCCCACACGATAACCTGTCGGTCAACCTTCGCCCCTGGGGAACCGATCTCGCGGCTGAAGGCAAACCTCGAACCGACGAAGCCTATCTGGCATTGCTCATGCTTTCGATCACGGCGTTTCACGGATTGACCATGACGCCGGTGTGGAATGATATCATCCAGGCCATACAAACGGTTCTTTCGCTCGACCGGATCGCCGCGTTCAGTCTGGGGATGACCGGGCTGCTTGGAATCCCGATTTTAATTTACGCTGTACTGGTGTGGCTTTCGTATCGTATTTCACAAAATCGTTCACAAGGCGCTCTATCGATATCCAAACCGGGAATTTCGTATCACGATTATTTCATCCGGTACGCTTACTGCCTGCTGCCGATCGCTCTCTTCTATCATCTGGCGCACAATCTCGAACATCTATTGATGGAAGGACCGAAAATCGTAACACTCTTGAGCGATCCGTTCGGGTGGGGCTGGAACCTCTTTGGGACGGTGGGATTGCGAATTCCCCCTATGGTTTCGCTCGATGTGCTCTGGCTTCTGCAAGTTCTTCTTGTCGGAGTAGGCCATGTTTACAGCCTCTGGGTGGCGCAGAAAATCAGCCGCCGGTTATTCAGCAGTGAAAAACAGGCATGGTGGGGACAGTTGCCGATGCTCGCCGCGATGATCGCTTTCAGTTTCTTCAGCCTCTGGCTATTGAAACTGCCGATGGAGATGCGAACCTCGGCAATGTAAGACAAACGCCGCTATAACAATGACGAAACGGTGATATTTCGATAACTGTAAATTGAATTACTACCTTTCATCTGAGTATCATCATAATCTATGAAATCGGAAAAACTTGAATAGTGAGTGATTACCCTGTTGTTGAAAATACGTTCGGAAAAGTTGGCGATCTCGAACAGCTCTTTTGCCATCTTTTGCCGACTAAACCCAAGCCGTATTTAGGTAAGATATTAGTTACCGGCGCTTCCGGGTATATAGGAGGACGGCTGGTTCCCGAACTCTTGGCTCGTGGCTACAGCGTCAGAGTCATGGTTCGTGGTGATCTCCACATGTACCAGGAACTCTGGTCGGATGTGGAGATCGTGGAAGCGGATGCCCTGGATGAGGAGAGTTTAAAGAAGGCGCTTGAAGGCATTACTATTGCCTATTACCTCATTCACTCTTTGCTGTTGGGGCCAAGGGAATTTGAAAAAGCAGATATTCAAGCGGCCCGCAACTTTAGAAAAGCCGCGCATGAAAATGGAATCAAACGCATCATCTATCTTGGCAGTATGGATTATCAGTCCCTCCAGTCATCTCATTTGAAGAGCAGGATAGAAGTCGCTCAAGAACTCACTGCTGGAAGTGTTCCTGTGACAACGCTTCGGGCGGCGATCATCATCGGATCGGGCAGCGCTTCCTACGAACTCGTCCATAACCTCGTGAAAATATTACGATTAATTCCAATCCCCCATTGGGCGAGGAACCGATGCCAGCCCATATCCGTTCGAGACGTGATCAAATACTTGGTGGGAGTTCTGGAATCACCGGAAACCAGTGGGAAATCTTTTGATATAGGTGGCAAAGAAATTCTGACCTATGAATTGATGTTAAAACAATTTGCCACTATTCTAGGTAAGAAGATAATTTTTACTCCCTCTCCCATCTCAAACATCGGCATTTATTCTTTCTTGGCGGGCCTGTTGACACCAGTGCCGACACAAATCACCGTCTGTTTAATGGAAGGGCTTAAAGACGAGGTTGTCTGTCGAAATAATGAAATTAAGAATCATGTTCCTTTCACACCTTTGTCGTATAAAGAATCGATCGTCAGAGCGCTGAACCGTGAGGATCAGGATAAAGTATATACACGGTGGTCCGATGCCTATCCACCGGCGCACGAGTTAGCGATTAAACTCAATGAACTCAGCGATAGACCCGTCTACACGGCAACTTATTCTCTTCTGTCCGAAAGGGGCCATTTGGATCTTTTCAATTCAATTTGCAGAATCGGGGGTAAAATCGGTTGGTTTCATAACAACTGGATGTGGCGAGTTCGAGGAATCATTGACAAAATTTTTTTTGGTGTGGGTTCTGCACGCGGAAGAAAGACGTACTCAAGTTTGCAAGTCAATGACGTGATCGATTTTTGGAGAGTCGAGAAAATGAAGCTTGGCTATCAGCTTTTGTTACGCTCAGAGATGAAAATGCCGGGGAAGGCGTGGCTTGAGTTTTTAATTCACGATGAGGACAAAAATCACCGCCTGACCATCACGGCCTATTTCGATACCAAGACCTTCTTCGGGAAGGTATATTGGTATTTCTTCATGCCTTTTCATCACTTTATCTTCAAAGGCCTTATCAAACAGATCGAAAAAAGGAGTTGATCTATATACGGATAGTCGGTCCCTACAGGCTTTTTCTATAATTTATCATTGATCGATTCCTATCAAGCGCAATCCGATGGATCCCCTTTTAGTTTTAATAATCCATGCTCCAATGCGGGAATGATGACCTCCAGATTTTCACGTGCTGCACGTTCTGAACCAGGGAGATTGACAATCAGTGTCGATCGTCGAATACCGGAAACGCCTCGTGACAGCATGGCATGTGATGTTTTTCTTAATGAAGCATATCGCATGGTTTCATCCAAACCGGGTGTGAACCGTTCGATAACTTCCCGCGTTGCTTCCGGTGTGACATCTCGTGGTGAGAATCCGGTCCCACCTACCGTTATAACCAGATCGATTGAATGGCCGCCTGAATAATCACAAAGAGATTCTTTTATCCTATCTTTTTCATCAGGGATAATAATGGTCTCATAAATATGTGTATTGATTCGGGTTTTTAATAAATCTGAAACGGCGGGTCCAGCCGTATCAACCGCTTCTTTTCGAGAACAACGATCGCTCACCGTTATCACGACGCTTTGAAACATACTTCGCGGGATTTGTGAATTTATCTGTACTGCATCGCCTTCCGTTACCTTTCCACCTTTTTTTACACGCGCAAACAATCCCAACCTTGGCATAATGCAATCACCCGTTCGATGGAAAATCTGACAATGAGAATGACATTCTTTACCGATTTGAGATATTGCAAGAATGACATCATCACCCAATTGTATTTCTGAACCTAAACCGGCTTGTGATAGATCGATCCCATCCAGGATCACATTTTCCGCAAATGCACCGGGTAGAAGATCGGGAATTCCATTACTGCGTATGGTATTGATATCGTTATCGGATAATAGGCTGACTTGCCGATGACCGGAACCGGCGTGCGCGTCATCTTTAATACCAGAGTTCATGATGAATTCTGCACGATCGATCGGTCTCTTTTGTGTGCCTTTTTCTTTACTGATGCAAAGATGTTTAATGATTCCTCGTTCAAGCATCGGAACGCCTCCAATGGCCCGATTGACCGCCTGTTTTTTCCAGCAACCTGATGGGACCGATCTCAACACTCTTTCCCGCGGATTTTACCATGTCATAAATTGTCAATGCTGCTACAGAGACAGCGGTCATTGCTTCCATTTCCACACCCGTTTTCGCTTCACATTCAACGGTCGAAATAAGTCGAATATGACTTTCATTAATTTCCGTATTGATATCGACTGAATCGATCGGCAACGGATGGCATAGAGGGATCAAATCAGATGTTCTTTTGGCTGCCTGGATACCGGCTATTTTCGCAGTGTCGATGACATTCCCTTTTGCTATTTCGCCCTTTTTTTGTATGATTGCACATAAATCAGAGCCAATATCGACATAAGCCTCAGCCGATGCAGTTCGTTTCGATACGCATTTTTCAGAAACATTCACCATTCTTGGCGTGCCTTCTGAATCTAAATGAGTGAGTGGATTTGCTGACATGGTAGAATTATCCTTCCAAAATAATAACTAGAAAAGAGAAGTATTCCAAGGACGAAATACAACCGTTTCTCCCTTTTCAATACGTTTAATATTTGTTTGAATAATCAATGTTCCATTGGCCGATCCACTGGCAGCAATATCTGCCGAACTCTTGGAGGATAGGGGATCAACCCATAGTTGTGAATCGACCTCGAATAAGCGTCCTAAATAGAAGCGCACACGATCCCCTTTGTTGTCGATTGCTTTTGATAGTTTGGCATGAACGGTTGATTGACAACGATCGATATTCAAACCGCTTAGACGTTTGATCGCAGGCAGCACCAACTCATGAAATCCAGTCATAGCGCTTAATGGATTTCCCGGTAGTCCAAATAGAATATTGTTTTGTCTTATGGTTGCGAACAATTGTGGTTTACCGGGTTTCATTGCGATACCGTGGAAATGTATTTTTCCTCCAAGGTTGAGAATCGCTTCACGGACATAATCATATTTGCCTTTTGAAACACCACCGACCAAGGCGATTACATTAAAATCATGCACGGCTCGATCGAGTTTTTTCGTGATTCGAGGTAGATGATCGGGCAAGGTTATGTATCTTGCATTGAAACAAGCGCTTTCCAATGCCGCACATAACATTGGACCGTTCGAGTTATGAGTTTCAAAGTTATTTGTCTTTTCTGTCAATTCCTTGAGCTCGGCTCCAGTACATATTATGAGGATGGATGGTTTCTTGAAAACTCGTATTGATGATTTTCCGACGGCTGCGCAGACGCCGATATGTTGAGAATCAACGATCACACCTCGATCCAACAAAATGCTTCCCTTAATTGCATTTTCACCTCGTTGAAAGATGTGTTGTCCTTTAATAACACGACCTTTGATGGTAACGATATCATCGTCTTCGGTTGTTTGTTCGACCATCACCACCGAATTCGCACCGGGAGGTATATTCGCCCCGGTATAGATTCGCATTGCTTCACCGTGTTTAACTTGCTGCTTTGTGGACGAACCGGCTGGGCATTCACCAATGACTTTGAGTTGAAAGGTATTTTTAGATGAAGAAACCAGATTAATCGCGTAACCATCCATCGCGGAACGGTCTCTTGGAGGCATATCTTGATCGGCTTTAACGGTTTCAGCCAACACAAAACCAAGCGACTTATTCAATTCTCTTCTCTCGGAGGTAAGAGGTTTTACCTTCTTCATCACGATTTGATAGGCTTCTTCGGGTGAAATCAACATCGATCCTTAATCCTTTAGTTTTTGAATCTCTTGCCATTCATCAGGCGTGTTACAGTTCTTCCAAGCTTGGTTTAGATTTTCGGGAATTTGTATATGTTTTACTTTCGGATGAGTCAGGCAGTGTTTAATGCAATAATCGTTTGACAGGAATTGATTTTCGAGTATGGATTTGAACTGCGGTTCGTATAAGGCGCCTAATGGATTATTTCCGATGGGTTCGGTTGGGATAATCGCCCACACACCCGGTTCACGATGTGAAAGCAGCCAACGCATCGCTTCAGAATCGAAGTAAGGCATGTCACATGCTAAAAACAGCCATGCCACATTGGGATTCCAGCGCATGGCGGACAACATCCCGGCGAGAGGCCCTTCGCAATCATCGACATCAGGTATATACGTAAGATTGTCTGAGTTTGGAATACGGTTATTTCCTAATAACGAAATGGGGAGATCGATCGATTCGCATTGCTTTATAAGATGCCCCGGGAGATTCGTCCCGTTCCACGGAATGAGGTGTTTGGGGCGTCCCATTCGAGTACTTTTGCCACCGATAAGAATTCCCGCATGTATCTTTCTGTTAGACCAATTTTCTGCAATCGATTCGCATATAAAATCCATAACGGGTGAGACTCTGTCTTCCCCCCATTGATATTTTGAAACGATATGAGTGACTTGATCGGGTAATTCATTCTTCGTAGGATGTTCCAGCCATATTTTAGGCCAAAGCGAATCTTTGTGGCCCTCGATAAGAATACAATCGACATCGTATGAGATAGAATCAATCAATTGATGGACTGAGAATTGAGGTTCTTTATGAAAATGAATAAATCCTTCCCTGCTATCATGAGCCAAGACATAACTCGCGTCTGCTTCAAAAAAACGTCCGGTATCTTTACGGGGATCATCAACAGTAAGCTGATGAGCATCATGTTTCAATACGGCGATCTTCAAATTGCGTTCATTAAGAATTGGAATTAAACGCTCGATCAGCCAAGATTTACCCGATCCACTCCAGCCGCATATCGATAAAATGAATGTCCATGAACCGGAATGGTGTTCTTTAGTACCTGAATGACGAACGAAAGGTTGAATAAAATGATCGGACATATTACCCGCCAATCGCTGCCATGATCTCTTTAGATTTGAATGAAGAAGAATTATACAATTTTGAAGATTTGAATTTCTGAGACATTGCTTCTTCCGCACAATTAATAATCGTTCGATCGAGCGATGGGATTGGCAGTTGCAGATAAGGCCTAACATCGATTGAATCACCTGTTTTCAAGCATCCGACAAATCGGCCTGCAGCCGTCAGCCTTAGCCTATTACATCCGTGGCAAAAAGGTGCGCTGTAAGGTGAGATAAAACCGATTTTACCGGATAAGCCTGTGTGACCGATGACGCTGAAATCAACGCTGGAACCTCCACACGATTTGGAGGGATGTGAAATCTTGAAATCACGAGACAGGCGCGCTTTGATCTCACTCTCCGATACGTATAGTTCTTTAAAGTTCTGCGATGCGGCTCCGATAGGCATTAATTCCAAAAACCGGACATGACAACCTTTCTTCAATCCAAAATTTGCGATGTCTATCAGTTCGTCATCATTATAACCACGCATCACAACGGTATTTAATTTAACCGGATTGAAACCATATTCGATTACCGCATCGATTCCCTCGATTGTTTTTTGTAAATTGCCTGTTTGAGAAATATGATGAAACCGTTCTTGATTGACGCTGTCCAAACTTATATTGATACGATGAAGTCCTGACGCTTTCAGTTGTTTGGCACATCGCTTCAGATTCTGACCGTTGGTCGTCAATGCGATGTCCGATATCCCTTCACTCGATAAACCGGCAATGATTTCAGGCAGGTCGGGACGAACGAGAGGATCGCCACCGGTTAATTGGATTTTTTTGATCTTATAATTAGAGCGCAATGAACGGACCACTCGTAATATTTCATCTTGGGTGAGGTATTGAGATGAAGGCTTAAACGGCTGAGTGGAATTAGGCATGCAGTAACGGCATCGCAATTGGCATTTCTCCGTTACTGATATGCGAAGAGAGATTGATTTGTTTTTAATGTTTTCGTGAAGCGAAACGAATGATACGGAATTCGCCTGCATCCTATTCTCCTTTCCAAACACGGGAGGCGGAGACGTTTCCATCTCAACCCTATCGCCTGAGTTTCTTAGCCCGGAGCCTTAGAATTCATCAGGTCGGAGATATTATATTTTTTTCAATGTTTTTTGTTGAAATTCCTTTGCAAGATTTTACAATCTTCTCGTAATGAAAGAGTTCGCCATTTTACTGAAACGAAACGGCAAAAAATCGAAATCACTTTCAGTGACAAAAAGATATAGTATAAAAGTTTGCTTATGAATACCCATATCTTGCCGTTTCATCTGCAAGGTCTGATTTTTTACTGGATCGTCTACTCAGGCTTATGTAAAATGAACTTTGAAATTTTTCTTTGATTCTTGCAATCCATTATATATGTTAAATGTGAAAAAGGGAAAAAGAAAATAAGAAAAAAATACGTACTTACCTCCGTCAATTCAAATCAATACGTGCTTTTGTTTTTTCATTACGACATCACCAATACATACAATTACTCAAAGGGGTAAGGTCCTTCTATTGATACGTTCAAAAAACCGAGTGAATTTTCCCACTTTTTTAGTTTCCTTATTAAAGCACAGATTGCCACAGGGACAAGAAGACATGCAATTTTCGCAGACTTCTCGGATATCCCGATCGATAAGCACGATATCACTACTGCCAGTTTATGATTGCATTCATACGTTGCGTTGCCCATGACCTAATATAATCTTATCACACTGAAAAGATTATACTTACGTTAAAATGGTTTAACTCTGTTTTGTTACTCTCTGATCCAATAATCAACCATAAAATCGATGACCGGGAGAACATGCTTCCAATCGACGATCTTAGATGAGAAATAGAAAAATACCGCTTGAAATTCCATGAGATAGGATTCATTTGGAAGGTCTTTCAAGCAGTGGGCAAATAGATAAGGGTTTTTGTGTCGCTTGCCGACATGAAAACCCTATTGGATGA
>CAZSIZ010000043.1:0-26561 GCA_964606645.1 uncultured bacterium
TTATAATGAGGCAACGACTGGACTTCGGTAACAAAATATGTGAGTCAATGCGCGTATGACGTGTTTGTAAAAATCAGTTTCTTATCGAAGATATCGATTACTGAATCATCTTATCATTTTTTAGATTGAGATATACCGGCGCGGAACCGCGCAGGGATGTTTCGATTCCTAGCGGATCGAAACAGAGTGGCATGAGAGATAAGTCAGTCCTGGTCATCGCATGAAAGCGAATGAATCCGAGTGGACCTGGAAAAATTTGCCGATCAAACTAAAATACTTTTTCTATCCCTTTATCGTATCATGTGGTGAAACGGGCCGTGTATTCAGGGATAAGTGTATAGTACGCTTTTCGAATAGATCAGCAATCAACGAAACGAAATAACGGACTATAAAAATGGATTACCGGAGCACGCTGAACCTTCCATCGACCCAATTCCCCATGCGGGCCAACTTGCCCCAACGAGAGCCGGAAATGCTGAAGGCCTGGGAAAAGATGAACCTGTACCATCGCGTCCTGTCAGAACGCAAGGACCGCCCCACATTCGTTTTGCACGACGGGCCTCCTTACGCCAACGGGGCCATCCACATGGGAACAGGGCTGAATAAAATTCTAAAAGACCTGGTGAATAAGTCGAAAATTTTTCTTGGACAGAACATTCATTACCGTCCCGGCTGGGATTGCCACGGGCTGCCCATCGAGATGAACGTCACCCAGGCCATGTCCGAAGAAGAAACCGCAACGCTGAAACCGAACGCGATCCGGAAAAAGTGCCGTAACTACGCGTTGAAATTTATGGATAAGCAACGCAAAAGTTTTAAACGTCTTGGAGTCCTCGGTGAGTGGGAACGGCCTTATCTAACTCTGAATCCGGAATACGAAGCCGAGGAGATTCGTCAGTTCGCTCATTTCGCCCGGAAAGGATACATCTACCAGGGCATGAAACCGGTCTATTGGTGTCCGGTGTTCAAAACCGCTCTGGCGGAAGCGGAAGTGGAATACGAGAACCACACCTCCCCTTCGATTTACGTCCGCTTCCCTCTCACTCCCGAATCCGCACAAGCAATTCGATCCCAAACGGACGGTCTGGATGATCGGCCGATCGAAACCGTTATTTGGACGACAACCCCTTGGACCCTGCCCGCGAACCGTGCGGTCTGTTTCCATCCCAATTTCACTTACGCGCTGATCCCGATGAAGGACGAGTATCTATTGATCGCCAAAGACCTGGTTCCCCGTTTTCTGGAGGAGGCAGGACTGTCAAGCGTGGGTGAGCCAGCCGGTTCGTTTACGGGTACGGAACTGGCCGAATTGAAAATTCGAATGAAACCGCCTTTCGGGGAGAGTGATGTCCCAGCCATCGTTGGTACGCATGTCACCTTGGAACAGGGAACTGGTGCGGTCCACACAGCTCCCGGTCACGGCCACGACGATTACCTCGTCGGTTTAGAATACGGTTTGGAAGTGTTTTCTCCGGTGGACGAGGCGGGGTGTTTTACGAACCTGTCGCCTGTCTGTCAGGGTATGGCCGTCGAAAAGGCCAACCAGCCGATTATCGATTTATTGAAAGAGTCGGGCCTTCTCATTCACGCGGATCAACTGACGCACTCGTATCCCCACTGTTGGCGTAGCAAAAAACCGATCATCTACCGGGCGACGCGCCAGTGGTTCATCTCGCTTGAAAAAGACAACCTCCGCGAGCGCCTGCTCGAAGCGATCGACGATAAAGTTCAGTGGGTTCCCTCCTGGGGACGGCAGCGGATTCGCGGAATGGTGGAAAACCGCCAGGAATGGTGTATCTCCCGTCAGCGTAACTGGGGCGTTCCCATCATCTCCATCTACCTCGATGGCAGCGATGAAGGGATCCTCGACGCCGATTTCATCATGCAGGTCGCCGATATCGTCGAAAAGGAAGGGACGAACTTCTGGTACGACGCCATCGAAGATCCCACCCTGCTCGATCGGATTCCCCGCTTGAAAGAAATTCTACCGGAAGGGAAGACCGCTGCCGATGTCCGGTTGGAACGTGACATCCTCGACGTGTGGTTCGATTCCGGTGTCAGTCATCGGTCGGTGATGGCGAACGACGAAAAGGTTTATCCCGTCGATCTCTACCTCGAAGGCAGCGACCAGCATCGCGGCTGGTTCCAGTCGTCTCTCGTCACGGCGACCGGCGCGGGATACGAGCCGCCGTATAAAACCGTCCTCACTCATGGATTTACGGTGGATGAAAATGGCCGGAAATTGTCCAAAAGTCTCGGTAACTTTGTCGTTCTCGACGAACTTGTCAAAGAGACGGGCGCGGACGTGATTCGTTTATGGGTTGCCGCCGAGGATTTCCGGGGCGACATGAGTTTTTCCAAGGAAATCCTCAAACGCATCACTGAATCCTACCGGCGAATCCGCAACACCGCCCGTTTTCTACTCGGCAATCTATCGGATTATTCTCCGGAGAACAGTGTGCCCGAAGCGGACCGATTCTCGCTGGACCTCTGGATTCTCAACCGATGGCGCGAGTGTAAAAAACGAATCATTCAAGCTTACGAGCGATACGACTTTCATCGGATTTTTTACGACCTGAACAACTTCTGCAGCGTCGATCTCAGCGCTGTCTACCTCGATATCATCAAAGACCGGCTCTACGTCTCCGGCAAGGATTCTCTCGAACGCCGGTCGGGACAATCAACCATCGCTGAAATCACAGTGGAATTGACCGCGTGTATCGCACCCATCCTCTCGTTCACCAGCGAAGAGATTTGGTCCTATCTCCGCGATTTGAAACTCGTGGAAGAAGAGAGTGTTTTCCTCCACGAACCGGAACGGGATATTCCAGCAACCGATGAGAAACTGATGGACCGCTGGGAAAAAATCTTCCTGCTGCGGGCCGAAGCGATCAAAGCCATTGAAGGGGCGCGCGCGGCTTCGGTCATCGGGCATTCGCTCGACAGCCACACGATTCTCGAAATCGAGGATCCCGTCTGGAAAAAACTGCTGGAGTCTTCGATTCAGCAAAAACGGGGCGACGACCTGGCCAGCGTTTTGATCGTCTCCAAAGCCGAATCCGCTTCGCTTGCGGGCCGTGACGACGTTTTCGAAAGCAGCGTGATCCCCGGCCTGAAAGTCGCCGTGGAAAAAGCGCCGGGAGAGAAATGTCCCCGCTGCTGGCATTATTTCGATCCCGCCGGCGGTCAGGAAACGTGTGATTATTGCCAGACCGTTCTCGGTTGAATTCCGTCGAGAACATCCGGTCCACAGCCATCAACTTTTCATGAAATGGAAATGAACATCGATGAATAAAAGAGACCTCGAACGATTCAAGAAAACCTTGACCATAGAACGCGAACGGATTGCCAAGGAAGTCGATTCGCTCGCTGAACGAAACGTCCCGGCGTCGGATAATTCCAATTTCAGCATCCACATGGCGGAACACAGCAATGAAGAGGAAGAACTGACGAAGAACCTGTTCTTCCTCAGCAAAGAAGGGGATACGCTGTCGCAAATCGATCACGCCCTCAAGCGAATCGACGACGGCACGTACGGCACGTGCGAACGGTGTGACGGCAAGATCGGTAAAGACCGCCTGATTGCCAAACCCTTCGCGCAGTTTTGTATCGAATGTCAGGTGGCGAAAGAAAATAATCCTTGACGCAAATGGAAGTTTCCGGCTGTTGGATATACCGCGAGAAAATGAACGTGAATGACAATGCCCCGCTTCCTCTTTCTCAAGTTAAAACGGACCGAAAGTGGGAATTCTTTCTTGTGTTCGGGATCGCCTCGGCCGTTTTGGTATTCGACTGGCTGACGAAAATCTGGGCGGTCAATCGGCTGAGCGGGAAAGACCCAATCGAAATCATCCCCGATGTATTCCGATTTGCTTATGTCGAGAATACGGGAATCGCTTTCGGACTTTTTCAGAACTACAACGGATTGCTGCACATTCTGACGCCGATTGCTTTCGTTCTGCTTATCGTGATCGTCTACAAGCAATTCGCCGAACTGGCCATGGATTCCTGGTATCTGCTTATTTTCGGACTCCTGATCGGCGGGGCGCTTGGAAATGTTTCGAACCGTATCCTGTACGGTTATGTGATCGATTTCATCGATGTCTTCATCGGCTCGTACAACTGGCCGACGTTCAATATCGCCGATTCCGCTTTGACGGTCGGAGAGGTCATTCTGGTCGTCAAACTGTTCTTCTGGAAAACCCCGCAAGAACACAAGTCCGAGCAGCCCGAATCGGCGGCGGATAGTGTGAAATCTCCGGCGAGTGATGGGAACTGACGGCTGAAAACCGAATGCTTCGTTTGGAGCGCTTACCATGCATCCCCATTTCATCGATCTGTTCGGCGTTGAATTGACAACGTACGGTCTGATGGTCGCAGTGGCCTTCGCCAGCCTCTGGCTGACGACTGTCTCACGCGGAATCCGGATCGGTTACAGTCCGGAATTCATCCAGAACCTGATCACGGTCATCGCTATCAGTGCCTTTGTCTTCGCCCGTGCGCTTCACGTTCTGGTCTATTGGGATAGTTACAAGAGCCATCCCAGTGAAATCTTGTTTTCGCGTGTCGGCTATGTGTATCTCGGTGGTCTCGTCGGAGCGGTGCTGTGTTCGGCCTGGTATACTCGGCGTCATGGGCAGAGCGTGTTTGGAGTGGGCGACCTTTTCGCACCTTACGTGGCGATGGCGCAAGGGATCGGCCGGATCGGATGTTTTCTGTTCGGCTGCTGTTACGGCGGATTGTGCTCGATGCCGTGGGCAGTAAGGTTCCCGAACGGCTCTCCCGCGTCCTACGATCATTGGGATCAGGGTTTGCTGCCCTCAACGGCCTCGTATTCTCTTCCTGTCCATCCCGTACAACTATACGAATCGCTATTCTGTTTCGCCCATTTCGGTCTATTGCTGCTCATTCGAAGCCGCCAGCGTTTCCGGGGGCAAATCGCGATGTGTTATTTAATGTTCTATGGCGTTGGGCGATTCACGATCGAATTCTTCCGCGACGACGACCGCGGCGCTTTCTATCATCTTTCGACATCGCAGTTGATCTCCCTTCTACTTTTTCCTGTCGGATTGATCGGCTTTTTTATCCTGCAAAAAAAAGCGTTATCACCGAATACGCTACAAGAACCGGCTGAAACACAGGCAGCGAAATAAATGTCCTCCGGTATCTAGTACTCTGACCAACAAGAAATGTCTAGTAACAAAATCCCCTCGCCCTCTTGGAGAGGGTTAGAGTGAGGGAAAACGGGAAATACGACCCGGTAAAACGAATTGGACAGACTACTAGTTCGGTTAGCGGTGAACACGAATCATCCGATAGAATGAATGGACCGGATTGTCCGATCCCAGGCTGATGCAGAAATCAGGTAACGCTCGAATCACCGTGGATGGAATTCATGAAACGCTCGATTCTTTTACTTGGATTGCTCTGGCTGACCGTGCTCATTAGTTACAGCGTGTTCCGCTATCATACATTCGTCGGTCACCTCGCGCACGACGATGGACTCTTCCTGTATGGCGGCCAGGCGTGGGCAGGGGGGGATTTGCCGTTTCAGGATTTCTGGGACCATAAAGCACCGGGAATCTTCTTCTATCATTCCATCCCCTTGCGCCTGTTTCCCTTTTCTTTGACGGCGGTCAAATCGTTTCAAATCATCTGCCTGTCAGTGGGCGCGATTGGATTGTTCGTGCTATGCCACCGCTATTTTTCTATGACGGCTTCGCTGCTGACGCTGGCCAGTTTCGTTTTCTACACCAGTATGCGTTACACGGTCCGGTCGGGAGGCTTGACCGAGGAAAGCGCGCTTCTTTTTATCGTTCTCTATCTTGTGATGCTTCTGCGAAAACTGCCTCTCTCGCTGAAGGCCGTTTTCATTGCGGGCGTCTGTCTGGGGATCGCGATTCAGTTCCGCCAGACGTTCGCCGTGGCGGTGTGCGTGGCCTTATGGGTGATCGCACGCGCTTTCCCGCCTCGCCGAAACTTTTCTGAAACCGTCCGGTATGCCGGTGTTTTGCTGGCGGGAATCCTCGTCCCGGAATGCCTCATCTCGTTGTATTTTCTCGTTCACGGAATCTGGCGGGATTATTTCGAGGCGAGTTACGGATTCAATTTTTTCTACATCGGACAGGGACGCCCTAGCCGGCCCTGGGCCGATATCCTGAACTGGCATTGGAAATTCATCCAGGCGACCGGGCCGTATCTTTTCTCTCCATTGCTGGTTTTGGCCGTGTGGCGCTGGGTGACGAAAGACGCGCGCTGGCTGTTCTGGCCGTTGCTTCTCGTTTTTTGCGGGGACATGATCTCCGCTTCGCTCAGCGGCGAGTTTTACGAGCATTACTACGTGCAGACGGCGGTGACGGTCAGTCTGCTGCTGGCGTTGTTCTTCGACGGCATCGTCTCGCTGTTCAAGCAGACTTTTCATGCGGGTTTAATCAAGGTCAAATCGATAGCGGCGATGGGTTACGTGCTTCTCCTCTGCGCCGTCTGCCTCATACCGTTTTACAGCGCCGCACAGCGTTTCGCCGCCGATTCCCGTTCAGTACTCGAAGCACAGGAATCTGACTCCAGTGCTACTGCTATGCAGCGAAGCGTCGCGGATGCCATCAAACAACTGACCGCCCCTGGCGACCGAATCCTTCTGCTGGGCCGCGATCCCAATTCCGTCTATTTTCTTTCAGGGCGCTATGCAGGGGCGAGGTATTACCACTTCGCCCCGCTCTGGAAAGACAAATTCGTCCGCTGTATCACCCCTCACCATATTGAATTTTTTATCAACGATTTGACAGAGAAACAGCCCGTGTTGCTGTTGGTCGATCTGAGGCCGCAGCGGGGCCGCGACGAGCAAGGGCTGGAACGGTGGGCGCTGTACATCCCCGAAATCACGCCCTATATCGAAACGAATTACCTCTCGCTCGAAGCGGTGTTAGATGAAATTCCCGAAGACGACTGGTTCTGGTATGATAACTGGTTGAGTATCCTCGTCCGTTCGGACAAAGCCGACGAAGTCAAGCAGCGGTTTTCAAGCCAATAAAACTGATTCAACCCTTCATTTTCGCCTGAACCATTTTAATGGCCAGATAGGGGATCAGGAAAAAGATAAAAACAACGAGCTTCGTTAGACCCAGCCCGCCGTAGTGCATTAAATCGAACTGTGTTTCGCTCATCGTAAAAAAGGTGGAATGCACTTGATAGACGAAATCACTCGCACAAAGAATGATAACAAACCAAAAGAGCACAATCGCGAAGCCGATCCAAAAACAGCGAATCAGCACCATCGCCACCGTCTCCAGCCAATCGTTGACATTCGTCGAATCATCCATCCTGCACCTCCCGCGTCCCAATTTTGATATTCCGTTTTGTATCGATCGTTTCCATCATCGGTATGGCGATAGTATAGCCATTTGTTGGAAATATTATTGGAAAATCATTTTGGATAACAGCCATGTTATGTCCGATGCCGGGGCCTTCGCGGCGGTAGGAGAAATAACGCGGATCGCCAAACGTACAATCCGGCGAGACCTCGATATTTTCCGACAGCACGCCACACACCGTCAATTGGTGAAAATTCAGTCGTTTCAGATCGACACAACGCCGTGATTCGTCGAAGCAGTCATCAAATTCACTCCATGCGTTCTGAAACAATTCCCAGACATCATGCCCCACCGTGAAACCGTTCATCGAAATCCCCGGCCCGATCCAGACGCGCAGTTCTTTCGGTTCGATGGAGAAATCCGAGGTTAACCGCTCGGCTGTTTTCGAGGCCAACCCATTCAGCGTTCCCTTCCAGCCCGCGTGACTGAGTCCGACTGCCGAGGCGTCGCCAGTGGCGAAGAAGACGGGAAGGCAATCCGCGATCAGGATCGCCAGGGGAACATCCGGTTCGGAGGTAATCAGCGCATCTCCCTGTCCCACTTGATCCTCGCCCGTAAGCGCCCCCGCACCCCGGTGCGTTTGATCCACGGTGAAGATACTCGTCCCGTGAACCTGATAGACATGAGTCAAATCAACATGCCGCACTCCGATCGTGTCGCAGGCCTGTTTTCGCGCCTCCAGCACTTGGCTGGCCAACCCATTCTTAAAACTCAGATTACTGTCGCGTCGGCTCGATTCGCCCGGCCGTGAGCCTGGCCGGAAAAAACCGTGTTTGATCCCGCCGATTTCGTTCAGTAGACTGGATTGTACCAATTCCATCGTTTCCCCTGTCCGATTGGTTTCGTAAAATACAATAATTTTGTTATTAAATCCAATAAAGGCTTTGATCGAGTTTCCACTCAATGATAGGATAATATCTCAACTTATCATTCGGATACCCAACATCATGGAGCGTATCAGTCCGTTTTCAATGAAAGACTTTTCCCGATTGGCCGTATCGGTCATTCAAGTGATTTCAATCGTATCATTGATGGTCTGTACGATCGCCTGTTCGTCGCCAGACGAGGAGACCGTGATCGTCGATGTCACTCCATTGGTCAAGGCAGGAAACCTGGAAGAAGCCGAAAAGCAGTTAGTCCAGTCCTTGGCTAGATTCCCCCGCAACCCCGATCTGCTCTATAACCTCGCGTCGGTCCAGCGAATGCAGGGAGAAATCTTCAACGCCCGACGTTCGATCGAAAAAGCCAGGGCGGCTTCCCCCAAGAATAACGCCATCAACCTGCTGCGAGTCGAACTGACGCTTGACACCGGACGAATTCAGGAAGCGTGGGACCAGTTCAACGCACTCGACCCGACGGGACGCCAAACCGTCCGCGCCCAGCACACCCTGGGAGTCATTCACGCTTCGATGGGCAACTGGCAGACCGCCGAGGGCAGTTTCCGGGCAGCCATCGGTCTGGGGGATGAATCCACGGCCGCCAAAGCGGCGCTGGTGTTCGTGATTCTCAAGCAGGGACGGACCGAAGAGGGAAAAAAACTCCTTCAGGAAGCGGAAACTCAAAACGATGGATCGAGCAATACCTTGCGCCAATTGGCCGAGTGCTACCTGCTTCTGGGCGATGCGGAAAAAACCCTGCCCCTGGCAAAGCAACTGACCGAACGCAATTCATCCGATGCAAGAAACTGGTCGTTGACCGGGAGAGCCCAAGTGATCTTATTACGCTTCGGTGAGGCGGAAAGTTCCTTCACACGCGCCATCGTTTCGCCCAACGCCACCCTTTGGACCCGCGTCCAATACGCCGAGATGCTTTTCGCCAGCCGTCGTGAGGACGAGGCCCTTGTCCAGGCCATCGAAGCGGAGAGGCTGTTGAAAGAGATGAATCTTCCCGCGACCAACCCATCTCTCTACAACTTGCTGGCGACTCTTTACGGCCGTACCGGTCAATTACTGCTTGCTCAGAAATACCTCGATCTTTCTTATCAAGTCGAAAAGCGACAGAAAAACGTCAAAGCACTGCTTCGGCAGTTATCCGACTATATCGATAATCCGCCGGATGAAAATAATCCCGAATCGCCATGACTCTTCCGATCGAAAAGATACTCATCACCCGCGAAACCATCGAACGAAAAATCCGCGAGATGGGAACCGAAATCACCCGGCATTACCGGGGTGAGGAGCTGGTCTTGATTTCGGTGCTGAAAGGATCGGTCCCGCTGCTCACCGATTTGATGAAGGAACTGGACCTGGACGTTGAAATCGGCTTTCTGTTTCTTTCCAGTTATAAAGGGGAAAGGTCGCCCCAGGCCGAAATCCAGCACGTCTCCCTGCCCTTGCCGCCGATGGCCGGGCGGAACGTTCTGCTCGTCGACGACATTCTCGACTCCGGGGCCAGCCTTGCTTACGGTTACTCGTACTGCCAAAGTCAGAATCCGCGTTCGCTTAAAACCTGTGTACTTCTGGTCAAAGAAGGCAGCGTGAAAGAAGGCGTGCGTGAGCCTGATTTTCGCGGATTCGATATCCCCAACGTCTTCGTCGTCGGCTACGGTCTCGACTACCAGGAAAAATACCGCCAACTCCCCTACGTCGCCATCCCGGATATTTCTTAAGGTCTCCACGATACGAATCGTCGATTGTTTCTCCAATCCCTCTTGTGTTATAGTATTCAAATACCGGATAAGAACTAAAAATGTTCTAGGGAGAAGAGATTCTGATGAAGCGAATTTACAAAGTTTTCCTTTTTTTATTATCGATCGCGATCGTCTGCGTCATGGAGATCGATGCAGATACCGTTCAGCAAATTTCTCCGAATGTATCGGTCGTGCATGGCGCAGTCAACGGCGTTCTGATCGAAAGCGCTAGCGGCCGGTTGGCGATCTACGGCGATCCCTGCGACAACCCCGCGCAGGTGGACCGGGTATTGTTCACCCACCACCGCCGCGACGTGGTATGGGCCGGACTCAAACCGCTCCAACGGGGCGCGCTGGCCGTTGTTCCCCAGAAAGAAAAACAACTTTTCACCAATGTCGAATCCTACTGGTCCGGTTTCACGAAAAAGCGCTTTCACGATTACGCTCAGCAAAGCACGAAAATCCTCACCGAATCCTTCGAGGATGCCGAAACCGTTCGCGGCGGCGAGACGATTGCGTGGGGAGGTCTCTCGATTCAAGTTATCGATACGCCCGGCTATACGCGAGGGGCAGTCTCGTATCTCTTCGAGATCGACGGCAGGCAAATCGCATGTGTCGGCGATCTGATTTTCGGTAACGGGCAAATCCTCGACCTCTACAGCCTTCAGGATGCCATCCCCAGCGTCAACCTCAGGGGTTATCATGGGTACGCCGCCCGCACTTCCGAGGCGATCCAAAGCCTGCGCACCATCGCAAAGCAGAAACCCGATTTGCTGATTCCTTCGCGCGGTCCGGTCATCGATAATCCACAGGAATCGATCCAAACGCTGATCCGCCGCCTCCAAACGGTCTACGAAAACTACCTCTCCATCTGTGCGCTACGTTGGTATTTCGGCGACGAACATATCCAGACCTGCGCCGAAAGAGTTTTAGATAAAAAGGGAATCGATTGGATGCCGATGGCGGAGACGGTCGAGAAGACGCTTCCGGACTGGATCGTTCCGATCAGCAACGCGAGGTTGATCGTTTCCAAGGACGGTTCGGGTTTCCTGGTCGATTGCGGCAGCCAGGCGATTGCGGGTAAAGTGAACGAGATGCTGAAGTCCGGCCGCCTGAAATCCATCGACGGCATCTACATCACCCACTACCACGACGACCACACCGACCGGGCGCAGGCCCAGGCGGATGAGTGGAAATGCCGTCTGTATTTCTGCCCCGAACAGCGTGATATTTTGGAACGTCCGGCGGCCTACCAAATGCCGTGTCTCACCCCAAATCCCATCAAGTCGTCACAGATCATGAAAGAGGGAAGCACCAAGCGCTGGAAGGAATTTCAATTCACTTTTTCCTATCATCCCGGACAGACGCTCTATCATGGCGGCTTGCTCGTAAAGAAGGACGGTGGCGAATCGATTTTCTTCATCGGCGACTCGTTCACCCCGTCCGGCATCGACGATTACTGCCTACTCAACCGCAACTTACTCCATCCCGATACCGGATTTTTCTACTGCCTGAATGTGTTGAAAAAGATGGAGCCGAATTACCTGCTCATCAACCAGCACGTCGGACCGGGATTCCGCTTCTCCAGGAAACAGATCGATTTCATGATCGATACGCTGGAACGGCGCGTCGAGGCATTGCGAGAATTGTTCCCGTGGGAAGATCCGAACTTCGGCATCGACGAACGCTGGGCGCGGTTCTATCCCTACGCGCAGGAAGCGAAACCGGGGCAGCGAATCGAACTGAGTGTCGCGATCATGAATCACGCCGACCGTGAAGCCACCTACCAGATCCGCCTTCACGCGCCGGATGGCTGGAGCGTTCCCAGCGGCCCGTTAACCATCAATGCCAAACCCCGCCAGGAAGGATTCATCAAAGTCCCCGTCACCGTCTCCCTCCAAGCCAAATCCGGCCCCGCCCTCATCACCGCCGACCTCGTCTTCAACGCCTGGCAATTAAAACACTGGACGGAAGCGCTGATTGAAATCAAATGATAATCACTGAGTAAATTGATCCCCGGAAGTAGCGCTCTCAACCCGTTCGATGTTCTCAGAAAGCCAACCGATTTGAACTTCTTTACGCCCGTCGAATTCGGGAACGTAAGGTTTGATATCCAGCAGAGGCGTTCCGTCAAGAATATCGGCGTCTTCAATCTGCAGGGTACAGCCGCTCACCCCGAGCAATCGAACCACGGATAAACCGATGGCGTTGGGACGCTTGGGGGCGCGGGTCGCGAATACTCCGTGAGGGTGCTTATCTAAAAAAGGAGTTACCACCAACGAGTACCCTTCCGAACGATGGAAATGATAGAGAAGAAAGACGTGCGAAAATCCGGATAAGTCCTTCAAACCCTCTACGTATTGGGATTCGATTTCGATCGTTCCCTTGACCCCTTTTGCGCCAGCCGGTTGAATCGGCATTCCTTTTAAGCGTGTATAGGGTGTATGAATCATTCCGATAGGCTGAAAAATAACGGCGTCCATAGGGAAAGTCCTCCCAAAATATATAAGATACACGTTATATATCGTATTCTATCACTCTATTTCTTACCCGAAAGTGAAAAAGGTGACGGAAAGACGGTAAAAAGGTGACGCCAGGGGGTCGAAAAGGGGACGCCGTTTCGACTAAAATTCCTCCTCACAATCAACTTTCAGGAGGTACATTCCATTGACTACACACGATCTATCGAAGTATCACATCTTAGGGAAAAGCCGGATTATGCTGGATTTGGCGGCCTGGGTACGCGCCGCCGCGCCGGAGTGGGACACGATCCTCATCACCGGCGAACGCGGGACCGGCAAGGAATTGCTGGCGAAAGCGATTCACCGCATGGGGCCGACTCGCGGGGCCACCCCGGTCACCGTGGACTGCGCCGCCCTGCATCCCGCCACGGTCGAATCGATTCTCTTCGGCCACGAACGCGGCTCGTTCACCGGGGCGGTTCGCCGTAAAATCGGTTTCCTCGAATCCGCACACGAAGGCAGTGTTTTTCTCGACGAAATCGGCACGCTGCCCCTCGACATCCAGGGCCGTTTTCTGCGCTTTCTCGAAGAGGGAACCGTCACCCGAATCGGCGCGGGAAAACCGGTTTCCATCAAAACCCGTGTCATCGCCGCCACCAACCGTCCACTGCACGTCGAAGTGGAGCGGGGCGCTTTCCTGCCCGACCTGTTCGACCGCTTGAACGTTCTGCATATCGATACCCCGCCCCTGCGCGAACGGGACGGTGATATTGTTCTGCTCGTTGAGCATTTCACAGACAAAAGGAGCCTCAAGCGTTTCACCGATGACGCCCTCGAATTTCTTCACGAATACCCGTTCCCCGGAAACGTGCGCGAACTGCGCAATCTGTGTCGGCGGCTGACGGTTTTCCAACCCAAGGGATCCATCAACCAGTCGGTCGTCGAACGCCTGCTTCACCCCGCCGATCAAAACCGCGAATTCACCGTCGTTCGGGATAGAGTGGCGCGCGAGGTTGTAGTAACCTAGTAAAATTCCTTTGGTATGGGAGACAAGCATGACGGAAACGGCAGCAAAGGTATCTTGTCAAACATTGGCGGAGATCGTCCACCGCTTTCCCGAACGCGGCGAGCGGGAAGCAATACGCTTGTTCAACGGCATCCGAATTCTCCGGTATTCCTATCGGGAATTCAGTGAATTGATCTACCGTTGCGCTGCCCTTTTTCAGCAGCAGGAAATCACCAAAGGAGACCGGATTCTCCTTTGGGCATCCAACAGCCCAGAATGGGCGGTTGTTTATTGCGCGTGCGCTCTCAGTGGTGTCGTGGCAGTTCCGCTGGATATCCGCAATACGCCCGAATTCGCCCGCCGCATCGCCGAAGAAACCGACGCCAAACTGCTGATCCGCACCCAGTTCAAAAAAGAACCGGGAATCTCCGTGTCGTCTTTGATCGCCGAGGAATTATTCGCGCGTCTGCAGGAAATCGCTCCCCTCGATCGAACGCCCGAAATCAGCCCGGACGACGTGATGGAAATCGTCTACACATCCGGCACGACCGGCGCGCCCAAGGGTGTTGTACTCACCCACGGAAACCTCGCCAGTAATACCTCGGATATTTTAAACGTCGTGCCCGTCGATTCGACCTATCATCTGCTCTCGGTATTGCCTCTAAGCCATGCGCTGGAACAGACCCCTGGATTCTGGACGCCGTTAGCCGGGGGCGGAACGGTCCTCTATATCCGGGTCTTGAAACCGTCCGCGCTGTTCGAGGTCTTTCAGCGCGAATCGATCACCGCCATGATCGTCGTGCCCCGCCTACTCGCGCTGCTGAAACAACGCATCGAAAGCGTGTTCGCGGAAAAGCATCTATCCGGCTATTTATCGTTCGGCCAGAAAATGACGAAAGTTCTGCCCCGTTCATTTCGCAAACTGTATTTCTATCCCGTGCATAAAAAGTTCAACACCCGTTTCCATCTCTTCGTCAGCGGTGGCGCGGCTTTACCTCCGGACATAGAAGCGTTCTGGAGCGGTCTGGGATTCGAGGTGATCCAAGGGTACGGGCTGACGGAGACCAGTCCCGTGCTGACGGCGGGGCGGATTGGCCGAAACAAACTGGGATCGGTCGGCCTTCCTTTAAGCCATGTCGATATCCGCCTGTCAGACGATAATGAAATTCTCGCGCGCGGTCCGAACATATTCTCCGGTTATTTCAAAAATCCCGAGGCAACGGCTGGAGTCTTTGAAGACGGCTGGTTTAAAACCGGAGACGCCGGAGAAATCGCCCGGGACGGTTACTTATACATCCGCAGCCGGAAAAAAGACATCATCGTGACCGGCGACGGGATCAACATCTACCCGGCAGATATCGAGCACGCCTTGGAACGTTTGCCACAAGTGAAGGAAGCATGCGTTTTGGGAACGGGCGAAAACGAAGAAGCCGTCCATGCGGTCTTGGTCTTGAATGACGGCAATGCCGACGGACAGCCCATCATCGATTCCGCAAACGAACAACTCATGCCCGAACAGCGGATCGTGTCGTGGAGCCGGTGGTCTTCGCCGGAGTTCCCCAAAACCACGACGATGAAAATCAAAAAGAACGAAGTGCGCAAACAGTTGGTTCCCCGCGATGACACCGCCGCTGAAAAATCCCCCATCGAAGGCAGCGAACTCGAACGAATCCTTTGCGAATTGGGGAACCTTGAACTCGACGAACTTCGCCCGGACGCGTGCCTGGGTCAGGACCTTGGGCTGAGTTCGATCGACCGGGTCGAGTTGATCTCGCGGCTGGAGGAAGCATTCCGTCTCGACATCGACGACACGGCGGTCACATCGGAAACGACCGTGGCCGGTCTGGATGAATTGGTCCAGAAACGGGAAAACGATATCGCACCGCCGGTTTTTCGCCGCTGGACGCGCTCGGTCCCATGTCGGGGCGTGCGATGGCTCTTCGAGCGCCTTCTCCTGCGTCCCCTGCTTTCGTTTTACTGCGATATCCAAAGTCAGGGAATGGAAAAGTTGAAGCACCTGAAGGGACCGCTTCTGGTCGTCTCCAACCACACCAGCCACATCGACACGGCGCTCATCATGTCGCTTCTTCCCCCGGAAATCGGCAGCCGAATTTGTCCCGCCGCCTGGAAGGAATATTTCGACAGCAAGGGAGACCCCCTCCGGATCAAAATCGGCAAGTGGCTGGCCTGGCAAATCACCACGATCGGTTTCAACATCTTCCCGCTACCGCAATTTTCCGGATTCCGCCAGAGCATGGTCTATGCGGGAGAAATCTGCGATAAGGGATGGAGTATCCTGATCTTCCCCGAAGGTGCAAGAATCCAAAACGGTCAGCTCGAGGAATTCAAAAGCGGCGTTGGAATGCTCGCGCAGAGCCTGCAAGTTCCCATCCTGCCGGTGGCCATCAAAGGCGGCGAGGCGATTCTTCCGCGCGAAACCGGCCTGCCCAAACGCGGCGCGATCCACATCGCATTCGGAAAACCGTTCCTCCCCGAAGAGCAATCCATGGAAGCCGTCACCCAGCGAATCAAATACGAGGTCGCCGCCCTCTGGGACCAACTGTGAAAAAAAGGAACGAAAGGAACCGTTTCTCTGGCGGACATATTATTTAATATAGTCCATAGTTTTGATCCTGAACTTGAATTGAAATATAATAAATTCTATATAGGTTTAGCGAGAGAGGGACAGCCGTGTAATTTTGTAACTTTTAGACCCAGAAAAAAACATTTATTACTGGAATTCAAAATGAAACGATCAGATGATACCAATAAAAAGATTGTTCGGCGAAGGAATAGGTATCATGCCTACAATATCGATGTTTTACGGCATTCTGATCCGGATGTTTTTTATGACACGGACAAGCATCACTTACCGCACTTTCATGCGGACTATCAGGGATAGGTCGCGGTTTACTCGATCGAGGACGGGAATGTGCTGGCAGGCAGTCTGCCACCGAAAAAGCATAAGCTGGTTGTTGCCTGGATCGAGATACACCAGGAAGACTTGATGGTGGATTGGGAACTGGCCGTGAATGGTCAGAATCCATTGCCCATTCGAGGATTGGATCAATGAAGATAGCGAAAGTCACATCGCGGGAAGATGGCACCCTGCACATCGTCGCCGAAGACGGGCGTTTCGGCATTTTTGATGTTCAACCCTATATGAAATCACTGGCCTTCTTGCCGCTGAAGGATTGGGCTGAGTTCTCCCAGGTTCGCAACGGAGGCTACTACATCGAATGGAACTGCGGGGCCGATCTGTCTGCCGACACCATCGAAGCGCGTTGGCAAAACAACACCATGCTAAATGTCCAACAAACTCCTTGCACCTGAAGGATGTCCTCCAGAATGCAGGATGGGTCACGCTTTTCGACCCACCATTCTTAGCTGAAAGCGATTCAGTCCAATGAGTGAATTCGTCATCCTGCGTGACCTCGCCATCATTTTTGGAGTAGCCGTTGCCGTCGTCGCGCTGCTGCACCGAATCGGAATCCCCTCGATCGCGGGATTTATTCTCGTCGGCGTTCTGATCGGACCGCAAGCGCTTGGCGTCATCGATAACCTGCACGACATCGAGATTCTCGCCGAAATCGGTGTCGTGCTTTTGTTGTTCAGCATCGGTTCCGAATTTTCTCTTAAGCGTCTTCATCGCCTTTGGCTGCCCATTTTGATCGGTGGTACATTTCAAGTCACCGTGACGATTGCAATAACGTTCACCGTCGCTCTGCTGTTCGGGTATCCGTGGCCAATCTCATTATTCGCCGGCTTTCTGTTTTCTCTATCCAGCACGGCGATCGCGTTACGCGGCCTTTCCATTCGTGGAGAGATCGATGCCCCTCATGGACGCCTTGCGCTGGGGATCCTTCTTTTTCAAGATATCATCGTGATCCCCATGATGCTCGTTATTCCATTTCTAAGCGACGAACTCTCCTCTGGTTGGAGTGTTGTGACCGTTTTGATACGAACGTTGGCGATTCTGTTCGTTATTCTCTTCGCGGTGAAATTGATCGTTCCACCCTTGTTCCAATTCATTGCCAGGACTCGCGAGCGTGACCTGTTTGTTCTGACCGTTTTATTGGTCAGCATTGGAACGGCATGGGCCGCTACGTTATCAGGGATTTCACTTGCGTTGGGCGCTTTTCTTGCAGGCCTGGTCGTGGCTGGTTCGGAGTTCAGACGTCAAGCGATCGCCGAATTAATTCCCTTTCGTGAAGGATTCACCAGTCTCTTTTTCATCTCGGTTGGAATGCTGCTGAGTCCGATCGTATTCATCGATAATTGGCATTTAATTCTCGCCATTTTGATGGCGCTGCTGGTGATGAAATTTATCGTGGTTATTATTGCCGGGATACTTGTTGGACTCTCCCTTCGGGCCAGTGTGCTCGCGGCATCCGCAATCGCTCAAGTGGGAGAGTTTTCATTCGTTCTGGCCAACGCGGCGAAAGGCACGGGGCTTTTTGAAGGACCGCTTTCAGAGTGTGTGATGGCTGCCGCCATTCTCTCGATGATGATTACCCCTTTCGTTCTCTCTTTCGGCCCCAAACTTGCAGCCGGCGTTGGAAAGATGCGGGTGATCAATTCGATCCTGAAAGTAAAAACTTCAGAGGACGCCGCACAAGAACAAAGCGGTTTAAAAGATCACGTCATTATCGGTGGGTATGGTTACGTGGGCCAGCAACTCTCACAGGCGCTGCGGCAATGCGGCATTCCACATGTCATTGCAGGACTTAATATCGAGAACGTGCGTAAAGCCAACGATCGTGGAGAAACCGCCTATTTTGGCGATATTACCAGCGAGGAAGTGCTTGAAAACCTTGGGGTGAAGAACGCTCGTGAACTGGTGCTCACGATCAACGATCCCCATGCGATCGAACAGGCCGTCGAAGCCGCGCGGCGTATCGCACCCGATGTCTATATTACAGTCCGGGCAAGATTTCGGCTGGATGTTAGCACCCTTCTCACGGCTGGAGCAAATAAAGTCTTTCCCGATGAAATCGAAGCCGCCGCCCAAGTCGTCTCACATATTTTAAAACGTCATCAAGTCGAAACATCTCAGATCGACCCTATCGTTGTCAGCATTCAAAAGAAAAAAATCAGTTAAGTTGGGTGGGCTGTCCTGTTTTCACTCGTTTCTGACCTGCTATGAAATAGTGATTTCGCCTATTTCAAATGCCGATCGAAAAATTCAAACACGGTCTTCCTAATTTCTTGATTGGTCGGTATCGTTTCGGTATTCCAACCGCCGTGACCGCCGCCTTTCACCGTGATGAACCGCGAATTCACTCCCACTTTTTTCAAGGCCGCATGAAGAATCACGGATTGGTTGTGAGGCACGAGCGGGTCCTTATCGCCATGCACGATGAGAAACGGGGGATCGTCTTTTGAAACGTAAGTAATCGGATCGACGGACCGCACCATTTCCGGTTTTTCCTTGACCGGCCCACCCACCAGCTGCGATTCGGGAGAATTCGACCCCGCGTGATCCATCGTGCTGGGGAAATCACACATTTTGATGAAATTGGTCGGACCGAAAAAATCGACGACGGCCTGGACGCGGCTGGAATGATCCGGCCAACCCCCCTTGCCTTCAAGGTCTTCGACATCGCCGGAGGTCCCCAGCATGGCGACCAGATGTCCCCCAGCGGAACTACCCCAGACACCGAATCGGTTTGGATCGATATTGAATTTCTTGGCGTGTGTGCGCAGGTAGCGTATAGCGGCTTTGCAATCGTGAATTTGCGCGGGCCAGATCGCTTCCTGGCTGAATCGGTAGGAAATACTGGCAGTGACATAGCCGGAGCGTGTGAGGTCGAGCGCCGGATTTCGCGCCTTATTTCCCGCACGCCACGCGCCGCCGTGAATCCAGACCACGACCGGCCGGGGCGTATCGCTTTTCTGTTTCGGGTAGGCGACATCCAAAAGCAAATCTTTTCCGTCGACCGTCGCATAAACCAAGTCGCGTTCGATGGCCGTTCCTTCGGGAACCGGCTGCTGTGAAGAACGCCGTTGACGCTGCTCGGCCGGTTCGGTCAGAGATACGGCAAACACGGCGATGAGGGTCATTAAAAAGATTCTCGTTTTCACGATAACTGCCTCCGATTCGAGTCTCGATTTAACCGATTATGCCATTGTGAGAACCAGATCGATAGTCCGGTTATCCATCACCTATTTTCCTCGCCGTCTTGAGAGGGGTTAGACGTGTTGTCGCTCACTGCTAGGATGGTACGAAACCGCTTGCAATGCGGTGAACGCTTATTAAAAGAATCTTTTGCAAAATTCAATATTTTAAGTCTTTTCCCTCACCCTAACCCTCTCCCAGAGGGCGAGGGGATATTTTGCAGAGGTTCAAAAGAAAGAATCTCAGGATTATGGTGGATCGATTGAATGCAGTAGTGATTGGAGCCGGAGCACTGGGGCAGCACCACGCGCGGATTTACGCCAATAACGAAAAAACCCGGCTGGCCGCCGTTGTCGACACGGACGAAGAAGTGCGCACTCGGATCGCCAGCCAGTGGGATTGCCAGGCGGCCAGCAGCCTGGACGAGGTATCCGAAGAGATCGGCCTGGCCAGCGTCGCCGTTCCCACCGCCGAACATTTCGACATCGCTTCCCGCCTGATCGAACGGGGTGTTCCCGTCCTCGTCGAAAAACCAATTGCGATGACTGTATCCGAAGGGGAAAAACTAGTCGATTTAGCCAGGGAGCACCATGTGCCGATCCAGGTCGGACACATCGAACGCTTCAATCCCGCTGTGCTCGAACTGGGAAAGCACCTGAACTCCCCGCTGTTCATCGAATCCCACCGCCTCGGCCCCCCGACGCCCCGAGTGAAAGACGTCGGCGTCGTTCTCGACCTGATGATTCATGACATCGACTTGATCCTCACGCTCGTCGGGTCCAAGGTTGTCGATATCGATGCGGTGGGCGTGCCCATCATCACACCGCAGGAAGACATCGCCAACGGGCGTATCCGCTTCGAATCGGGGTGCGTCGCCAACCTGACCGTCAGCCGGGTGACGCCTGAACGCCAGCGAAAAATCCGTTTCTTCCAACGGGATACCTATCTTTCGCTCGATTTCATGAAACCCGAATTGCAGATTTACCGGAAAACCACCGGTTCGGAAGGAGCCGTTTCCATCCAGCACGAGCGGCCGGAACTGACACAGCAGGAGCCCCTGGCAATCGAGATCGATTCGTTTATCCAATGCGTGATCGACCGAACGGCCCCCGTCGTCTCCGGGGAGGACGGCGTTCGCGCCCTGGAACTGGCCAGACAGATCACCGAACAAGTCCATCACATCACCCAAAAAATCCTCAACGATCAATCCGCAAACAAGTAATCCAGTTCCCTCCTAGCCAGCCGCTAGTCTCAAGAGCGTGCCGAATAAAAACCATGCAACTTTCGTTACGCACATTTACCCGCTCATGCCGGATGTGGTAGCATTCTCAAAACCGAATCGAGGGAGGATATCATGCGCCGAACTTTAACCACTCTGGGAATTATTCTATCGGTCGTCATCGTGCTGAGCGGCTCATCCGCCTGGTGCGGGGTGCGAGCCTGGGAGGGGACCATCACGATCCCGACGTATCCCTGGGAACCGGAAGACATCAATCCCAAGTTCTTCGCCCTGGAAGGCTCCATCATCTACCCCTACACCATGCAGGACAACATCTCCACCCAAAAGGAAGACCGGGTTTACAAGGCGCTCTTTCTGGAAAACGAATACCTGAAAGTGACCTGCCTGCCCGAGCTGTCGGGCCGCATCTACTCCGTGCTGGATAAAACCACCGGCGAAGAGATGTTTCACACCAACCGCGTGGTCAAACCGGGCATGATTGCCATGCGCGGCGCGTGGATTTCGGGGGGGATCGAATGGAACACCGGCCCGCACGGCCATGCGGTGACCATCGTGACCCCGGTCAACGTCACGTATACGAAGAACCGGGACGGCTCGGCGTCGCTGGCGATCAGCAACACGGAACAGATTTTCCGTACGCGCTGGACCGTCTATTTGACCCTGCATCCCGGCAAAGCCTATCTCGACGAACGCATCGCGATCTTCAATCCAACCGATGGGATGCACCCCTACTATTTCTGGAACTGTACGGCGTTTTACTGTTTGCCCGGAACTCGTTTTATCTACCCCATGACCCTGGGAACCGATCATAATGGAACCAGTTTTTATTCCTGGCCAATCGATAAGGGGAAGGATTTAACCTGGCTGAAAAACTACGACCGTCCCAGTTCCGTCTTCGCCTACGACTGCGCGTTCGACTTTTTCGGCGCGTACGACACCGGCCTCGACCGGGGGATCGTCCAATACGCCGACCACAACATTCTCATCGGTAAAAAAGCGTGGACCTGGGGACAGTCCGGCGACGGCATCGTCAGCCAGCGCAACCTGCACGAAGGAGACGAGCAATACATCGAAGTGCAAAGCGGGCCGCTGCTGACCCAGGCGGATTACGGATTGCTGCGTCCCCGTGAAGAGGTGGCCTGGCAGGAGTGGTGGTATCCCGTACACGGCTTGAAAGACGGCTTCGAATACGCCACCCTCGACCTCACCGTCCAGCGGCTTCCGCACGATGGAAAGTTGGAGTTCCGGCTCATCCCCACGGGCCGTTTTCCGAACGCCCGGTGCGAGTTCAGCCAAAATGGGAAAATCCTTGAAAAATCGAAACTGAATCTGTCTCCGCTCGCCCCGGCGATCGTTTCTCTGGACACCGATCCCGACGCTATCGTCGACGTTCAAATCACGGATCGCGACGGGGAAGTCCTGGCTTCGTACCGTTCGCCGCTGCAAATCCCTGAGCGGACACCACCCGAACCAGACTGGAAATCCGCTAAAAAGGAAGAAGAATTATCCACGGAAGAAACCTATCTCAAAGGGCTGCTGTACGATAAACAGACCAACCGTCCCTTGGCCCGCGACTGGTACGAACGGGCGCTTAAAAAAGATCCGAACCACGCGCCTTCGCTTCACGGTATTGCCATTCTCGACTTGGAGGCGGGATTGTACGATTCCGTCATCGAACGGCTAAATCGGGCATTGGAGCGCGATGCGGATAACGGGATGGCATGGTATACGCTTGGAGCGGCGTATTTGATGAACGAAAATCCGGAAGACGCACGACGCTGCGCCTATAAAAGCGTCAAGACGCTAACGACGGCTTCCCAGGGATACGACCTCGCTGGACGGGCGCTAATCCAATTGGGGCAACGGGGAAAAGCGTTGGAAGCATTCAAGAATGCCGTTCAAAGCAACCCGAAAGACAACCGCGCTCAAAACCATTATCTCCTGGCACTATATGGGGCCGGAAATCGAAATGCCGCTAAAGAATTGGCCCACGCCAGAACCCTCGACGATCCCACCGATCCCGTCCCGCAAGCGGTGTCGGCGTTGATGAAAAAGAACGGGTTGATACGGTTTGCGGAAGCGATGAATGATTGTCTGGGTGAGGTGGAATTCGAAATGGTGGAAGCCGCTTCGATTTTTGCCGAGCTGGGTCTGAATGATGAAGCGTATCGAATTCTCGACGCGCTTTTCCTGGAAAAAGATCGTAGGAAGACAGATAATCCGATCCCGTATTACTACCTCGCTTACTACGCCAGCCGATCCGGAGACTGGGAAAACGCGAAACGTCTTTTGAGCGAGGTGAAAGAAATCCACGGCGACGGAATGTTCCCGTCCCGTCTGGAGAGTATCGACGTCTTGGAATGGGCCATTCGGGTCACACACGGCGGGAATGACTGCGACGCCCGAACCCACCTGCGCCTCGGCAATCTCTACGGCGGGCTTGGCCGTTTGGAGGAAGCGGAACGGCAGTGGAAAATCGCAGCGGATACCCATCCGGCTCTCAGCGTGGCGTGGCGCAATCTGGGATTGATGCGCTGGAAAAAAGGCAACGACCTTTCTTCGGCGCAATCCTGCTACCTCTCGGCGATATCCGCCCGTCCCGGCGATCAGGCGCTGTACCGCGATCTGGCGAGGATCCTGCTGGCGGATGGGAATCGCCGAAAGGCGATCGACTTGCTGGGATCGATGCCGCAGCGTGAATCGCGTCGCACCGATATCATCGAAATACTCGCCCAGGCTTATGTCGATGAGAAGGAGTACACCCACGCCATCGATCTGCTGAACGATTCATTCTTCTCCAATTGGGAAAACCGCACCGTTTCCCGCAACGTTTTCGTGCGAGCGCATATCGAGCGCGGTAAGCAACGCCTAGAAAAAGGACAGGTGGAGAAAGCGCTTAGCGATTTTTCCACGGCGCTGACCTATCCCGCCCAACTCGGTGTGGGGCGTTCCGCCAATCCCGCCGAAGCCGAACCGCTCTACTGGAAAGGGAAAGCACTCGCCGAACAAGGGAAAATCTCCGCCGCCAAAACCGCCTGGAAACAGGGCGCGGAAAGCCATCCCCCAAAGTTCCGTCAACGATGCCGGGAAGCGCTTCAATAATTGAAAGCACCGCCTATTGAATTTTGTCTATCTCGCATTCATGCAGTACAAAATTTAGTCCTTAATTTATGGATTCTGTGCAATCAATAACGGTGACTGAATATGATGTTTATTGATTTTTTTGTAATTTTATGTAACCGCTATTGACAACATGGAATTTAATTTGGTATTATTTGTGTTGAAAATGACAGTCGTCAATATATGGTATTGATCGCGGCATCAATTTGTTATTTGAAGAAATACACGATTCACTATCAGGAGGCAAGCATGAAGATGATCAGAATTACCGTTTGTACATTGTCATTCGTTTTGTTTTTGGGGGCGGTATCGCACGCTCAGGGTTTAGTCGGTTTCTGGGGATTCGATGAAGGCTTTGGTGACATGGCCGTGAATTCTGGCGGTCAAGGAAACAACGCGACCATCGCCAACATCAATAACGGCCTGGGCGATAATGGATCGGTTTGGGTCAACGATCCCGAACGCGGATCGGTGATCGGTTTTGCCGGTGAGGCCGATAGCGCTTACGGGCTGGCCGGTGATGCGGTTATCCCCGTCATGGCTGCGGATGTCGACTTCACGTGGGCGTTTTGGGCGAAACAGGCTGAAGGGAATGGAGACAATGAAATCATCTTCGGCAATCGCATGGGCGTTGATAATGCCGATTTCACCCCCCGCCAGTTCATCAAGTTCACGCCGACCAAATTCGAGTGGCACATGAATGGAAACGGGGATGACAATCTGGATTACGAGGATATTCCCAATGATGTCTGGATTCATCACGCCGTGGTGAAACGAGGTGATTTGCTCACGTACTACCGCGATGGCGCAGAAGGTGGAACCCAAATCATTACACAGCGCATGGCCGATCCCCAGCCGTTATATTTAGGCGGTGACAACCAAGGTTCGAGAGGTGAGAAATGGGCCGGGTATCTGGATAACGCGCGGATTTACAATCGGGCGTTAAGCGCCGGTGAGATTGCGGAATTACATGCGGCGGAATCAATGGCGGATAAAGAAGATGGATGGCCGGTCAATGCAGTCAAACTCGCTTCGGGGCAAACCATCGTGATCGACGGTGATGTTTCCGCCGGGGAATATGCAGGCGCGCAGGCCTTGGTGATGAATGAATTCACACTGACCGGCGCCGATCCCTACTTCCCCAATATGATTCACAACGGCTCCTTGCATCCCGCAGGCAGTACGGAAACAATGGTCGATGATTATAACGCGACTTATTATTTTATGTGGGATGATGACTATTTCTATGCGGCGATGGAAGTGGTCGATGATAATTATTCATTTGCAGGGCCAGATCCCAATGGCGCCGATACGCTCCAGTTCATTTTTGCAGAAGTCCCTGACATAACCGATACCACCCAAATGTTTATTCCTACCGTATCGCCCGAGGACGCGAATCTCGAACCGATTTTCAAAAACGCGTTTCCCGGTTGGATCGAATCAATCGACCTGATGGACGTTGCCGAGTTCGACGGCAAGAGTCAGGAACCGGATGCCGGCAATTGGGAAATAGAACTCCGAATCCCCTGGTCGGCGATGACCGGCGCTTTTGCCAACGAAGTCTTTCCTCCAAGCGCAGGGGATATGATCGGTTTCCAGGTCTTGGCAATCGACTACGACGCCGGGGCGTTGGAATGGTTTGGCACCAATCATCCAACCTTCCCTTGGGATGCCCAGGGAGTCGAACGCATCTATTTCATCGATAGCGTACCGACCGATACGGCAAACTGGCCGGTTTATTAAATCTCGAAGCATGATTTCACGATACGTTATCGTGCTTGAAAAATCGTTCGTATCGATTTGAGTATTAAGTTTAAATCGATTTTGGCCAGTCCGGGCCGTATTCACTCTACAGCTTGGACTGGCCATTTCATGCCAACACAATCGACCGGCAGGATGGGCGGCAGGATTCGGTGGCCCGATTCTCCATATACACTCCTTCGTTTTAGCCTTACAATAGGATAGAGTTAAAAACCGAATTATTCGAATTCCAATTCAACCATGATTTGAGGGATCGTGGACCATGCCGAACGGTCCATTTTTTGAAGCCAATCTCGAAGCCCTGAAGGAACTCAACCCCGAACAGGCCGAAACGATCGCCTCGTTGGCCCCCAAGGTCGAGGACCGTCTCTATCCCGTCAAGGCACTGGACGAAGATACCATCAATCTCTTCGCGCCTTCCACGATATCCGGGGATACTTACCCTTTATACGAAACCGCTCAACCCAAAGACGAAATCGAAACCTGGATGGATCGGGCCGAAATCCATCAAGAAGCGATCCATGCGGTTCTTCTGTTCGGATTCGGGATGGGAGACCACGCCCGTTCAGTTTTGAAGACGCTGCCGGAGAACGGGATTCTGGCTGCGATCGAACCCGATCCAATTCTTTTTTTCACCGCGTTTTTTCACCGCGATCTCACCCCGCTCCTCCGTGACGAACGGCTCCATTTTTATGTCGGGCAGACGGTCGAGAAATCGGTCGAAAGCATCGGAACGGAATTGAAATGGTCCCGCTTTCTGGCGTTGCCGTACCGGCTGCTGGTCACGCCGCTGCTTCGTAAAACCCATCCTCAGTTTGCCAAACGGTTCTCCTCCTTATGGCGGGATGCGCTGCA